>NZ_JBIAQI010000034.1:0-104913 GCF_042888905.1 Streptosporangium sp. NPDC002721
CGGTGAGGTCTCCACGCGCCATGGTGATGGCCTACCAGCACGGCAGAGCACCGCGCATACGAATCCTTCTGATCTCAACCCCGTACAGGCCCTAGCAGGGCGGGGTGGGTGTCGCGCACTCGGCTCGCGAGCTCGTCGCAGCGTCGCTGCTCGGCCTGTTCGCGGTGTGCGTCGATGAGAGAGGTCAGGCACAGCTGGTAGGTGATGCCATCGCGTACGGCCACCGCGTGTCCGGCCTCCAGGAGTTCCGGGGGCGGAGCGCCGAGACGAGCTTCGTGCTGGAGCGCCACGTGGAGGTCGTCGAGTGCCGAAGTGGCCCGCTCTGCTTCTATCTGAAGCCGAACGGCGTGCAGGGCCGTCACGTACGACGACCATTCCGCGGGAGTGTCGAGTCTGATGTGTATGCCGGTCGAAGCGAGAAGCTGTCCCGTCTCCGCCACTCCCGGCATGATCTGACGCACCTGGCGGAGCCGGTCGAAGGCGTCGCTCAGTTGTGCGACCGTACGGTGCAGGGACTGGTCCTGTGGAAACGTCACCCCGACCAACCCCCACCCGCGCAGAAGCTCGCCGACCGCCGCCCGGCCTTCCACCTCGGTGATGGCCAGGGACAGAAGCTCTGCGTTGGACGGTGTGATCCCGTCGACCGACATGCCGGCCAGCCACGGCTCCGCCTGCTTTTGTACGGCCGGCCGGAACGGGCCGCGTTTGAGCTGATTGCCCGCGGCGAGGTGGTCGTGCAGCCCTCGAATGGCCTCAAGATAGGAGCCCGTCGCGCCCGGCGTGTCCAACGAGGGGTGCTGGATTTCGCGGTAGCCGATGTGGTGGATCGCGTTCCGGGCCGCGTCAAGGCGATCGGTGTGGGCCGCCAGCTGATTCCACACGGCGGTCTCGCGTCCACCGAACCCGTCGGCCAGTGCGCGAACCGTCCAGTCGGACGGATCCCAGACGGATGCGTCCTCGGGCAGGCCGAGCTGTCGCAGACGGAGAGTGACATTGGCCGCGATGGTTTCCAGCCGGGTGATCAGTTCGAAGTCGAGGTGCTCAAGTCGTGCGGAGATATCCGTTTGTGCCTGCCGGGCCATGTTCTGGGCAGCGGCCTCTGCCGCGATCAGTGCCTTGAGCGTCTCCGCCCCCGGGAGTGTCGTCACATCGGGGATTCGCTGCGCGACCCTGGCTCTGCGCCGAGGAGTCTCTTCGGAGAGCAGGGTGATGAGCTCCGCGGCCTCACCGGGGGAGATGGGCGGTGCGGGCGAAGCCGAGGCCGACAGAGGGACCGGCATCCACCGGCAATCTGGTTCTTCCTGCCGCAGGTGCCGGACCACGGCGGAGAGGGTCCCGGAGTAGCCGGTGGCGATCTCGGGATGTTGATAGGTCTCGGACTCACGCAACGCGCGGACCCGCTCGGTCAGTTCCGCGGTCATACGGCGGGCGGATTCGAGTTGGTGTCGCTTCTCGGCGATGCTCTTGGCCTGGCGGACGGGGTCGAAGGACGAGAAGCGGTTCGACAGTGCCTTGATGCCGCCCTCGAGTTCCGCGGAGCCGCCGCGGCCGAGATCGGTCATGGAGACACACAGCGCGGCTATCTCCGGTGGGAGCTTGTCCCGCAGGACTCGGAGTGCCTGGCCTTTCTGGCTGGTGACCAGCACACGCTGTCCTTGCGCGAGCAGTGCCGACAGCAGGTTGGCGATGCTGTGGGTCTTTCCGGTTCCGGGCGGACCCTGGACGACGACGCCGTTGTCCGAGCGCAGACGCGTCATGATCGTCTGCTGCTCGGGGTTGGCGGCGAGTGGGAACAGTGGATCCCGCCTGAGGGTGTCTCCCGGTGTGCTCTCCCTCTCTCGAAGGAAGGCCATACGCTCCGCCGGTTCGAGGGGGCTGACGAGTTGTGCCAGTCCGAGGGGTGTCTGGGCGTCCGGTCCGGTCAGCGTGGAAATCATCTGGTCGTAGTAAGAGATCAGGGAGCCGTGGTTCCGCCTGCGGAGTACGAGCGCGGGTGCCAGCCGTATCTCCGCCTCTTTGGCGGACATGGCGTTAGGGGACCAGTCGTGCTGGTATCGGGGTTGAGGATTCGTGTTCAGGGCACGATCGCACCACGATTCCAGCACCTGGGGCACCGAACTCCGCAGTCCGATGCCTTCGCCCTCCCTGACGCGGCGACGGAGATGGTCGGTCCGCTGCGGGAAGAACGCATCGAGATCGGCCAGCAGTTCACGGTCTTCGAGAATGGGTGCCGTCTCACCCAGCAGAACATGCACCCGTTCGGTGTCCTGATCGACCCGAATGTGAAGACGTGTGGTGAGGAGATGATTCCGGATACGCGTGCCGCCGGGGGCGATCCAGGAGAGCAAGCCGGTCGCCAGCACCAGTTCCCACTCATCGTCGATCTGGTCCAGTTGATTGGAGATCGAGTAGAGATCACGGTGCCAGCGCTGCTGCCGTAGGTGATCGCGTTCCCGATCAGCCCACACCTGCCAGTGGGGCACCCACCTGTCGTAGGCCCTGACCACATCGGGCCGGTCCTGTTGGGTCTCCCATCGAGACACCGTCTTCCCGTTCTCGTCGGTTTCCTCGACGCGACGCGGACCGGTTTTGGACAGTTGGGGAGCGTCCAGTTCGGCGTCGATGATCTCCTCGTGGCGTATCCATCCGTGAAGTTCGTCCGGGAGGCTGAGAGGCGGTGTGTTCCGAATGTGATCGATGGAGAGGAACACCTCGCCCGGTCCGGCCTCGCTGTGTGGTTCGACCTCGTTCGGCAGGTCTATCAGCCACAGGACCTGACTGTAGTTGCGAAGATCCCTGATCGGGACGCGACGAGCCGATGCCAGGTCACGGAGAAACTCGACCAGCCGCGTGGTGGAGTCGACCAGCTGGGGGTCGCGGGCCAGGGACTGCTGCGCACTCACTCAGCTCTCCTTCGAGTCGTATGGCTTGTGTCTCGGGGCCGGCGCAGGCCAGGAAGGGGGCTCGGCAAGGTAACGCCTCGGCGTCGCGAACGCCGTCAGGGATCGACGAAAAGACCGGAGAAGACCGCAGGTCGCGCGCGAACAGGAGCCTCTCTTCATGGAAACGGCCTCTGGTGGGCGAGATGTTAGTAGTTGCAAGGCTGCTTGTGCATGGACCGTTCCCATAATGAGACGGCTCTGCCGTTACGCATCATCCTTGCGAGATGTTGCAAATCATACGAAAAACGTAAATTGTGTAGTTTTGTCACAAGAAAGCGACGCGTAAACCCCGCATTCTCCGCCATGGGGGCCTGTGGTTTCGCCCGTTGTGCGTTATCTATCGCTATTACCGGATTAGCTGAGTAGATCGGGAGCGGAGGGCAAGACCACAGACCGGTCGGTGCTGCTGCGTGCCGTCCGCGGACAGGAAACACGCGGTCTACCCCCGATCATCGGTGCCGGCTGGATCGTCGACGGCCTCCTCTTCCTCTGGGAGTGTGGGAAGTACGTACTCTTGGGCGAGCGCCGCCAGGTGCAGGGGAAGAGGCAGGGACAGGGCGTCGAGATAGTCGGCCGCCTGACGCAGCTGGTGGACGGCCATGGCCAGGGCTTCGGGAGTGTCTCCCTCTTCGTTGGAAAAGGCCGGGTGGCAGCCCAGGACGGTGACCTCCATGAGGGCGGGGTTCCAGGCGGGAATCTCGGTGTCGATGGTCAGCTCGCCTTTACGTGTTCCCATTCGCAGCGGGCGAGGGGCAAGTTTGTCGGCCTCCACAGAGGAGGCACGAAAGGTTCCGGCCTTGTCGCTGGTGCTGTAGAAGACCCGCGAACCAGGGGCCTCGGTCCACAGGCCGGCGGCGAGGCCGTTGACCCCGGAGGGATTGCCGATTCCCCACCACTGAGGCGTCTCGCGCCCGCTCGCGTCGCGCACCCGGACCAGCCGCAGATCAGGGTCGAGCCGACCGGCCGACGCGTGACCAGCCCTGATCAGATCCTGTACGACCTGACCGTCCTGGAGCCAGGGCCAGTGCGCCCGGCCGTTCTGGGAGTGGGCGAGCAGCAGGGTGGGGCGGCCGTGCAGGGAGCGGAGCATCTTCTGCAGGTAACGGGCGGTCTGCGCGCGTTGTTCGTTCCCTTTCCGGCGCCGTTCCTGGAAGGTGACGCGGGGCTGGGGGCGCCCGTCGCCAACCGGAGGCGGGGACATCTCCGTGCCGAGCGCGGGATCATCCTCGACCTCGTCTGACGCGCCGGGTGCGCGGCCCTCGTCGATCTCGTCCGGCATGCCGGGGAGCTCGGCGATCCTGGTCAGCCGGAGCAGGAATTTCGGGTACGGGATCCAGGCGCGCTGTTCCGGGTCCCAGCCACGGATCACGGCCTGGCCTGATCCAGGCTCCGAAGGACTCACCAGGACGGTGACCGGGGTGTGCCGGGCCACCCGGGTGGGACCGTCGGCACGACGCTTCACCATCCACACGGCGGCATAGTGGAGATCGGAGGGAAGCCGGTCTCCCAGTGTGTGCTCGGGTACCACCCGCACACCAAGCTGGCGGAGCCCGTCCAGCCAGGCCGAACGGGCGCGGTGCGCCGCGTTCTTCTCGGAGTTGTAGCCCCTCGCCTTTCGAGGGACGGCGGTGAACTGGGTGACCACTCCGGCGTCGGCACAGCCCAGCCGCAGGGCGAACTTGGGATCGTGGGCCGGGGTCGTGAAGTCGGCCCGCCGGTCGATCTCCACCAGAGCGAGGGCCGCGGAGTCCGGATCGGCGCCGTCGGCGGTCAGGAAATCGGCCACGGCGGCCCGGCGGGCGGTGATGGCCGCGGCGAGAGCCCGCTCCCTGCCGCGGGTCGCCGGGTCGATGCCGAGGGAATCGGCGAGACCTCCGGACAGAGGCAGGCAACGCAGCCGGACGGCGAGTTCAGGCGTCTCCCAGCGGAGGAGGACCGGGTCACCGGGCTTGGCCGTGTCGAAGGCCTCAACAGCGGGAGTGTCGCCGTCACCATCCAGGGCGAGCACCTCGGCAAGGGCTGCGATGGCCGTGTCGCGCATGGTGGCGGTCTGCCACAGGAGACGGGCCTCCATGACCGGGGCGCCGGTAGACGGTGTCTCTTCGCCAGACAGGGATCGTATGGCGACCGCGAGGGCGGCGCGGCGAGCATGGGCGGTTCGCACCTCCTCAGCCTTCTTGGCGTCTCCCCGAGGCTTGGGACGCGCGTTGGCCGGCGTATTCGAGGAGATTCCGCTGCGCCTCAGGTCGGGAGCGCGCAGCAGCCCCGCGGGAAGTGCCTGTTCGGCCCACTCGACGATCTGCGAGCGTTGGTTGGGCATCAGACCGGCTTTGACACCGTGCTGGCCCATGTGGTTGCTGTGCACCACGGCGGCACGCACACCGGACCCCTCGCCGATCCATCGCTCGGGCGCGGTGAGCAACTCCGCAGGGTCGGGGAAGGGGTGCCCGAGGGCGATGGCCCGCAGGATTCCGGCGGGGCCCGCCTCGCGCCAGCCGTGGGCCCGCTCGTCGCGGTTCCAGGTGAGCCGGGCCACCGCGTAACGCTCGCAGGTGGGTGTTCCCGGAAGCCAGGGTACGGTCGGGCGCAGGTAGACCGACGTGTCGCGGCGGAAGGGGAGATAGAGGCGGCCGTTCGAGCCGGGATGGGTGGCCCACCGCCTCAGGCTCGTGTGGATGTGCAGTCGGGGGTGCGGTGAGAACGGGACGGTGTGCAAAGAGATGTTGATGACGACGGAGAACCACCAGGTGCGGTCCTTGCCCTGGTGCGGCAGAGGTTGCGACATCAGCTCCGCGCCCTGCTGACGGGGGCCGCGCGGAACGGCCCTGAACCGCAGAAGCCCGGCGCCCGTGTCGTAGGGCGGCAAGGCGAGGACGCGGCGTGCCAGATGGTCGGTGGCGAGCTGGAACTGCCTGCCGAGGGGGAGCGCGGTGCCTCCGTCGGTGGTGTCGCAGCCCAGCAGATCCACCTCCACCTCGGACCAGCGCGGCGGGTCGGCGCGCAGTTCGGCGAGGGTCTCGACGACTCTCGCACGGTGTTCCGGCTCCGGGCGCAGATTGCGCACCCAGGCGGTGAGCAGTCGCTCGAACGCCGCCTCCGGCAGCGGGTGGGGGATGTCGGCGGGCGCATAGAGCCAGAAGTCCTTCTCCTGGCCGTGCTTCTCCGAGCCTCGCCCTCGCACCACCAGGTCGGGGGCGAGACTCTGCAGCACGCCGTCCATGCGGTAGGTGGGGACGGTGCGGTACGGCTCCGCTTCGGTGTCCCGGCCCGTATTGCACAATGCCAGCAGGCTGTCGCGCCACTGTTCGGGAAAGGGCAGGGCACGGTACCGGGCGGTCAGCGGTGCGGCGCCAGGGGCGAGGAGGTAGGCGGCGCGGCGGATCTCGTCGTAGGTGAATCCCATCGGGGGGCTCCTGGGGTGTGAGGGTTCTGTCAGGGACGGGCGGGACCGGCGGTCATTCCGCAGAGCGCGTCGTAGAGCGGCTGATAGAGCATCTGTACGAGGGCGGGGTCCGCCGGGTCGGCGAAGAGTCCGAGGTCGGCGTCGGCGGCGAAATAGGGGGCGAGAACGGCCCGAAGCTCGGCCAGCAGGCCGTCGCCGGGGCCGCTGAGACGAGCGGTCCGCGCGGTGCCGGCTCCCGGTGCGGTCGCCGTCGCGTATCGCGGGGCGAACCTGGCATCCACGAAGACCACCCTGGCCGGGACGCCACCACGCACCAGGCGTCCGATGACCTGCCAGATCGCCACCAGCTGGTCCCAGGCGAAGGCCCGCTTCTCCGCGGGAGCGAGCCGGGAGTAGACGTAGCGGCGGGAGAGCAGCCTGCGCCACTCACGGCGGGCCTCGTGGCGGAAGGCGAGCCCCGCCGCGTCGAGACCCTCCGCCTTGGCCACCAGATCCCCGAAGGTGGCTCCTACGAGGTCGGGGTGGTCGCGTACGAAGCGGGCCACCCAGTCGTTGATCGCGAAGATCGACAGGGACAGGTCGTCGGGCCGGGGATGAGGGCGAGCAAGGAAGAGGACGGTTCCGAAGGCGGCGGTGCGTCGCGCGTTGAGGATGTTGTGACCCCGTTCGATCGCCATCAGCGGGGCTACCAGAAGCTCGGCGTCCGGGTCCTCGGCGAAGGAGGCCAGGTCTCCCCGGCGTACGGCGGCGGCGTGGACGCGGCCGTCGGAGCCGAGGCCCCCGCCCCGTACGGCCTGCTCCAGGTCGGCGTCGTCGGCGGCGAGCACCCGGACCCGGCCGCGCCAGCGCTCCATCTCCTGCAGCATGTCCGCGGCGGCGGTCGCCTCCCGGTAACTGCCGACCAGCATCAGGGCCCTGCGGCGGCTGTCGTCGCCGATCAGGGCGAGCTCCTGTTCGAGCGGGCCGGGCAACCCGCCACGACCGGGACGGCCGAGGCGAGCGATCATCTGGCGCAGCACCGCCGGTCGCACGGCCTGGTCCTGGCCCGACAGGCTCAGCGGGGTGTTGTCGTCGTCATAGAGGAAGTGCGTACGGAAGACGGTGTTCCGGATGGCTTCGAGGGCATGGGGATCCGGCTTGAGCACCGCCTTGACGGGGGCCAGGACATGGGCGCGTGTGGACGTGCCCGCCCAACTGGTGCCCGACATCAACAACACATGGGGTCCCGGGTGCCCGGTGGAGGGGACGGCGCCCAGGCTGGGCAGCGACAGCAGCAGCTCCCGGCCCACCCCGGCACATCGGAAGAACCGCAGGGTGCCGCTGCGGCGGCCCTCGGGATCCCGGTCCTGCTCCTCGGGCAGGTACTGGAAACCGATGACGTTGCCCATCGGGGCTTCGGGGACGATCGGGGCGTAGTCGAGCGGTGGGCGCCTGGAGAGCTCGTTGTCGGTGGAGTCGAGGTTGAGCGCGGCCTCGACCTGGGGCCACAGGAAGGTGAGCCGGTCGAGGCGCTGGTGCAGCGCGGCAAGCAGAAGGGTGAACTCCAGCCGCTTGGTGGTGCGGTCGTACCAGGGGAGACTGCCGGGAACGTCGGCCGGGTCGGGTTCTCCGGTGTGTCGGCGGGCGGGCGGTGGCAGGGAGCCGTCCAGCAGCGGAGAGCCTTCGAGAAGCAGGTCCAGAACCCCACGCACCCGCTGCCGTGTGCCGTTTTCGTTCAGGGTGTGCAGCAGGTCATGGGTGGCCTGGACGAGGCGGTCGGTGTCCGTTCCGTAGGGCCCACGGTCACCGAGCGGGTCGTCACGGAAGGCGTCCAGGACGGCGGTCACCTCCTGCCTGCGGCCGGCCCGCGGAGAGGCTTCCTGCGAGACCGGCTGGGACGCCGTTTCGCGCCGCGCGAGTCGTTCGTCGTCTTCGTAGAGGATTGTCTCGTCGGGCACGTCGTCGGTGAGGCCGGAGGCGGCCGGAATGTCTGGGGAGGTCTCGCCGGGAGCGGGATACCAGCCGGCGATCAGTTTCTCCTGCAGGGTCCAGGCGCTGAAGTATTCGATGTCGGCCCAGCTACGCAGGTCCTCGTCACTCATCAGCATGGCGTACAACCGGTTGGTGGCTACGCTCACCACGTCGAGGGAGACGGCCCAGCGCTCGACGTCGCGTTCGGAGAGTGGGAGTCGTCCCTGCCTGGCCAGCTCGTCGATCTTGTGGGTGTGCAGCTTGTCGAGCCAGGACTCCGGTCCCCTGGTCACCAGGGTCGCCGACGGGGCGAACATGGTGTCCAATTGCATCTGCACCCGGTCGGCCTCGTCCACGATCATGATGTCGCTGCGCAGGCAGGCCAGCTCCAGATAGCGCAGCCGTTCCTTGTTGAGGTGGTTTGGCACGGGGCTCTGCACGAGGCTGGCGGGGTTCGCGACCCAGATCAGGGCGTCGACCAGCTCCCGGGCGGCACTGTGCCGGGGGCAGGCGCTCCAGATCGGGCAGCCGTGTGCTCTGCCGAGCCGGTCCGGAGGCTGCTCGTTCCGGACCGTTTCACCGATCGGATCGAGGTCGGACAGTATCCGGTCGGCGGCGGGCTCAGACGTCTTGCGGGCGGGGTGAAGGCCGGTGCACGGGGCGTCCGCGTAACAGAGTGGTTCGACGGCCTCGTTGCCGCGCAGAGCGTCGACGACGCAGACGGTGCTCAGGTCGTCGAAGCCCGGGTGGTCGTGGGTGAGCAGGGACCCGGAAGTACGGGCGGCGAGGCGGCGGTGCAGTCGCTGCACATGGGTCTCCCGGGTGGTGGTGCCCAGCACAGGAGCGGCGGCCAGGCCGAGCTCGCGGAAGAGAGCGGTCAGCGCGAGCTGCTCGGCGACGTCGCCGACCACCAGGGTGGTCCGCATGCCTCGCGCCGCGGCCCAGACCGCGATCAGCGACATCAACGTGCTCTTGCCCGCTCCGACCATGCCGACCAGGTGCAGCAACCCGTCGAGGCCGAGCACCTCGGCGGGCGCGAAACCCCGGCCGTCGTCGGTACGTGTGTCCAGGCTCAGGGCGGCAAGGCGCCGCTCCCAGTCGCCGGGAGGCCGGCCGACCTGCCGTTCGGTGTCGTCCATCCATCGGGCGGTGTCCGCGAGTTCCGCCAGAGGTACGTGCAGAGGCCGCTCCCTGTGGGTGTCTCTCGTAGTGAGTCCGTGACCTGGAGCGGGTGTCGGGCGCAGCGACTCGGGGAGGGTGACGGAGGTGATCCGGCGGCGTTCGACGAAACGGTGCGAGCCGGGACTCGCGAGGGGCAGCTCACGCCGGGCGAAACCGGGCATGCCCTGCAGGGCGGCGTCGTACGTCGCGAAGCGACCGGTCGCGACGAAGGGTTCCACCTGCCGGGCGGGATCGCCCGCCGACGGCAGGCGGTAACCGTGCAGCCGTTCCGGAAGTTCCCGGTACGCCTCCAGGCTCTGCAGCCACATCCTGCGTCGGCGCAGGGTCCACAGCAGGTGGCGGGCGGAGACGAGCAGCCTCTCCTCGTCCGGGGTGGTGGCGAGGCCGCCGGCGCGGGCGAACGGGTAACCGCCGAGGAGCACCCATACGCCGTCGGCGGGCCGCTCGGGGTCGAGGCGTTCCATGAGCCGCAGGCCGAGTTCCACCTGGAAAAGCAGAGAGGGCTTGATCCCGCCGTGTTCCCGAGGCCAGAACCCCGAAATGTCGGAGACGAGATGCCGGTACCAGCTTTCCGTGTCACGCATCGAAGGCTCCGTTCGCGTATGTGTCGCCCTCGACCTGCGTCAGGCGGGCGGTGGGGCCGGTGTCGCCGCGCAACCGGGCCCGCGCGGCCGCGACCAGTTGCCGGTCGGTGAGCAGGGGGAGGCCGCCCGCCGCGGGCGTGCGATTGCGGGCGTACACCCGCAGGTAGTCCGGGCGGGCGTCGACGCGGTACCGGGGGACCACCCAACAGGCTTCGTCGTACGGAGGCTGCTGCCGGACCTCGGTGGCGGCCTGACCGAGAAGGCCCGGGTGGGCCCAGTCCTTGACGTCGATCGCCCAGACCCAGCCGTCGGGGAAGGTGATCCGAAGGTCGTAGGCGTCGAAGCCGGGCCACATCTCGACCGGGAGACGAAGGGCCCGCAGTTCCCTCTCCAGATCGACCTCCGCCCGGCCGGGGCCGGTGACGAACTGCCGCAGCGGACGGCTGAGCTGCCACAGCGCACCGGTCTCGTCGGCGCGCAGCGTCCGCCCCGGCGGGGGTTGTCCCTGCCGCCGGCATCGGTCGCGCTCGCACCACCGGCCGCCGTCGGTGAGGGGGACGAGCAGGGTCAGGCAGCGGGCGCACGCGACGTACGCACCGTCGCTGCAGAAACTGTCGGGGACGCGCTGGTATATCTGCTCGACGAGCTCCCTGACCGGATCCAGGAAGAGGTCGGTGGCGACCTCGAACATGTCGCCGCCGGTGAGGACGGGACGCTCCACCAGCAGGCGGCGGAAGGCGGTGTAGGACTCGGGGGCCTCGCGCTCACGGCACAGCCGCATCGCGGAGGAGATCACCGTACGGTCGTAGTGTTCCGCCGCGCTGTCACGGGCACGGGTCCACCATTCGTGGCACAGCTGGGTGGGCTTGGCGGAAACAGGATCGATGAGGAGGTCATCCGGCCCGAAGGCGTCCTGGGGGAGGTCGAGTGGCCAGTCCTCGATCGGACGGGTCCGGCACCAGGCGAGGAGTTCGGGCACGCTCCCCGGAGGTTGGGCGCCCCGCAGCAGGCAGGCGAGCACCGTGCGGTCCAGGGCGCGTTGGGCCTCGGCGGGATAGGGGAGCGTGAACGCCTCCAGGCCGGTCATGTCGGCGAGTCGCAGGACGGCCGTGGCGAGCGTTTGCAGCAGTGGGACACCGGCGTGCGCGGACCAGTCCGCGAGTGACGAGGAAGGCGGGGGCGGTGACATGAAACTGGCTCCTCAGGGTTTCCGCGGGAAACGGGACGGTGTCAGGTCGCGGGGTCCGGCGAAGGTGCGAGGTGCTCGCGACCGGGACGGCACCAGTCGAGGGCCTCGCAGCCGCCGCAGTGCCTGCCGGGAACCGGTGAGTAGGAGGTGTCCCGCTGCCAGGGGCCGGCCATCTCGGCGATCACCGCGCGAGCCTCGTCGACGACGGAGGGGAGGCCGGGGTCCAGCACCTCCAGGCCCCCGTCGTCCGGATAGAGCATCTCCAGCTCGACCCGGGAGCGGCGCATGTCCCCGCCGAGCACCCCGGAGGCCATCATGAGGACGGCGAGGGCGAGCTGGGGGTATGTACGCATCAGCGCTCTTTCCTCCCACAGATGCCTGCCTGCGGTCTTCGTCTCCCGCCAGATCCATCCGCCCTCGCGGGTGTGGAGAAGGTCGGGGGTGGCGATGACGACGACGTCGAGCTCGGGGTCGTAGCAGGTCAGCTGCGGCTGCACGCGCACCCGCTCGCCGGGATCGAGCCCGTCGAGCGGGCACAGGGCCGCGTGCTCGGCGATCATGCGGGCACCCGCTTCGGCTTCCTCGCCGGTGAGGACGTGTCCTCCGGCGGACCAGTCGCCCGGATTCTCGGGTCCCGGTGAGTGCCCGCATCCCGTGAGGGGACGGGTCGCGTGCCGCTCGTTCAGCCAGGCGTCGACGGCTCGACCGCGCAGGATCGCGGCGTTCTCAGGACGTGGTGATCTCAGCTTCAGTTGCCTGGTGAGATGGAAGCGGGCGGGACACTCCAGGTGTGTCCGCAGATCGCTGGCCGACACGCTACGCCGGGGGCGTGACAGGTCGGCGGCGAGACCAAGCATCCCGGGGGCCTGGTGCAACGTCGTGCAGCCGTTCAGGGCCTTGCATCCGACGCATCCGGAGCCGGGGACGTGCCCGGTGGCGTCCACCGCGCGGCCCAGGGCCGGCACGGTGTGCTCGGCATAGCGTCGCAAGGTCTCCTCCAGGTCCCAGTCGGCCAGGACAGTGCTGCTGCCGTCGCCGCAGCCGACGTCCACGACCCGGACCCGCCGGGGACGGGCGGTACGGGCGGCGGGCAGGCCCCTCACCGGCCGGTAGAGCTCGCCGTATCCCGATGCGCTCGGAAAGCCGAAGGCGGCGGTGTGGGCCGCCGCGGCCCTCTCGGCGTTGGAGCGTTCCTTCTTGGCGGTGCCGAAGGACAGCAGTCGCAGTTCGCGCACACCGCCGTCGGCGGAGACGTAACGGCGCCCCCACGCGGTCTGTTCGTAGTGCGCGGCCCCACGCCGGTCGGGTGACCTGAGGTCGCGCCGAACCACCCATTCCTCGGGAACGGGATAGGTGCGCGCCGTCCCCGAGGCGTTCTCGGCCTCGCGGGCCGCGAGGTAGCGAGGTACCGCCGCGGCGGTCCACTCGATCAGCCCGGGGTGAGCCGGGGGGCGGCCTTTTCCGCTGAAGGTGCCCTGTGTCCGGTGAAGTTCCGCCATCGCCTGCGCGGTCGGCACTCCCCGATGTTCAATCAGATCAAGGGCGTCCATGAACGGCTTCAACGTGAAGCTCTGCAGGGGGTCGCGGCGACGAGGTGGCTCGGGGGTCGCGCGAAGCCAGATGCGAGCCCCGGCGGCGACGGCGGTGGGACAGTCACGCGGGTCCTCCCGGGTCACCGGCAGCCCAGTGCGCACAGCTGAGCCGTCACCGGTGGTGCCGGGCGGTGGAAGCCAGACGGTCATCGGATCCCCTCTGTCGTTAAGAGCATGCGGACGCGGACTTCACCGGGAATCTCCAGGAGAAGCAGTCTCCAGGGAACATGAATCTGTGAACTGAGTCAAGTGACGTTATCTCGCTCTAAGGATTCACGCTAGGCTGTTCGTGCCGTTACGGAGAGCGGTGCGAGCGATTCATGGGATCTGTGTGAACACGGGCCGGAAGGTGAACATGAAGCCTGGTGATGTCCTGAACGGCCGGTACCGGCTGATGGAGCTTCTCGGTAAGGGCGGCATGGCCGAGGTCTGGAAGGCCTACGACAGCGCTTCGAAGCGCGAGGTCGCCGTCAAGTTGGTGCGTCCCCTTCCGGAGCTCGCGGACTGGTTCGACACCGACGACATGAACGAGGGCCGGGCCGAACTGCACGGCCGGTTTCGCAGAGAGGGGGCACTGCTCGCCGACCTCGACCATCCCGGCATCCCCGAGTTGTATGACCGGGGCACCCACGGGGACCGTCCCTACATCGTCATGCGGCTGGTCGACGGCAGCCCGCTCCACCGGTTCCTTGCGGCGCACCGCCCGCTTCCGCGTCCGGTGGTGGTGGCGATCGCCTCCCAGATCGCCGCCGCGCTCAGGCGCGCCCACGAGGTCCCCGTGGTCCACCGCGATCTCAAACCGCAGAACGTGATCATCGACCGTGACGGCACCGTCGTTCTCATCGACTTCGGGATCGCGATGCCGCTGCGTCCCGGTGTCACCCGCTACACGGCGCGGGGGGCCACCCTCGGCAGCAGGGGTTACATGGCACCCGAGCAGATCAGGGAGGAGCAGCTCACCCCCCACACCGATCTGTACGCGCTCGGCTGTGTGCTCTTCGAGTTGTTCACCGGCCGGCAGCCGTTCGACGCCGATGCCGACGGCGGCATCATCGTCCAGCACCTGCACAGTGAGCCGCCGTCGGTCCACGATTTCGTCTCCGGCGTACCGGATGACCTGGCCGAGCTCACCGGAAGGCTGCTCGCCAAGGCCCCGTGCGACCGGCCTCTCGACGCGGGAGAGGTTCTGGAGGCGCTGAGTTCCCACCTTCCCGGTCCGGGAACCCCGGCTCCCTCTCCCCGGGTCGACCCGGACCCCACGCTCCCCTTCAGGGAGCCGGGTGGTCTTCCTCGCCGCGCGGGCCCGACGGATGGGGGGCGTTCCGCCCACTCCCCGCTACCCGCCCGTTCGCACCGGACCGCGACGTGGGTCAGCCGCCGGAGCGTCGAGGAGATCCTGGCCGACGTCGGGAACGAACTCGTCGTGGGAGAGGCAGGGCCCGCCACAGAGCGGCTCGTGGCTCTCCTTCCCGACGCGCGACGGCAGTTCGGCGCCGACCCGCTCGTCAGGGCCGCGCTGATCGCGTGCGCGGACAGTCTGCGCATCGCGGGAGACTGTGGCAGAGCCGGAGTCCTCTACCGGCAGCAGGTCGACGATCTCGGTCACGTGACCGATCCGCCTTCCCTGGCCATGGCATTGATCGCCAGGCTGGGCGTGGCCGAGTGCCGTATCCCGTTCGGAGAGCTTGACGCGGCACTGGAGGGCCTGCGTGCCGTGGTGTCCCAGGCGGGGGTGCTGCCCGCCGGACTCGCCGACACGGTCGGCTCGCGCTGTGAGGACCTGGGCGTAGAACTGTCCGAGCTCGGCCGGGGCGAGGAGGTGAAGGAGATCCTCGCCCTCCTGCCGCGCCGCGCGTCCTGACGCCCCCGGGTCCGCCCTGTCACATGCCCCGGGGCGGTCGTTCACGACCAGTCGCGGGGCATCGTCCCGGCGGCCAGTCCGTCGGTCAGCCCGTCGACCAGCTCCCCGCCGATCGTCCGCGCCTCCCGCAGCGACCGTTCGAAGGCGGTGAGCCGCCGGAAGGCCTCGCCGTAACGGCGCTGCTCCGCAAGGGGAAGCCGCAGCACCTGCAACCTGCGGACGTCGATGCGGGAGGAGGTCGAGGCGTGGGTTCCGGCCTGCCTCGCGTTGGCCGGGGCGCGTAGGCAACCGGCCAGGAACCAGGGGTCGAGCAGTGTCGGATCCGCCCGGAGGGCGAACAGCTGCGAGCCCAGCACCGTGGGGGCGTCGGTGTCGACCCAGGCGCCGAACGCCCGGTAGGCCCCGACGACCACCACCTCCTCCGGGACGGTCACGGTGAGGGTGCCCGCCGTCTCTCCCGCGGAGGCCTCACTCGCGGGTAGCCAGCCGGACGGCCTGCCTCCGGCCAGCACGTCGGTGACGGTGAGCACGGGTACGGCGTCGTCGGGGGCGTCACCGGTGCGCACCGCGCCGTCCGCCGGTTGCTGTCCGGCCCGCATCGTCATCGCGCCCGCCCGGAGCAGGTCGCCCACGGTCACTGTGCCCTGGCCCGCCGGCTCCTCGCCGCTCAGTTCGAGTGCGGACAGGGTCGCGGTCAGATCGCGCAGCTCATGGAGCAGGGTGCCGAACCGGTTCCACGAGTGCCGCAGGCCTAGATTCGCGGAGGTTCCCGGCTTCGGGACGTGCCGTGCGGGGGTGAGATCCACCTCGTCGTCCAGGAGATCGATCACCGGGACCACGGCGTGGTCGGCCGGCCGGTCCCTGTCCTTGTCTCCCGGCTGGATGGCCGACACCACGCGCCTGTGCAGGAGGGGCCAGTCGATCGCCGCCCTGCCCGTTCTCTGCGTTCCCCCCGACAGCTCCGGCTGGATCCCGGCCGCGTCGACCAGGAGCACCCCGGCCTCCGTCCCCGCTCCGCCTGCGGCCGGTGCCCGCAGGATCCACAGGTGCAGCGCGACGCTGTGCGGGGGCGCGGCCCCCGGTGGCAGGGCGACCACCGCGCGCAGCACGCCACTGCGGAGCAGCCCGGCCCGGACCCGGCGCCCCGCCCTGCGGGAGGCGACACCGGGCGGCATCAGCAGCACCGCCGTCCCACCGGGCGCCAGGCGGCTCAACGCGTGCTGCGTCCAGGCGAGTTCCGGTTCGGTGCGGGGAGGCAGGCCGTACGTCCAGCGGGCGTCGGTGGCGAGTTCCTCGTATCCCCAGTCGCGTTCGTTGAACGGCGGGTTGCACAGCACCACATCGGCGCGGACATCGGGATGGGGGTCGGCGCGCAGCGTGTTCCCGGACCGGACGTCCACCTCCCATACGGCCTCACGCCCCGGCGAGTGGCCGGCGAGCAGGATCCGTACGGCGGCCAGCGCCGCCTGGGTCGGGTCGACGTCCTGGCCGAGTAGTTTCAGTGGGACACCCGAGGGGTGCGCGTCCACCTTGCCGGCCCACTGCCGGGCGGCGGCGAGCAGGAGACCGCCCGTGCCGCACGCGGGGTCGAGCACGGTGCCGACATCGCCCACCTCACCGTCGCGCGACAGCTCGGCGACCTTCGCCATCAGAGCCGCCAGCGGGCGCGGCGTGACGCCGATCTGCCGGACGTGGGTGTCGAGCCAGCGGCCGAGCAGGAAGTCGAAGGTGTCCCGGGCCCCGTGTTTCCTCGCCAGGCCGACCGCGCGCTCCACCAGGGACCGCTGGGCCTCGGAGAGGCCGGTGTGGTACGGAAGTCCCTCGGCCGTGTCGGCGTCGGGCGGACCCGCCGCGTGCCCCGCCTCCTCCCGGGCGAGCCGGGCACCGGCCGCGGCGATCGCCGTCCCCATCGTGTCGCGGTCCCCGAGCGCCTCGAACTCCGGCCAGAGCCGTTCCCGGCTGCCGACCTCGTCGAGCTTCCCCTGCCGTCTCAGCCACTCCTCCACCTGTGACAGCGCGAACTGCGGGCTGGTGTCCGTGCCGCCGACCGGCGCGGGGAAGCTGTCGTGACGGCGGCGCCAGTTGCTGACGGCCGCGCGCCCGACACCGGCGATCCTGGCTATCTCCGCCAGGGTGACGGAGACGGATGGGTCGGCAGAAGGAGGCATGGGGTCTCCGGGTAGGGGACAGGACGGTGACGACCTTCCCCGCTGGAAGGCACGATAACGGCGTATACCCAGGTAGGCGCCGTGACTTTCCAGGAAGGTCCTTTCGCAGCCTATCCGTTGACTCAGTTCACCCGGGAGTCGACCCGGCCGCGGAATCCTGACCAAGGGCGACGGCGAGATCCTCTCCGGCCCACCCGGTGCCGTCCCTCCAGATCGTCGTGATGTCGAAGGCAGTGGCCGGCATCGCCGGAGCCCACGCGGGCTCCGGGGCTTGAGGAAACAGATGGAACAGCCGCCTGTTGCCGTCGCCCTCACCGCTCCCGATGTACTCGAGAGGTAGGTCAGGGGGCGGTGAACCGGGTGCCTCACGTCAGCCGTTATGCCAGAGGCCGGTTGGAGTCATGCGGTGGTGGCGTATCTCCAGGATCCTGGCGAAATCTCTTTGACGCGACGGGATACCGTGCACCAGCATCACCTGCTGAGCCGCGACCTCGTCGGCGATCTCGAGCAGGCCCCGCTTGTCGGCGTGCGCCGAGAGCCGCATCATCTCGATACGGGCTCTGAGGGGAATCTTCTTCTCTACGCCGTGGTCGTCGATGGGCAGGTACGAGGCGTGCTCCTCGGCGAGTCTGAGCAACCTGGCGCCCCCGGATTCCTCATCCTGGTATCCGGAGAGAAACAGAGCGCTGTTGGCTTCCGGCAGGATGCGAGCCGCCCACTGCACGGCCGGTCCTCCGGTGAGCATGCCCGACGTGGTGATCACCACCCCGGAGATGAACCGGTCAAGGTCGTCGGGGCGGTTGGCTCGTTTCACATTCTCGCCGACGATGCGCAGCGGGGATTCACGGTCCGCGGTGATGGATTCGAACGAAGATGTGATGTCCGCGGCCATCCCGTCGAGAAGCACCGGTATGTGGGGCAGCCTGTTCCGCATGATCAGCGCGAGCTCCTGGGCGCGGCCGAGTGCGAAGGCCGGGATGAGAACACGTCCACCGGCCGAGTAGACGTCTTCGACGGCTCGGACCAGGTCGTTGACGCGCGTCTCTCGCGCATCGTGGATTTCGGCACAGCAGGTGGACTCCATCACGAGCACGTCCGCTTCGCGTGCCGCATCCGGGATCTCGTAGCCGTCCACGGTCTCCTGGCGGAACCCGGAGATGTCGCCGGTGATGACGACGCGCCGGTCACCCGCCTGGACGACGACCCCGGCAGCCCCGAGGATGTGTCCCGCGGGGAAGAGCTCAAGCGTGATGTTCCCGATCTGACGCCGCGCGCCGTACGGGACCTCCTCGCAGCGCTGGACCGCGGCCTTGACGATGTCGCCGTGGTAAAGCGCCTCGCCGCTCGCCCCCCACTCGCGATGGGTACGCCGTCGCAGGTCCATCAGTTTCGCGGAGTCGGTCCACATGGCGGGCATGAGCCGCACGGTCGCCGGGGTCGCGATCACTCGCAGCCTCGGCATCCGCTCGACCAGGGCGGGGACGTACCCACAGTGGTCGGTGTGCGCATGGGTGACCACCACGGCGTCGATCGGTCCACTCAGGGCCTGATCGATGTCGCGCGGCGGCTGGGCCGGATCACCGGGACGTAGCCCGGCGTCGACGAGCAGGCGGGTGCCACCGGCCTCGATCAGCACGCACGAGCCGCCGATCTCGGTGGCGCCCCCCAGAGGCAGGACGCGCAGCTGGAGTTCCCGGGTGACGGCCACCCGGGGCTCCGGTGTGATGTCCGGTGGGGACATGATCGTCTGAAGCGCCGTGACAAGCGCTTCGGGCTCGATGCCCGTGACCTTCGCCGCGAGTGCGACGAGCGGAGCGACGGCGGAGGTCCGCCGATCGGGTACGGGGTCGCCGTCAGGCGTGTCGAACGTACGTCGCAGGGCGTCGAGAAGGTCGGCGACGCTCAAGTCCGGATCATCGAGACGCCGCTGGAGGGCCGACACCTGGATGTCCAGCTCCTCGGCGCGCTTCTCGGCTTCCTCAAGGGTGGCCCTGGTGTTCCGAAGATCCGCGGCGGTGTGCTCGTTTCGGCCGTTGGCCCGCTCCAGCCGGGCCCGGAGGTCGTCGACCTTTCTCTGGTGTCTCCGCAGCCGGGTCTGCTGGAGGCGGTTCGCTCTGTTCAGCTGTTCCGCCAGTCGGAGTCCCGCCTGGAGGACATCGTGGTCAGAAGAGAGCAGCAGCGTCGCGAGAGCCCGTGACTCCGGCTGGTCGTCGGGAATCCGGAGATCTCTCCGGAGACGATCCCGGAGTCCCTGGAACCTGACCAGTGCCTCGATGAGCGTTTCCCGCTGGGCGGTGACGAGCTGGTCGACGTCGTGTTCCCGTCCGGCCAGGGCGGGCCGGGACAGGAACACCTCGGCCACCGCACGGAGGATCGGCAGCAGCGGATCCGGTGTCACCGAGACCGCTCCATCCGCCGGGTCGCGTTCATGAGAACGGATTCGCGTTCGAGCTTTCCGTCGGTGCGGGGTACGAGCGCACCCAGGGTACGGAGCACCTCGACCAGGTCCGCGGTGGAGATGTAGCCTTCCTCCCGCAGATGGGATTCGGAGAGCGGATGTCCGTCCTCCTCCGCTCCGGCCAGAGCCAGAAGGTCCGAGATCGTCTCCGAGTCGTCGGCGATCTCGGTCAGCCGCACAAGCTCACGCCAGGCGGATCCCAGAGCCATGCCGGAGAGAACCCCCGTGGACTTGACGAAATCATCTGGCCTTTGGTGGAGATAGGTCCGGCATGTCTCCAAGGCGTGTTCGCGATCGACGTCGGGCCTGCTCAGGTCCTGGATCACCTTGCTGATCAGAACCGGCCATCCGCCGGTGACCCGCAACAGTGCCCCCTGACTGGTCTCGTCCTGGAATCCCAGCCCTTCCTCGTACATCCACTGCCGAACTCCCGGCCGGTTGAACGGCTGCAGCTCCACGAGGTTGGCCGTGCTGGTCAGATCGTCGATCTCGTCTTTGGCCGTGTCCGCCCCGCGGCCGACCGTCAGCCACTGAAGGGCGTGTTCCGGTGGGGCGATGACGGCGATGGCGAGAGTGCCGCCACTGGACAGCGAGACCGCGCGCGAGGCCGAGCGCATGATGCCGGTCCCCTTGATGTGCGAGAGGCCGGAAAGATCGACGATGACAAGGTTGTGTCCCGAGTTGTTGCTCGCCCGCTGTATCGCTCCGTCGAAGGTGAGGCCGTTCTCGCCGACCCGCCATGTCTGCGCCTGACCGTGCCGCCTGGCTTCGTCCTGAAGCGCGGCGGCCACCCGGTCGAGCTGCAGCGCCTTCGAGCCGGCGATCAGGTGGAGCACGTTCCGCCGGCGCAACAGCCAGGAGACCTGACTGCCGGTCAGCGGGGAGCGCTCGCGGTGTCCCAAATAGGCGGCACGATAGGACTGCGCGTCGAAGGAGTCGGCTTGTTCGAAACTCTCGGCCTGTTCGAGGACGGCCTCGACCTCGTCGGTGCCGCCGAGCAGGTTGAGGATGTGCGGGGTGCGCAGCCGGTAACGTTCCCGGTCGGCGGCGAGAACGCCGAGGTTGACGCACTCCTCCAGGAGCCCGCGAAAACCGTCACTGGAGGAGTCCTTGAACCCTTGGGGCCACCATCCCTGACAGGCGACTCGCAGCTCGCCGGCCGTCATCGTGGCGTCCGCGCCCGCGTCGAGAGAGTGGAACGCCACCACGTAGGCGATGACCTTGTACCGTTTGTCCAGGTTGAGCGTCAGCTCGAAGCGGTGACGGAAACCGCCGGCCAGTTTGTTGTCCCGCCAGACGGCGTCCACATCCTCGCGGGTGATCTCGTAGGGCAATGCCGCCTGCGGGGCGGGAAGCCGTCGCAGGCGGGTCAGCAGGGACTCCGCGAAGAGCTGGATCAGGGCGGGGGCGTTGTTGGCCTCCGCGATCACCCGTGAGGCGAGGGTGGCGGGGAAGCGCAGGCCGAGCGCGGCCAGCGGCCTGGTCAGCAGGTTGAACGCGTCCTGCGGGTCGAGGGGCCCGATGGCGATGTGTTCTCCGAGATGTGCCAGTGGCTGGTTCGACAGGCTGTCGAAGCGGGCGGTCTTGTGCAGCCCGGCGAAGACGACCTTCACCCTGTGGTCGGTCTCGTTCATCAGGTTGCGCAGGGCGATGACGTTGCTGAACGCGCGCCGAGCGTCCTCGTTGAGGAACTCGTCGGCCTCGTCCAGCAGGATCAGCAACTGCCGCGCCGGATCTTCCTCGATCCACTCCTTCACACCGTGGCAGATCTCCTTCGGGTCGGAGAGTGTCCTCGCCGACTGCGGAAGGATCTCGGCGGCGGCGAGTTTGCCGGCGAGCATGGGCCAGAGCGACTCCACAGGGACCATTCGGCCGATGTCCTGGATGATCTCGAAGATGATCTTCCGGTCCGGGTCGGACTTGCGGATCTGCCGTTCGGCCTTGCGGAGCAGGGCGGACTTGCCGAGCTGCCTGCCGCCGTAGACGAACGAGGAGCCCGTCCGGCTGGTGACCTCCTGCAACTGGTCGGAACGTCCGTAGAACATCTCCTCTGGTACGTCCCCGGTGGGCGCGTACGGGTTGGCGGAGCTGAACGGCGCGAGCAGGCTCACCGTGGAGGTCCAATTGGCCTCGGGCAGTAACGCGAGATAGCTGACCGCGGCGTCGTCGATGACGGCCGTCACCGGAATGGGGCGTTTGCGGCTGACCGCGATCAGCTGGCGCCGCTGCTCCACGGTGAGGACACCGAAGTAGAAGACCAGGACGGTCTGGTCCTCCGGCTGCTCCTTCAGCCATTCGACGACCTGCTGCGGCCCCGGTGACTTCCACACGAGCAGCAGCTTGAGGCGGTCACCCGACGGGCTCATCCTGGATCCGAACGCCGGCAGCAGGGCCTCGCCTATCGTGCTGACATTGTTGAGGGCGACCCAGGTCCGGTTCTGCGCCTCGTTGTGGCCGGCCTCCTGGTCGGCCTCAAGTCCGATCATCTGCAACACCGGCGCGATGGCGCTTTTCAGGTTGCCTGCGGCCTTGGGGCCCTGGGACATGGTCTGCCAGAAGCGCAGGCCGTATTCCGACACTCCGAACCGGCCTCTGGGGATACCGGAGACCGAAAGTCCGGCCTGTGCCAGGACGTCACCCAACTCGGGATCGGTGACGTCGTTCTTGAACTTGAGGGCCTCCTTGAGCTTCTGGAGCCAGTCGTCGCTCTCCGGCCGCTGCCGTCTCGATGAGCGGGAGGACATCCCCTCGAAGGCCCTGGGGAAGTGGGGGAAGAACCTGCTGAGATGGTCGACGGCGTCGGAGCGTTCGGGAAGCGGCTTGCCGGCCTGTGCCTGCGCGATGAACTCGTGAGCCGTGGTCAGGTCGCCCACGTCGATGAAGCCCTTGATCCGCTCCTGCACGTCGGCGACGTTGGAGTTCTCGGCGCTGAGGGCGGCCAGCCGCTCCTGCTCCACGGCGATCCTGTCATCACGGATTTTCTCCGCTTCCCGCTTCAGCTCCTCCAAAGCGTGGAAAATAACGCCGAAGTCATCCCGCTCGTCACCGGCCAGCGTCTGGAGCGTCGCGGAGAAGCGGGTCGAGGCGATCTCGGGGAGCACACCGTCTCGGCGCCACTCCGCGATCTGGTCACGAATGTTCTCGATCCGATCGCCACGCTCGCTCCTGGCGGCGGAGACGAGCTTCTCCCGGTGGTTTCGGAGCTCGGCCGCGAGTGCCCGGTCCTGGGCGGACAGGACGGCGATGACGGCTTGGGTGCCCTCGTGGTCGCCGAGATCGGCGCGCGCGAGAAAGGCCGCACGCCAGTCTCGGCCACTTCCGCCGCACAGGGGCGTGAGCTCGCTCAGGGCAGGGGTGTCGTACGGGGCCAGAGTGTCGGCGTCGACTCTGATCGTGGGAGAGAACAGGAGGTCGCCGTTGAGCACGTGGACGATCGAGGGCTCGGACTCCGGCGGGGGACTTCCGTCCAGCAACCTGAGGGTGTCGCGGACCAGCGTCGAGGCGGCCGACGCGGCAGCGGCCAAGGGCTCCGCGGACTCGGCGAGCCGTACGAGCTCCTCCTCGGCCTGGACTCTGTTCTGATTGACCACCGCACGGAGGTCGTTCAGTGCCCCGACGACCGAGGGAACGCCGAAGCCGTCGGTGCGTAGCGCCTCCACCTCGTGGACGGCCGTCACCCAGGTCGCCACGAGATCCAGAGCCCGGTTGACCTTCTCCACCAGCTTGATCCGCGCGCTGGAGTGGATCCGGCTGCTGCCGCGGTTCGACGTCCGCTCCTTGGCCGCGGCGTCGATCGTCCGATCGATCATGTGACCGGCACGGAGCTCCTTGAGCTTCGCCCTCGCGTTCCGCATCTCGTTCTCGTCGTCGCGAGCCGCGACGGCGAGCAGAGCACCCAGAGGGGCGTTCTCCTGGAGCAGGAATTTCCATACCTCGGTGGCCCGTTGAAATTTGATCGTCTGAGAGGGGGCCTCCTCAAGAAACCTCAACGCGGCCAGGGAGGCGTCTTTGCGGTTGTTCTCCGCCTGCGAGGCGTTCTGCAACCTCCCCGACAGACCCGGCACGAGATAGGCGCCGTCCTTGGCGACCTTGGCGAAGGCCTTTCCGTACGCGGTCAGCGCGGGGAAGTCGGAGACCACGGGGGAGAGATCCTCGATCAGCGGAGCGGTCTCCGGAGTGGGATGGATCAGACCCGCCCGTATCGCCGCGGCCCAGCCGAGCAACTGCCCGGCCGTGTCCTCGGCGAGGGCCTTCGACGTCACGTTCGCGACCGATTCGGTGAACATGGCCGACAGCCGTCCGGCGAACTCGCTCATCTCGGCGGCCATGGCCGCACACCGTCGCGCGTTGACCTCGGCGCTGGGGCGGCCCGCTGCTACGCGAAGCCAGGCGGCCAGGCCCAGCTGTCCGGCACGGATCGCCTCTGCCTCTGCCTCGGCCGCCTCCGGGGGAAGTCCCGCCAGATGGTCCGTGGGCGACGGAGAGGGAGAGACATGGTCGATCGTTGTCATCCCGGGGCGCGCCGGTTCTTCGGACTCCTCGTTCGCCGGTGTGATCTCGGCCGCGGGCCCGGCGGGGAGATCAGGGAAGGCGGGACCGCCGGTCACCGCTGTGGCGGGTTCGTCCGAGGGAGTCTGCTCTGACGTCGAGGGCTCCCGGACGGATGACTCCGCCGGCCGCCTCAAGCCTTCCTCCAGAAAGGCGTCCAGGTCGGCCAGCTCATTCTGATCCTCCGTGGGAGGAGGAAGCGCGGCGCCCTGAGTCGGTGACGGCGTTTCCGGCTCGTCCTTCGCGGGGGGCGTTCCTCCGCCGTCCCGTTCGCCCTCGTCGGGGGGATCCCCTTCGGAAAATCCGCTGTCGGCGGGGATGGACGAGGCGATGTCCGGTGGCTCGGGAACCGTCAGCCGACCTTGCGCCGCGGCCAAGGCCACGGCGGCCCAACCGTCCGGTGCCTCCCGCCTGAACCGATCATGCAACTCGGATGTCCGCAGGAAGGCGTCGGCGTCGTCGGCGAGGTGGATGAGCTCGGCGAGCGTCTCCAGGATCGGAGACTCACCGCGGGCGGCGGCACGGACCTCCTCCAGCAGTGTTTCGAGGACGGGCGGGCCCTCAAGGTGAGCCAGTGCGAGTATTCGACGACGCCGGGAACCCGCCGACGCGACAAGGTCGAGGGTTTGCTGGAGGGCGGCGACCGTGCCGTCGTCGGCGATCGTGGAGCCGGCCGCCGACGCGAGCCTGTCTCGTAACCCGTCGAAGCCGATGACGCTCCGCGCGATCACTTCGAGGTCGTGGTCGAGAGGCCGGCGTGCGTCGGCACATGCTCGCTGCACGTTTCCAGCGGCCTCGGCGGCCTGCAGAAGCGTCTGGCGTAGACGGCTCATCTCTTCCCGTAACGCCTCGATGGAATCCTCGGCGAGGATGTGGGCGTCGTCCGTCACAGGCTCTCGGGTCTCTTCTGGTTCTGTCGTCAACTCGGACTCTTCGGGCTCGTAGTGGTCGAGTTCTTTGATCCCGTTGAGATCCGAATTCTCGAGTGTCGCCGCTGGAAGTGACTGCTGGGCGGCACCTCGAAGTTCGGAGAGCGAGATCGGTGTTTCGGGAAGTTCCGGATGCAGGGTGCGAAACTCCTGCCAGGCGGTGCGGACCGCTTCGGCGGTGCCCGGGTCCATACGTTCGGAGGCGGGGACGAGCAGTGCGAGGGCTATCGGAGACAGCGGTACGTCACACCGGCAGATGTGCGCGACGACGAGATGGGCGAGGTTCTCGGTGAGGCCTCTCGTGTTCGCCAACATCTCAACGAAGGCGGACGCCGAGGACGCCGAGGACGCCGAGGACATCGCCTCGGCGGCGGAACCCGGTCGGAGCAGCCTCGCACAGGTATCCGCGGTGAGCTCGTCGTGGTTCTCGAACCCGCTGATGAAGGGCAAGCTGAGAACATGGGTGAGTGACGTGCTTCGCTTCCTGTCGTTTCCCCTGAGCGCGTGCACAAGGCTGGTCGCCGCTGATTTGCTGATCGACCGCATGTCCGAAAGCCCCACATGTCGCAATATCTGCTTGCGGAGAACCGGAGGGTAGCTGACAACGCTCGACAGAAGATCTTCTGCGGTGATCCTGGCCGCTATCTCCGTTACGACCAAGTCGGCGTTGGTAAATACCTTTTGCGCGCTTAAATAACCAAAAGGTGCAGGGTGGGGGGTGTGTAAGTTCTTCTTGGTGCAGTGCTGCACTGTCGGCGCCTCCACCTTCCGTACTGCCGACCCATATCGTAGGGTTTCGTCTTCTTGGATTCCTTGTTTATGGATAAAGTGCATTCTCTCGGGAGAGGTGATGTCGGGCCGCGAGGAGTGAAGGTACGGTTCGGTGCGTGCGGCCAGTGACCGACGGCCGGAGTCCGTGCCGCAGTCCGATTCGGCGGCGACCGAACTGCCCCGTCCACTGGACGCGGTCCTCGTGACGGAGCCATCGTTCCGGTCTTCGATGTGCGCCGCGTCACATCATGGAACGTAGACCATCTTGGGAAAAATGTGAACTAAGTCCACAGTTATTTTTTGTGTGGACATGGGGCGGAGATGAGCGTACAGTCCGCTTCACGTCTCTGGCGGAACGTTCCCGGGCGATCGACTTTGCGGGCGCTTGAGGCCTGCCAGACTGGTTGACCGCGCTTTTTTCCGTGGCCGCAGGGCGGCGGTCGTGAGCGCCGCAGGTGGGAAGCCGTTGGCGAGGAGTGAATGGTGACGAGCGCGACGCCCCTGAAGACGCCCCCGAGGCAGGCGGCCGTGGAAGGGCCGGCGATCGGTGCCCTGGTGGCGGTCCGCGGGCAGCGCTGGGTGGTCGGCGACGTCAAGACGAGCGACGCCAACACTTTGGTGAGCCTGCAGAGTGTCGAGGACGGACGCTACGGCGACCGGCTCGACGTCATCTGGGAGATCGAGCCCGGCCGCCGCGTCCTGCCCAGCGGCTCGCTGCCCGACGTGACACCCGACGGTTTCGACCCGCCCGAGCGGCTGGCCGCCTTCCTCGACGCCGTCCGCTGGTCGGCGGTGGCAAGCGCCGACGTCAAGACGCTCCAGGCGCCGTTCCGCTCCGGCGTCGCCATCGAGGACTACCAGCTGGAGCCGGTGGCCCGCGCCCTCGACGCGCCCCGGGTGAACCTGCTGCTCGCCGACGACGTCGGCCTCGGCAAGACCATCGAGGCCGGGCTCGTCGCCCAGGAGCTGCTGCTTCGCAACCGCGCCCGCCGCGTCATGATCGTCTGCCCGGCGGGTCTCACCCTCAAGTGGCGCGACGAGATGGCCGAGAAGTTCGGCCTGGACTTCACGATCGTCGACACCGAGCGCTGCGCGGTCGTGCGCCGCACCTACGGCTCCGCCGCCAACCCGTTCCAGGTCTATCCGCTGACGATCGTCAGCCTGCCGTGGCTGCGCGGCCAGAAGGCGCAGCGGCTGCTGGACGAGATGCTCGACCCGGCCGGGCTGGAGCGCCGCTTCGACCTGCTCATCCTGGACGAGGCCCACCATGTCGCCCCCGCCGCGCCCAAGCAGGTCTACGCGGTCGACTCCCAGCAGACCCGGCTGGTCCGCCGCCTCGCCCCGCACTTCACCCACCGGCTCTTCCTGTCGGCGACCCCGCACAACGGCTACCAGGCGAGCTTCACCGCGCTGCTGGAGATCCTCGACGACCAGCGTTTCGCCCGGGGCGTCACCCCGGATCCCGCCGCCGTCAAGGAGACCGTCGTACGCCGCCTCAAGCGGCACATCGTCGACGGCGAGGGCAGGAAGCGCTTCCTGGAACGCGCCGCCCACGCCGTCCCGGTGCGCTACCCCGACGACGAGCGCGAGGTCCACGGCCTGCTCAAGGAGTTCGCCGCGCTGCGCCGGGCCCGGCTCAACCGGAGCAGGAAGGGCCGCAAGGCCGCCGACCTGGTCACGCTGCTGCTCAAGAAGCGCCTGTTCTCCAGCCCCGCCGCGTTCGCCCACACGGTCGGCGTCTACCTGAGCACCGTCACCTCCACCGCCCAGGCCGCTCCCGACAGGGACGACGAGGACGGCGAGGGCGACGAGGTCCCCGACTGGATGGAGGACTACTGGGAGGACACGGCGACCCTCGACGACGAGCCGCTGGCCGAGGCCGAGGACGCCGCCGTCGGCATGGCCGCACCGCTCCAGGGCGCAGCCACCGGGGAGGAGGTCGCGCTGCTCACCCGCATGCGAGGCTGGGCCCTCGACTACGCCTCCGCCCCCGACGCCAAGGCCCGCGAGCTGATCACCTACCTCAGGGCCGTCTGCCGTCCTGACAAGGACTGGACCAACGAGCGGGTCGTCGTCTTCACCGAGTACCGCGACACCCAGAAGTGGCTGGCCGAGCTGCTCCGCCAGGAGGACCTGGCCGGAGACCGGCTCGCGATCCTGCACGGTGGGATCGCCGCCGACGAGCGCGAACAACTCCGCATCGCCTTCCAGACCGACCCCGCCGAGCACCCCGTCCGCGTCCTGCTCGCCACCGACGCCGCGAGCGAGGGCATCGACCTGCAGAACCACTGCCACCGGCTGGTCAACTACGACATCCCGTTCAACCCCAACAAGCTGGAGCAGCGCATCGGCCGGGTCGACCGGTGGGGCCAGAAGCACAACCCCGACATCCGCCACTTCGTCGGCACCGGCTGGGAGAAGGCGGTCGACTCCTACGAGGCCGACCTTGAGTTCCTCTCCCGGGTCGCCGGGAAGGTCGCCCAGATGGAGGAGGACCTCGGCTCCGTCAACGCGGTGCTCGCCGAGGCCGTCCAGCGGCGCATGCTGGGCGACATCTCCGACTACGACGTGGAGCGCGCCGCCGCCAGGGAGTCCCGGCAGACCGTCCAGGCCGAGACGAACGTCGGCGAGCAGGTCCGCAGGCTCCGCGCCAACCTCGACGACACCGTACGCGAGCTCGGCATCACCCCGGCCAAGGTGAAGCGGGTCGTCGACACCGCGCTCGACCTGGCCCGCCAGCAGCCGCTCCGCGTCCACGTGGACGACAAGCACCTCGCCGAGGGCTTGCACGACGTGCAGCCGCTCACCGGCTCCTGGGAGCGGGCCACGGCCGGGCTCGCCGGCAAGCTCAGAAGGGCTGACGAGCCGCCCAGGCAGCGACCGGTCACGTTCGACGAGAAGGCGACCCTCGACCCGCACGGCAGGGTCCGCGACGACGTGGTCCTCGCCCACCTGAACCACCCGCTCGTCGCCATGTCCACCCGCCTGCTGCGCACCGCCGTCTCCAACCCGGAGGTCGGCCTGCACCGGGTGACCGCGGTGGTCAGCGACGACCCCGCCCTGGAGACCGTGCTGGTCGGGGCGTTCTTCCGCTTCGTCCTGGTCGGCGGCGACGGCGTACGGCTGCACGAGGAGGTCCTGCACGCCGGAGGCTGGATCCCCGAGAGCGGCCGCTTCCGGCGGCTGGAGAACCTGACCGTGCTCGGCGGCCTCCTGGACCGGGCGCTCACCGGCGGCACCCCCGCCTCCGCTCCGGTACGGCACCGCCTGGCCGGGCTCTGGCCGAGGGTCGGCGAGGCCGTCCTGCAGTCGATCGACTGGCGCGTCGACGGCAAGGACCAGAAGCGCGACCAGCTGGAGCGCAAGCTCGTCCAGCGGATGGAGGCCGAGCAGAGCAGGGTCGCCGACAACCTGGCCCGGTTCGAGACCGCGCTCCGCGCCAGGCTCGCCGAGAACGAGGACGACGACGCCCTGTTCAGCCGCATCGAGGCGGCCCAGAGCAAGGAAGAGCTCGACCAGTACCGCAAGGACCGCAGATCATGGGAGGACCGTTTGTCCCGCCTCGCCGAGGAACGCGACCGCGAGCTTGAGACGATCGCGTCCCGCTACCGCGCCCCGCAGCCGCACCGGTTCCCGGTGGCCGTGGTCTTCGTCGTGCCGAAGCGGGAGGCCACCCGATGAGCAGGTCAGGTTTCGGCAGGTCCTTCGGCGCGGAGCGCGACTCCGGGCGCCGGCACCAAGACTGGCTGAGCCTCGTCGAGGTCTCCGGCCCGTTCCTCAGCCTGCCCGTGCTGCGCTCGGCCTGGCCCGCCCTCGACCCGCTGGACAAGCGGGAGCGCGAGCGGCTCCGCGTCGAGCACGCCACCTGGCAGGCCGACAAGAGGCGCAGACCCTGGATCGCGTACGTCCTGCGCGAGCTGCTCGGCTGGGGCGACGCCGTCGAGATCGGCGGGCTCGACCGGCTCACCGTCCAGGTGCCCGAGCACGACACCTCCCTCACCCCCATCTTCGCGCTGTCCGTACCGGGCGGTGAGCCCGCCGCCGCGCGGGGCGAGCCCGCGCCGGACTCGGACGCGGCTGGCATCGCGCCCGGCCCGGGTACGACCGAGGACATCCGTCTCCTCGGGATGATCACCAGTGGCCACCCCGCCGCCCGGATGAAGTCCTCCACCTGGGCCGCCACCCCCGTCGACCGGATGGCCCACCTGTGCCGCCACCACGGCGTCGAGCTGGGCCTGGTCACCGACGGCCGCTGGTGGGCCCTGGTCTGGGCGCCCAAGGGCGGCGTCACCACCACGGCCGTCTTCGACGCGATGCCCTGGCCCGAGGCCGCCGAACGCGACGTCGTCCGGGCGTTCGTCTCGCTGCTCGGCCTGCGCCGTTTCTTCGAGGTGCCCGCCGGCGAGCGGCTGCCCGCGCTGCTGGCCGCGAGCCTCGACAGCCAGGAGGAGATCACCGAGGCCCTCGGCGTCCAGGTGCGCCAGGCCGTCGAGCTGCTCGTCACCGCCATCGGCCGCGCGGGCGTCCGCGACGACATCGGCGCGCACGACGTCTACCGGGGCTCGGTGGCGGTGATGATGCGCATCGTCTTCCTGCTGTTCGCCGAGGAACGCGGCCTGCTGCCCGCCGACAACGAGGTCTACGCCGCCTCCTACTCCGCCGGACGGCTCTGCGCCGAGCTGGAACAGCGCGCCGTCGAGGGCAGCGAGACCGAGCTGGAGAACGCCTACGGCGCCTGGCACCGGCTGCTCGCCGTCTTCGAGGCCGTCTACCGGGGCGTCGAGCACCCCCGCCTCAGCATGCACCCGCACGACGGCTCGCTGTTCGACCCGCACCCCTCCACCTGGATGCCGCTCACCATCGACGACCGCACCGTCCTGCACATGCTCCAGGCCGTCCAGTACGTCCAGGTCGGCAAGGGCAAGAACCGCGAGCGCCGCAGGCTCAGCTTCCGCTCCCTGGACGTCGAGCAGATCGGCTACGTCTACGAGGGCCTGCTGTCGTACGAGGGCTTCCGCGCGGCCGACACGGTCGTCGGGCTCGTCGGCAAGTCCGGCAGGGAGGCGGAGGTCGAGCTGGCCTCCCTGGAAAACCTCGCCGCCGGGTTCGGCGGCGCGACGGGCGACGGGTTCGCCGCCAAGCTCGCCGAGACCTACAAGGACTCCGGCGTCGGCACCGCCGGAGCGCTCGCCCGGCACCTGGCCCCGCGCGACGAGGCCGCCGAGCTGGAGGCCACCCGCAGGCTCCTCGCCGTTACCGGCGGCGACGCCGAGCTGACCCGGCGGCTGCTGCCGTTCGCCGGGATCATCCGCGACGACCTGCGCGGCCTGCCCGTCGTCATCCTGCCCGGCACGCTGTACGTCACCGAGTCGGCACTGCGCAAGAACACCGGCACCCACTACACGCCGAGGAAGCTCGCCGAGTCGGTCGTCGAGGGAGCCCTGGAGCCGCTGATCTACACGGTCGGGCCGCTGCAGACCGCCGACCGGTCGCAGTGGAAGCCGAAGACGTCCAAAGAGATCCTGTCGCTGAAGGTCGCCGACATCGCGATGGGCTCGGCCGCCTTCCTCGTCGCCGCAGCCCGCTATCTCGGTGAGGCCCTGGTCGACGCCTGGTCCCGCGAGGGCGACGAGCGCGCCGTTGCTTACCGCGAGAGCGCCCCTGAACGCACGGCCGACGCCGACGCCGACCCGCTCGTCATCGAGGCCCGCCGCCAGGTCATCGAACACTGCCTGTACGGCGCCGACATCAACCCGATGGCCGTCGAGATGGCCAAACTGTCCCTATGGCTCGTCTCCATGGACCCGGCCAGGCCGTTCACGTTCGTGGACGACCGGCTGGTGGCGGGGGACTCGCTGCTGGGGATCACGTCGATCGAGCAGCTCGAATACATGCACATGGACCCGGTAAAGGGGCGGAAGATCCACGAGGATCTCTTCAACTGGACGGCCGGGGTGCGGGAGAAGGTCGCCGAGTTGGCTGAGAAGCGGCGGGGGATCGCGGAGATTGAGTTGGGCGACGACCCTTTGGCGGCGCTCGCCAGGAAGCGGGCACGGCTCGCTGATGTGGAGGTTACTTCCGCGCAACTTCGGCTTTTCGCTGATCTCGCTGTCGGTGGTGCGTTGGCACGAGAGATTTATGACATCAGCGGCTCTGGCGGCAATCATGGCCAATACGGTTCGACAGTCGAAGGCCGAAAAGTAAGTGTGGATATTGCCTCACTCAAAGCTGCTGAAATCGCCGATGCGGTGAGCAAGAAAGCGGAGCAAGCTGAAGTGAGCGCTCGCGAGCAACGACGCAAGTGGCTCGCCGCTGATCAGATTGAGGGCTCCTTCGATCGTCATCCGATTCACTGGCCATTGGTCTTCCCTGAGGTCTTTAAGAGGAAGGTCGCGGGGGATTTTGAGATCGATCTCCCGGGCCGGTCTGGATCGGATAATTCTGGCTTCGACGCAGTCATTGGAAACCCGCCTTTCCTTGGCGGAAAGAAGATCAGCGGATCACTGGGTTCTGCCTATCGTGAGTATCTCGTCGAGTCGATCGGGGGAGGGGCTCGTGGTCATGCGGATGTTGTCGCTTATTTTGTGCTGCGAGCGCATGCCCTGCTCAATTCAAGTGGACAGGCAGGGCTGATCGCGACCAACACGCTTGCTCAGGGAGACACGCGAGAAGTTGGGCTTGATCAACTCGTAGCAGATGGAGTCGAAATTCATCAGGCTGTGAAGAGCAGGCCATGGCCATCAAGGAGTGCGGTGCTGGAGTACTGTGCTGTGTGGACCAGTCGGGCTCCGCTTGGCGAGAAGGCTGAGCGAGTCGTGGATGGTGTCGTGGTCTCGGCTATCTCGCCTTCTCTTGAACCTGAGTCACGTGTTACTGGGAATCCGCATCGACTTTTTGTTAACTCCGGGATCTCATTCATCGGGTCATATGTTCTTGGCATGGGTTTTGTGATGGACCCTGGCGACGCGAAGGCGTTAATCGGAAATAACCCCCAGAACGCTGAGGTGCTATTTCCTTATGTCAACGGACAAGACCTAAATTCGCGACCAGACTGCTCGGCCAGTCGTTGGGTGATCAATTTTCATGACTGGCCCAGGGAGAAGGCCGAGGTCTACTCGGATGTCTTTGCGATTGTCGATCGTGAAGTGAAGTCTGAGCGTCAGCGTAAGAAGTCAGATGGAAATTATGCATTGCGCAATCCACTGCCGGAGCGCTACTGGCAGTATGCGGACAAGCGGCCTGCATTAGTAAAGGCTATTGCTGAGTTGAAACAGGTAGTTGTAATCACGCTAGTGAGCAAGATCGTGATGCCGGTGATGGTGCCGACTGGGCAGGTGTTTGCCCACAAGCTTGGCGTCTTCGCGACGGATGACACGGCGATGCTGGCGCTGTTGTCCAGTGCCCCGCACTACTGGTGGACAGTTAGTCGCAGTTCGACGATGAAGACGGACATTAACTACTCGCCATCGGACGTGTTCGAGACGTTGCCCCTCTCGGATCTCACCCAAGAAATGCGCGATCTTGGCAATCAGCTCGACACCTTCCGCCGGAACCTCATGCTCTCTCGGCAGGCCGGGCTGACCGTGACCTACAACCTGGTCAACGACCCCAAGTGCCATGACGACGACATCGTGGAACTCCGTCGCATTCACAAGGCGATCGACGAGGCGGTCTGTCGTGCCTATGGCTGGGATGACTTGATCGACCAGCTAGACCACGGTCACCACAGCGTGGGCCGGGAGACCCGTTACACCGTTGGCCCCTTCGCGCAGCGGGAGTTGGTGGACCGGCTGCTGGAGCTCAACCACGCCCGCTATGCCGAAGAGGTCGCCAAGGGCCTGCACAACAAGGGTGCCAAGCCCAAACTCCCCCGGACTGCGAAGAAGCCCGCAGCCGAGGGCGGCCTGTGGTGAAGCGCGTTCCGCCAAGTTTGTGACCCTGTAGGGGCGATCTGCGTGACCTCCGGTTCACACGCATGTCGACGGTCCGGATCTCCCGTCGCTCGCCGGTTCTGGACGCGCCTGGTCCGCTGGGCTGATCTCAACCCGTCGGTTCGGCGCTTTCTGTAAGCGAAGCCTGCTGGAGATGGTCATGTTCTTGGCAGAGCGGCTTGTCAGGTGAGGCTGTCGAGGGCGCCGTTCTTGATGCCGTTGATGAAGGTGGTCCAGTCATTACGGCGGAAGATGAGGGTGCCGCCGTCGCGGTCCTTGGTGTCACGGACGGCGACGTCCTTGCCGACGAATGCCATCTCGACGCAGCTTGCGCCTTCGCCGCTGAGGCTGCTCTTGCGCCAAGGCGCACCGGAGAGGTCAGGTTGCTGCATCCTGCTTCCTTCCTTTAGTGATCTTCGCGTGAGGATGCGAGTAACGCAGCCGTGTCAGCAGGGCTGAGTGCTATCGCACGAAGATGCTCACACATATCGTTATACCTCGCGATATCCGTTTCCTTCTCAAGGAACAGGTCGCCGGCCATGCTGTCGATGTAGATCACATCGGAGTTACCCCGGGCGAACTTCAGGAGGATGAAGCTGCCCAACATCCCAGAGTGGGCTCCGGCGGAGAACGGGATGACCTGGATGGTGATGTGCGGGCGTTGGGCCTGCCGGGCGAGATGCGCGAGTTGATTGCGCATGATGGCATCACTGCCAACCGTCCGGTAGAGAGCAGCCTGGTCAAGGATTGCCCACAGACGGAGCGGTGTCTCCCCTTCCAAAAGAGCTTGCCGCTGCAGTCGGGCAGTAACGCGGTTTTCAACCTGGGCATCGGTAGCGGTTGGGGGCACAGCCTGGATCACTGCTCGTGCGTAGTCCTCGGTCTGTAGCAGGCCGGGGATGAACAGCGATTCGTAGTTGATGGCTTGCTCGGCCTCGGCTTCCAGGCTGATGAGGGCGGTGTACTGATCACTGAGATTGGCCTCGAAGCCGTTCAGCCAGCCACGCTGTCTGGCTTCCTTTTGTAAAGACACCAGGTCAGTGCGCTGGCTACCGGTGACGCCGTAGAGGTCGAGCAGGGCATTGAGCGTCCGGAGTTGTGGCTTGGTCTTGGCCGTCTCGATTCGATAGAGCGTGGCGAGGTTGAGGTCGGTCTTATCGGTCACTTCGTTCTGGGCCAGTCCAGCCTCCTGGCGAAGGCGACGCAGCTCAGCTGCCAGACGGCGCAGCCGTACCGTGGGTGGTTGACGTCGGGGTGGCGGAGGCGTGATTCCGCCCATCTCATCTCTCTCCCGCATCTTCAGCACCTTTCTGGATCATGTACGCAATGCAAAAGCCATGTTGCTTTTACTGAGCGTGATAGTGCATGCTCGCAGAGTTAAGTTTTCCAGTTGGGCTCCCCGCTGGAAGGCGAAACGTGTGATTTCCCCAGACGGCCGGGCGGACGATCTTCCCTCCCGAGGCGGCCCCACCCCGTACCGGGTGCCCGTCCGGCCTCAGTGGTACGACCGGCGACACATCTGCGACGCTCCCCGGCCGTGCTTCCCGTAGGACCGGCATCGTGCCCCCGTCCCCCGTGGGGTGAGCGGCGTCCCCCGTCTGCGAACGGTGCCGGTCCTATGTCCGACGTGCCCATCAGGAGCGGGTGAAAATGACCGGTGTTACCGGCAGTGAGCAGTATTTGAAACTCTCCGTCTTCCCGACGTCGGCCTACTACGCCCGCGTGCACGTCCAGCGGGTTCTGGAGAGCTGGCACCGGGACGACCTGATCGAGACCGCCGTGCTCGTCACCTCCGAGCTGGTCTCCAACGCGGTCAAGGCGCACGCCTCGTGCCCCGCGACCACGGAGGCGGCGGCCCAGGCCGACCCGGACCACATCTGGATGGACCTCTACCGGGTCGGAGAGACGATCGTGCTCCGCGTCTGGGACGCCAGCCCCCTCACGCCGGTGATCCGTGACCCCGGTCCGGACGACGAGAGCGGTCGCGGCCTCCACCTCGTCGACCTGCTCGCGAGCGAGTGGGGCTACTACCGCCCGTCCCCGGGCGGAAAGATCGTCTGGTGCACCCTGGCTCCACCGGCGTCTCCTGAGGAGTGAACGGAGGCGTCCGCCGTACGCGGGCACGGTGGTGTAAGTAAGTCTCTGTAGATCCTGTCAGGTAGCCGCGACCGTCTCACGGCGATCGGTACTCGTGGGGGTGTGGACCGTGGAGAAACGGCTCGTCGAGCTTGAGGTGGAGAACTTCCGGAGCCTGCGGAGCGTCAAGCTCCCGCTGGGCCCGCTGAACGTGCTCGTCGGCCCCAACGGCGCGGGCAAGACCAACGTGCTCAAGGTCTTTCAGTTTCTCGCCGACATGGTGCTCACCGATCTGGTCCCGGCGGTGGATCAGCGCGGTGGCTTCGACGAGCTTCTGTTCCGGGGCGGTGAGGTCGTTCCCGACCACTTCCGGATCAAATTGTCCGCGGCGTGGACGCCACATGCGGGCCTTGAGAAGGTCGACGAATATGAGCTGAGGGTCGCGTCCGGCGACCACGGATCTTTGACCGAGCTCACCAGACATGAGCGGTTCGGCTTTCCGAACCCGGAGGGGTGGCGTCGGATCGTCGTCAGCGATGAGCTGGTCGAGGTTTCCCAGCTCGGCCTGCTGGATCCCGTTTCACCCGACGTGCGGTACACCACCGGAATCAGCAGGGCCAGCAGCGGCCTGTCAACGTTGCCGCGCCTTTCGAAGGAGGCCGGGGCGCAGGAGGTGCGCACCCTTGCCTCGCGCCTGGGCAGGCTCCGTGTTTTCGACGTGAGTGTCGACGCCGCACGGCAGCCGTCCAGACTTGCTCAAGGTGCGTCCGATCTCCGGGCCGATGCCGCCAACCTCGCCGCCTCCCTGCTCATGCTCAGCAAGGACGACGGGGATACCTGGAGACGACTTGAGGAGGACGCCATCGCGGTGCTTCCTCAGCTTGAGTCCATCGGCTTCGAGTATCCGTCGGGTGCGGCACACGAGGTGGTCGTCATCCTGCACGAGCGCGGGCTTCGCCGGCCCACCCAGCTCGCCGACGCCTCCTACGGCACGATCCGGCTTCTCGGCCTGCTGGCCCTGCTCTACGACCCGTCCCCTCCGGCGTTGACCTGTGTGGAGGAGATCGACCACGGCCTCCATCCGCAGGCACTGGAGCTGCTGGTGGAGAGGCTTCGCGAGGCGAGCGAGCGGACCCAGTTTCTCATCGCCACGCACTCTCCGGCCTTCGCCGACCGGTTGAGGCCCGAAGAGCTGGTGATCTGCGAGCGGCGGGATGACGGATCCTCCGCGATTCCGGCGCTCTCCACCCAGCGCATCCGTGAGATCGTCGCCGCCAGTGAGGGGGAGCCGCTGGGAGAGCTGTGGTTCGCCGGGGCGCTGGGCGGTGATCTGTGAGCCGGAAGGGTGGCACGCGGATAGCCGCGACCCGGCGGCCGATCGTGGTACTCGCGGGGGAGGACGGTAACGACCGTCGGTGCCTGCGCATTCTCCTGGAGGCGTACTGCCCGGACATGCGCGGCCGTCTGGTGGAGATCAACGGCACCCTGCGCCTCAGCGACGCGACGGGCGTCGAGTTGGAGAGACGGGTCGAAAGGCTCAGAAGACTGGTGAACGCGCGGGCCGCGCGGGAGAGCGCCGAGGTCGCGTGCGTGTTCGTGCATGAGGATCTCGACAGGCCGGACGGTACGGACTACCGCGCCATACGGGAACGTGTGGACGGGGCACTGGGGAAGGCGTTCACCTCCGCCCACCACGTGCTCGCGGTCTGGGAGACGGAGGCGTGGCTCCTGCTGTTCCCCGACGCGCTGGAAGCATTGGTGTCGGGGTGGAAGCTCCCCCAGAAGTACCGAGGGAAGGACACCGGCAGGCTCACCGACCCCAAGCGGATCCTCATGGACGAGGTCAGTCGGCAGGGTCGCAGGTATCGGGAGTCCGACGCCCCCGACGTCCTGGAGAAAGCCGTAGCCCTCGGCAAGCTCAAAAGTCCCGTGGGCTCGAACCGCTCTTGGCTGCAACTACGCGACGACGCCGAACGTTGCTGCTCGGAGCACATATCCGCTTGAACGCCGCGTGCGGTCGAGCCAGGCGTGTCACTGCCGCGCGACGGACGGCGGAACCTTCGCTGGGGCGGACCGGATCTCCTCTTCGAGGGCCTCGACGAGTGCCCTGGCCGCCTGGCGCAGTCGGGTGCGGCGGGCGGTGAGATCTTCGGTGAACGTCCGGGCCTTCGGCCCGACCCACACCGACTGGCCGGTGAACTGGCCGTGAGCCGGGTCGAGTGCGGCTTCAAGGATGGCGACTCGCGCCCTGAGCTCCACCAATGTCTGCTCCAGCACCTGACGCCGCGGGTTGGGCACCAGATCTTCCGGGCCAGGATTCATCTGTCCCTCTTCGGATGCCGATACATCGGGTGGACTATTGGACATTATTGGATCTGTGGCACCTCGGCCAGCCCCGGAGGAATGGATGACAAGTTTTGCATGGCGCGGGATTTTGGTCTGCGCGGCGATGGTGCTGACAGTGTCCGGATGTGGGGATAGTGGCCCCACGGCAGCCGAAGCGGGGGAGACCCTCAAATCGCACATCACCGAGTTGATGAAGGAACGCCACGCTCTGGACGTCCGAATCACTGATTCTGGTGGGCGTGATATCCCTTGTGGAGAAGGTAAGGTCAAGCGCACTTTTGCGGCCACCGGTAGGTACGGAACGGAGAAGCTAGAGTCGGACAGCCTTAACGACCTTCTGTTGGGCTCGCTTTCCGGCGTGGCCCCCTATCGCATCGTTGAGGATCGCGGCGACGCTCCTCTCAAGCTCGCCAATGACGAGTACAAGACAAGGATGACTTTGGAGTCGCCGGGCAATGGGCAATATGCGGTGAGAGGTGAAACCGAGTGTCTACCGACCTCATGAGTTAGTTATCGAAGGCCAGGCCACGTGCTCGGCCTCGCTTGTTGCCGGCCTCGAACTGGTTCGCCGTGTCGTCGGACAGTTTTCCTACAGAAAGATCTTCGTCGCTGCCCATCCCGTTGACCACTGCCCACCTCTCGAATGCCTCAAGCCCCTCGTTCCCCTCCTTGAGCAATTCGGAGGGTGACTTGAGGCTGCCCTTGGCATCGGTGAGAGGAACGTCAGGTGGCTTGATCAGCTCGGAGAACGGTTTGAGGTTGCCCTTGGCGTCGGTGATGGACTCGCGTCCGGCCTGGAACTCGGCGGGTGTCACCTTGGGGACGAAGCCATTGGCCATGAGTATTTGCGCGTACATGTGCTGGCGGCCGAGGGTCGCCACCCTGTCCGCCTCGTCGACCCGGTCCATCCGAGTCTCGTCCTCTTCGCCGAAGGCGCTCTCGGCGGAGAGGCCGGTGCTCAGCGCGTACCAGGTGTAGGCCCAGACCGGGCCGGATCCGATGTACATGCTCGCCAGGCCGATGGTGGCGTCGCGGAAGAAGTTGAACGTGTCCTTCTGCTGCTTGTCGATCGCGTCCAGGTTGCCCTGGACCTTCTCGACGGCGGCCAGCTCGAAGCCGCGTACGTTGCCCAGGGCTTTGAACACCTTCAACAGGTCGCCAACACTCTCGGTGCGCCGGGCCTTTTCCGAGGCGTTGGCGATGAGTTTCTGGGAGAAGCCGCCCATCGCCCGGTCGAACGGGGCGAGGTTCGCCGGGGAGTCGGCGAAGATCTTCAGGAAGCGGTAGGTGTCCTTCGGGCTCAGGGTGAACGCCGCCGTCATGCCGAACGCCGAGGTGAAGGGCTTCAGCGTGCTCTCCTCGGTCATGTTCGCGTCACCGATGTTCGCACCTTCGGTGATCTCGGCGGCGTAGGCGCCGGCCAGCGTCGACATGAAAGGCCTGACTTCCGGCGCGACCTCCATCGGGGTGGCTGGAGAGTCCCTGGTGCCGTCGGTGTCCTTGAGGTTTCCCATGATGGTCATGACGTTGAAGGCGAACTTCGCGGCCTCGGGGCTGTGCGGGCCCTTCTCGTAGGCCCCGCCTCCGGCGGCGAGCATCCGGCCGAACTCCGTGTGGACATCGAAGTCCGTTTTCCAGGGCTGGCTGCTGGACCTTCCGTATTCAATGCTGATCTCGTGCTCAAAGCCCCAGGGTCTCGCGTTGGGGAAGGAGTCTTCTATGCGGTTGAACTCGGTGAACAGATCTCTGAGGTCCTCACGTGACATGGGGTTGAACAGGCCTCTGGCCACCTCGGGGTTGTTCGCCAGGGCGGGCAGGAACGGGACGAGGTCGGTCTTCCATCGCCGGGGGCGGCTACCGTCGCCGGCACCGATCGGCTTTCCCACTCCGCCTCGCAGCATCTGGGTGAGCCACGGGACGGGGAAGGTGCCGTACGCGAGCAGGCCCGCCAATTGGGTTTTCGGGGCTTTCTTGAGGTTGTCCGCCTGCCAGGCGGAGCCGAGGAGAGCAGGTTGCGCGCCGACCGCCGTGCCCAGCGCGTCGCCTATGACCTTGCGGTGCTTGTCGGCCACCTTCTTGTCGTACCTCTCCAGGCGACCGATCATGCTGAGCACGCCCTCCGGGCCGATGGACCGGAAGAACCCGGCGGTGAGGTAGCCGTCCTTCTGCCCGTCGGCGAGCTTTTCGAGAACCCGGTTGTAGGCGGCGTTGGGCAGGCCGAGGGAGGACTCGGGAAGGCGGCGGAACTCGGCGGCGAGGTCGGTGCCCTTCTTGGCGTTGCCCGCCGGTGACTTTCCCGTCTTCTCGTCGTAGGGCAGCAGCCCCCACTCGAACGGGTTGTTGAACCGGTCGCCGGTCCATGTCGATGCCCGTCCAGGAACGCCGGGGTCCTCTCCCAGCATGGGGAGGTCCTGGTTGATCGTCTCCAGGCGTTCGCGCAGTTTCGGCAGCTCGTCGCCGACCCAGCCGTCAACCTCCCGGATCGGCCCCAGTCCCGCCGCCGACACCTCAGCTGCCGCGAGTAGTTGCCGGATCCGCTCGGATTGCTCGCCGATCACGTCGCGGCCGCGTTCCAGCGCCGTGACGAAGCTCCGCATCAGATCGGGGTCGATTCCGGTGAAGTCCGGCGACGTGGGCCCCGTTCCCGGCGACATCGACTCCACCATCTCCTCGACCTATTTTTAATTGTTTCACTCTAGTTCCATACCGAGTGATTTTCATCTGGCAGAACAGATCGCCTAAGGCTTTTATGGTCTATCCGGCAGGCGTCACACGCCGTCACCGTGCGGCAATCAGCTCTCCTCAATGTGAACTCGATTCAGGACAGCTCGTCCCCACCTCCGGGTCTCGGTAGCGCGACAAGGTCCAAAAGCGGTTAAAGATATTTCCGGTCACCTATTCAGCGAATTTATGGCCGCACGCTAAATGGGCGTCGCGAATTTCCGCCCCACAGGATGCGTCAGCCCTTCAATTGCGCGTTCGCTCGTCGAGGAGGCGGAAGACGGCGGGGCCGGCGTGTGCGGCGGCCCCACCGGGAAGCGACCCGTGCTCAGGAGATCCTGTTGCGAAGCGGGACGTCGCGGATGAGCGGCCAGGTCATCGCCAGGCCGAGCAGAAGGCAGGCAAGACCGGCCACCAGGGCCGTCGTGACACCCGGCGTGAGGTCGAAGCCCAGCTCCGAGCTGAAGAACGGCAGCCTCAGGTTTCCGCCGATGGCCGACTCGCCCAGCACGACCAGCGCGACGCCGAACGGCAGGGAGAGCACCCCGCCGGCCTGCCAGCGGTAGAACGCCGCCCCCATGAGGGTCCCCGCGACCATCCAGGCCAGGCCCTGGACGAGGTACTCGGCGAAGATCAGCGGCACCTGAGTCGGCGAGGAGAACAGGTGGGCGCTCATCAGGGTCTGCGGCCGGTCGAGCAGGTTGTACAGGAGCGCCTCCAGCAGGTAGCCCAGGGTGATCAGGGCGGAGAACGCCGGCGCGTACAGCACGACGGTCACCGCGGCCTGCGCGCCGAACTGCCTGCGGGTCTGCCCGTGCGCGATGTAGAGCGGGAGGAACTCCCTCATCAGGGAGACGCCGATGAACAGGACGAGCCAGCGGGGGATCTGCGTGGCGACCTCCCACGTGCTGATCCTGAGTGTTCCGAACATCGCCACGCCGACCGTGAGCAGGACGACCAGCACGTAGAACCCCGCCCACAGGAAGGCGGTGTAGACCAGGGGGGCGCCCAGAAGGCGGGTCGGGAATCTCATCGGACGTCTCCGGCGGGCTCGGTGGGGACGGGGGCGGCGAGGGGGGCGGGGGCTTCGGGGTCGGGGCCGGTGAGGTGGACGAACAGGTCCTGCATGGCGATCGGGCCGAGCTCCAGCCCGGCCTGGGCCGCCCTGGCGCGCGAGGTGGCGTCAAGGTCGCCGTAGACCATGGCGACCTTGGTCGGGCCCAGGGTTTTTGTGTTTAGCACCGTGAGCCCGGCGGTGAAGGCGTCGACCTCGGCGATCGGCCCGGTGACCGAGGTGCCGCGCGCGAGCAGGGTCTCGCTCCGCTCGTGCAGGAGCAGCCTGCCCCGGTTGATGATCAGGACCTCCTCGAACAGCGAGCTGACCTCCTCGATCAGGTGGGTGGAGAGGATGATCGTGCGCGGGTGCTCCATGTAGTCGGCGAGCAGGGCGTCGTAGAAGGCGTAGCGGGAGGGGGCGTCCATCCCGATGTAGGACTCGTCGAACATGGTCAGCGGCGCCCGCGCGGCCAGCCCCACCACCACTCCCAGCGCCGACCGCTGCCCCTTGGACATGGCCTTCACATTGGCCTTCCCCTTCAGCGCGAACCTGTCCATCAGCGTGCGGGCGTACGCCGCGTCCCAGTTCGGGCGGAGCGACTCGGCGAAGTCGAGCGCGTCCGCGGCGGTGCCGATGTCGATCGTCTCGCCCGCGTCGCGGATCAGGCAGATGTCACGGGTGACGGCGGCGTTCTCGAACACGGGACGGCCCCCGACCCGCACCGTGCCCCCCGACTCCCTGCGGAAGGCGGCCAGCACCGACAGCAGGCTGGTCTTGCCCGACCCGTTGCGCCCCAGGAGGCCGTATATCTTGCCGCCGTCGAGGGAGAACGTGACGTCGTCGACCGCCCTGACGGTGCCGTAGTCGACTCGCAGGCCGTCGGCCACGATGTTCATGCGCGCTCCTCCAACTCGTGGATCCTCTTGACGATGTCGGTGAGGGGGATGCCGATCACCTTCGCCTCGGCCACCATCGGGGCGACCACCTCGGCGAAGAAGCTCTCCCGCCGCTGGTTCCTGAGCGCCTCCCGGGCGTCCGGACTGACGAACATGCCGATGCCTCGTTTCTTGTAGAGAACGCCCTCGTCGACCAGCTGCTGGAACGCCTTGGCCGCCGTGGCGGGATTGATCCGGTAGAAGGCGGCGTACCGGTTGGTCGACATGACCTGGTCGCCGCCGCCCAGCGTGCCGTTCAACACCTCGGTCTTGATGCGATCGGCGATCTGCCGATAGATCGGGCTCTGGTCATCGAACATGGGCACCCGCTTAGTTGGTTCATTACTCTTGTAATGAACCATAGGAGCGAAGAGGTCGTGCGTCAACATCGGCTTCACGGCAGGGGTGGGGGCTTCGCGACGAGGCCGGGCGAGGCTCTGGGATCCCATGGTCCGGGGCTTCGGGGGCCGGCAGCGGGCTCCGGCGGGCTCTCGTGCCCAACGTGCGGGCAGTTCGCGTCCGGAGACGGGAGTGACTCGCTAGGGTTGGGCGCTTCGCCTATTCCCCCTTTCTCCCCAGGGAAGTGCGCGTGCGTCGCCATCGTTTCGGCCGTCCCGCGGCCTTCGTCGCGGCCGGATACCTGACCGCGGTCGTCGTGGCCGCTGTCGTCGCGCTGGTCACCGGTGACGGCGACCTTCTCCGGCGACTCGTGTTCCACGGGGAGGGGCCGTGGTCCGAGCACCCGAAGTGGCACGTGTTTCCCCTGGTCCTGGCCGGTGGGGTGCAGGGCTGGGCCCTGTGGCAGATCCTGCGCGGGCGGGTGGCCGGAGAGCCGGGCGAGCCGGGGAGGCACGTCCGCCGGCTGCGCGTGGCGCTCTACGCCAACCTGGTCGTCCATCCGGTCCTCATGTTCGTGTCCGACCTGCCCTGGTGGGCGTACGTCGTCGTCGAGATCGGCCAGCTCGCTCTCGTGGTGCTGTTCCACCGGGTGCTGGACGGCGCCTCCCGCGTCCTGCGGCTCACCGCGCTCGTGGTCGGGACGCTCGACGTGGTGGGCTCGATCGGGGAAGGGGTGTCCGACGAGTTCGGTTTTCGATCGGTCGAGGACATCTTCGAGCTTGTCCAGCTGGATGGGTTGGCCTGGGCTCTCTGGATGCTGCTGACCCTCGTCGCCCAGGCCCGGGACGGTCGCTGGGGGAGGGCCACCGTATGGTCGGGGGCCGCGTCCATGACGTTTCCGCTTCTCGTCATGCCGCTGACGTTCGCTCTCCCCTTCGGCGGCGATTTCCTTTTCACGCTGACATACCTCCTGCTCAGCGTTTTGCTGCCGGTGTGGTTGGCCCGGTCCGCCCACGATCTCGCCGGTCCGTGCGTGAAGGTCGTACAGCGGCAGGAGAGGCCGGTTCCGGTCAAGGTGTCGTTGGGGCGGTGGCCGCTGCCCGTCGTCGCGGTTGTGCTGCCGCTGCTCCCGGTGGCCGTCAATCTCGCCCACGGCATGCCGTTCTGGATCGGGCCGAGGGGAGCGATCGAGTACGCCGTCCGCGCGCACCTCGCGAGCCTGGCGCAGGTGTGGTTGTGGTTCGACCTCCTGGTAGGGGTCGGTGGTCTCGGTCTCCTCGTCCTGGCCGCGGTGACACGGAGGACGCGCCGCTGCGTGCGGGCGACGGCGTGCGTCCTGCTCGCCGCCGCCGTGGCCGGGGTCGTCACCGCGGCCACCGTCCGGGAGACCGGCACCTACACCGCCGCCGAGCTGTCGAGCCCCGACATGGCCTTTCTGTACGCGAGCGAGCGGATGTACCCCGACGAGATGTTCCCGCCCACCGGGGAGGGCGGCTTCCTCGTCCTCGGTGTCTCGCCGCTGTGGCACAGCGCGGCCCTCGTCGTGTCCGCGCTCATCCTGATGTCCCTGTACGGCTGGGGTCCGGCCCGGCGCTCGCCGTACCGGGTGGCGGCGGCGTGCCTCGCGCTGGTCGCGGTGCTCTGCCTGCTCCCGGTGGCGGACCAGGCACGCGGCCCGGTCACCATGGCGAGCGACTGCGAGCCGCCGGAAAGAGGGCGGGGGAGCGCGTCGAGCCGTCCCCGGTGACCGGTGAGCGGGCGTTCGTGTGCGCGGTGCGGACCTCCGGCGTGCTGCCGTCCGCGCGAAGCACCCCTGACCTGGCGCTGGTGGAGTACGGGCGCCGGTTGTGCGGCGTCTACACGCGGAACGACCCGGAGGAGATCGCCCGCATCCGCGAGACCGGCGTCGACGTGCGGATCCTGAACGCCGCCCTCGCCGGGATCTGCCCGCGCGCCGCGGCGGCCGTGAAGGTGGCGAGCGACGCCGAGGAACGCGAGACGCTGGAGTGGGAGGTCGAGGAGCGGCGCAAATGCGTTGAGGCGCCTCGACGCCGCCCCCTGATCAGGGCGAAGTCGGTGTCGAGGCACGAGGCACCCCTGTGGACGGAGCACGGCGTCCTGGAGGCGTACGAGGGGACCGAGGACGCCGGTGATCCCTCCATGGACGGCCTGCTCGACCTCGCGCAGAAGAACGGGCTGGTGGCGGCGCTCCCCGGGCATCTGGTGATCAGGATCCACCCCGACGCAGCGAGTTGTGTCACGACCGAGACGTACACCCGCCGCCCGCCCGTGGAAACCAGGGGATGGCACCACGTCGTCGAGGTCGGCTACCACAGCCCGGGTGGCGAGATCAGGCTCAGGGACCCGATGGACAGATCCGACCTGCCCGATCTCGCCGTGCGCGGCAGGGGCGACTATCGGATCCGCGTCCACCATGCCCGGCTCCCCTGGAAGGGCGACAAGTACGCCGGTCAGCGGCTGCTGATCATGGTGTACCCGGGGCGCGGGGACGACGTCGTCGTCCACCGCGCGCGGACCAGGCCGTGACCGGCTCGCCGATGTGTCTCTCATTCAGCCGGTACGGCAGGGATTCCCTCGGTCGTGACGGCCTGGTTCAGGATCACGTTCTCCACGCTGGGCTGGATGTTGTCCTGGTCGAGCCCGACGCGGCCGTCGTTGTTCCGGTAGTCCAGGGTCACGCTCACGGGCTGTGCGGTGAGCTGGTAGCTGACCCAGTCGTTGCCCTCTCCGCCGAGGTAGAAGACCCGGCTCGTGGCCGGGGCCGTGCCCCCGTAGTAGGCGTCGGAGCCGGCGCCGCCGTCGACGTAGCTCGACAGGGGAATGTCGATCACGATGGAGTCGCTTCCGTCGCCGAGTTCGGCGACGATCGCTCCCACCCCGTCGGAGGTGCAGCTGACCCTGTGGTCGTCCACCTGGTCACAGCCGTCTCCCGCGCTGATGGGCACCGCGTCATGCACCATGATCCTGGTGCCGCTCCTGTAGAAGCGGACGCGGTTGGCCTCCCCAGGCCCGGCCATGTGACTGATGGTGTTCTCGTGAACCTTGACCTCGGCTCCGGCGGCGGCGTGGCCGGCGGAGGGGGTGGCGACGACCGCGGCGCTCGCGAGACCGGCCAGCAGGGAGAGGTGGAGTGCTTTGCGCGTCGTCCTGTTCCCTCGCGTCGTGTGAGGTCCCTTACCGGGATCGATGTCGGTGGGCATGTCAAATCCTTTTCATCTCGAACGGGCGCCCTCTTTGGCGCCGTGTTCGAAGATAGAGAGGAGAGAAAAGAGAATCCCGGCACAAGACAACAAAGGAAGCGTGTGCTTTTACCTGGATCTGCTCCCTGGCGGTGCCGGGTTTCTCGGGCATCATGACGTGCGCCGCGACCGAGGTCTTCGTGAACCGCACGCTCCTGCAAGCCAGGGACATCACGTTGTCGAGGTCGGCTGTCGCGAACCGGCAGGTGAGATGATGCTCAACGAGCCGATGTCCGGTAACGAATTCTTCGCCCTCACCGCCCCGGGCATGGAACGATCCGTATCATTCACACCATGTCTCCAACCGGCGGCCCCGATTTTCGCCACAGCGCCGACAGGCGCATTCCCGACCGGTCCTCCTGGCGAGGTTTTCCCCTCAGTGTCGTCTGGGCATTCGCTCCGCTGTACACCTGCGGATTCGCGGCTCCTTTCATCATCGGACACGCCGCCATACGGCTGAGAAGCAGGAACCTGGGCTTCGCGACGGGCGTCTACGGTGCGTTCCTGCTCACGTACGCCACCATCGCCAGTGTCATGGACGACGGGAACCCCGCGACCGAGGTGGAGTCGCCGGTGACAGCGGCGGCAGGGGTATGGCTTCTTGCGGGCTGGCTGGGCGGCACGGTGCACGCGTTGTTCCTCCGGCCCAAGGTCTTCCGCCCTCACCCGAGGCGTCCGGCTCCCTCGACGGCGTGGGACCGGGGCCACAACCCCGTACCTCCGCCGCCCTACCGACGCTCCACCGCTCCGCCCGCACCACCCGCGCCGTCCTACCGGGTTCCCGCCGGACCGCCCCCGTCGTCCCCCCGGCCTTCGTGGAACGACATGGGCGCCATGCCCGTCTTTGGCTCCCTCGACGGGATCGGGATCGACAGAATCGGGCGGTACGTGCTGATCCGGAAGATCGGCGAGGGCGGCCAGGGCGCCGTCCACCTCGCGCACGGCCCGGACGGGCAACCTGTGGCGATCAAGGTGCTGCACGACCGGATCATCGGTGGCGCGGCCGAACGCGAGAGCTTCGTCAAAGAGGCGGCCATGGCTCGGCGGGTGCGTCCCTTCGCCACGGCCAGGGTGATCGACGTCGGTGTTGTCGAGGACCTGGCCTACATCATCAGCGAATACGTGCCCGGCCCATCCCTGGACCGGCTGGTGCGAGACGAGGGGCCAAGGGGCGGAGACAGTCTGACCCGGCTGGCCATAGGGACGGCGGCGGCGCTCAACGGCATTCACGCGGCGGACGTCGTGCACCGGGATTTCAAGCCCGCCAACGTCTTGATCGGTCCGGACGGCCCTCGGGTGATCGATTTCGGGATCGCCAGAGCGGTGGACAGGTTCACGGTGACCTCGGGTGGACTCAGGGGCACGCTGGTCTACATGTCTCCCGAGCAGATCTCCGGCGATCCGGTCGGACCGGCCTCCGACATCTTCAGCTGGGCTTCGACCATGCTCTTCGGCGCCACGGGCAGGCACGCCTTCGACGGCGCCTCCCACCCGCACATCTTCCGGATGATCACCCAGCACCGTCCCGACCTGTCCGTGCTACCGGGGGCGCTCCGGAACCCGGTGGCCGCCTGCCTGGCCAAGGACCCGCGGGACCGGCCGACGGCCGCCGAGGTGATGACGGCGGTCACCGGCTGAACCGGGACACCGCCTCGGCGTACAGATGGATCGGCCTCGTCACGCGATCGACGACGCCCGGCAGCGGCGGCAGGTCCCGTACGAACGGCAGGAGCCGACGAAAGACCTCGTCGGCGCGTTGCGGGCGCTTGTCGGGGTCCTCTTCCAGCAGGGCCGTCACCAGCGCGTCGAGCTCCCGGGGCACCGAGGCCTCCCGGAGCGCTCCAGGACGCATCGGGGTGAGGCCAGCGTGTTCGCCAACCTCGGCGACGAGGCCCGTCGTCTGGAACACCCCCTCACCGGTGAGCATCTCGTAGAGGACGCAGCCCGCCGAGTACAGGTCGGTCAGCGCGCTGGTCCTGCCGCTGTGAACATGCTCGGGAGCCATGTAGCGGGCGGTTCCCGGAGCCCCCAGCGTCCCGGTGATCACCGAGAAGTCCGATGAGTTCAGGACGGTCGCGACACCGAAATCCAGGACGACGAGGGTCGCGTCCCGGCAGAGCATGAGATTGCCCGGCTTCAGATCCCGGTGAACGAGCGAATGACAATGCGTCGCCGACAGCACGGCGCACAACTGTGCCCCGATCAGGGCGGCCCACGAAACAGGGAGCCTCTCGTGCGCGTCGAGCACGTGCGTGAGCGCCCATCCGTCGACGAACTCCATCACGAGGAAGAACCCGTATTCGTCCTCCCCGAAGTCGTAGACGGTGGGCACACCGGGATGGCGGAGCAACGCCATGACCCGGGCCTCACGCCTGAACCGCCGAAGGGTCTCCTCGCCGAGCCGGTCACGCCGGACGCGCTTGACGGCCACCCTGCGCCTCAGGCGGGTGTCGACACCTTCCCAGAGCTCACCCATGCCGCCTCGGCCTATCGGCCGGCGTAGTTCGTATCGCTGCGCGACCACCATTGAACTCCGGTTTTCAGATGTGGGGGAAGGCTCGGTATCGGTCGTTCGTGAGAGGCATCAGGACGACTGCGAAAAAACGGGTAGCCGGGATGTCCCCCGGCTGCCCGGTGGCTGCCAGGAGGCGTCCGTCGATCGTTTGCCTCCGATCTTTTTGTGCCTTGTGCCGTCGACGACGGTTCGCCCCGCGAGTGGCTTCTTCAGCTGGAACCGCACAGGATGCAGGTAGCCGATCGAGTGGGTGGTGACACTTTCCCATGGCCAGAGGTGGGGGCAGGCGCTTTCACTCACCTGGACCCTGATGATCACTTTGAAGGAGGATTCGGATACCTCCGCCCTTGTGACTCGCTCGCAGTGCGTGCCGTCTGCGGCGGGTTCCCCGAAGATCACATTCGCCGTCAAGGTCAACTCGTCGGCGGACAGCGTCGTGAAATAGATATTCTCCCAGTGGGGCGCACCGCATGCCGTCAAGGTAAATGTCGCAGAAGCGAAGACAATGGCCTTGAAATGCGTGCTGAAGAGGGTGGTCGTCATGGCCTCGAAGTGTTTCCCGTTCTAAACGGAGGGCGGGTTTCTGGTGTCTAGGGTGTGGATGTGCCGCCTGTACTCCTGGACAAGCAAGAAGATCTCTTCGCGATGTCGTTCGATGAAGTCGGTCAGGGAGAACAGGCCGCCCCAGGTTTCGACGGTTTCGGGCTTCAGGTCCTTCGGCAGGATGATGCTCTCATGTTTCTCGAATCCTCCCTGGGTGCGCGGGACGAGGATCGACTCGTGAGCTACGTACCGCATTTCCAGAAGGTTGAGCAGCTCGTGGTCGGTTTGCCAGGCCAAGTCAACGCACCTGGCAAGTTGCCAGTCCGTGCTGTCGTGGAATACCTGTTCGACGCGACGGCGCAGGTCGGGTATGCCGATGCCGTTCCAGCGAAGCGCACCCCGCAATATGTGGTGCGGATGATCTTCGTCGCGCGGTTGAGCCATCGCCATGACCATCGGCTCACACTCACTCAGGCTCTTCGCCAGGGTCTCCGCGTGGTACTCCCTGATGCTCTGGGGCATCGCGTGAACCAAGGCCGCGATGAGATCGCACGGATTGTAGATGTGCAGTTTGACGTCGTATTCGCCAGGCAGCTCGCCAACAAGGTCGAGCCAGCCGCCGACAATCTCGGCCCAATCCTCATTGGTGGCCAGGCACTCCATCGCGGCCTGTCGGAATTCCTTCCATCGCGACATGATTTTTGTGCTGGCGCTGCTTTGGAAGAGAACCCGTGCTCCGCCGTCGTTCCCGCGCAGGGCGTTGATGAAATCGCGGGTCTCGTACGGGCCGCGCGTGAAAGCTCCCGAGGTGCGAACCTGATCGACCACCCAGTGAGGATCGTCGGCGAGGGTGGAGAATTTTCCAGGATGGGCGGTCGCGACACTGTCACCAAAAACCGAACTTGTCACGTGGCACAGCGCATCGTACTCATCAGGATGTTCATACTCGTCACGTTCGGCTTCGTCCAGGATCTCGTGATCGCAGTCCTCGCCACACGGTAGGAGGCCCTTGCGAGAATTGACGCGACCGAAACCCAGATACAGGGCGTGGGGATACATCACGATTCCCGAAGGGCCGCGGTAGTCGAGATCAACACCGACAAGGTCGTCCACGTGCGCTTCGGCGGCGCGGCGAACCACCTGCTTCCAGCACCTGTCCCGTCGGTCGCGATGCTCGAACAGATAGATGAAGTGGATCGGCGTCAGCCTCTGATCGAGCGGCTCCGGCAGAAGATCAACCCGTCGCGCATCAAGTGGAACCCCGTCGTCGTCAATCCGCAGGCTGTACCCACGAAGATCGTGCTGCCAGTCGCGGGCGAGATTGCTGAGTGGGGCCAAGAGTTCTTGCCACTGCGGTTCAAGGGCGACCACGATCACCCTGATGCTGTCGGCGCGAATCCCCTTCTCACGTTGGAGTAGCTCGGCGTACTTCGCGATCTCCTGTGTGGCCTCGCGGGCCGTCTGGTTGGCCCGCTTCAGTTCGATGACCACCCACATGTTGTGCTGGTCGCGAGCGAGGATGTCGATCCGGCCGCCGGTGCCCCGAGGGTTCGCCAGGACGTACTCCTCATCGACACGACGCAGCCCTGACTCAAGGAGATGCAGTCGCTGTGCGAGAAGCCCCCGGATGCGGTTTTCGTGGGGAGTGGTGGTCACACTGTGCCTCCTGGCTGCTCGCTGGAACGTCGACCATAGAGGCCGTGGACGACAATTCGGGTGACGTGGCGGAGTGAAGCACTTCGGGTTCGCCGGCTTTCACGAATTGGACCGGGAAAGCTCCGGTGCGTTGTGGCGAGAGCCGGATCACGTGTCGATGCCTGAGGACGGGCGACGAAGGCCGGTCCGGCATTGTCGGACCGTGTGTTCGCGGTCCGCGGACGTGCCAAAGAGCAGGCAAACTCTGCTGTAATGAACGGCCAAGGCGGGGTCTTCGGCGAGAGGTGTCCACGGGCGTGATAAATGACCAAGAGGACCTTTTCCCGGACTTAGGCGACAAACAGCAAGGGCTTGACCTGATGGGCGGGGGCGCAGCCGCGGCCGAGCAGGAGAAGGCGCCGCATGCCCTGGACGTGCCGCAGGCTTTCGAGGAGGCCACGTCCTTTGAGGTGCGTGGCGCGTTCGAGGAGCTCGTCCGGCGTGACCTGCTCGGCCCGTGGGGCGGTGACACCGAGGAGCTCCCGCCCAGGGCGTCCGGGCCGCGCGAGCGTTACCTCGTCGGCATGCTCGGCCCCAAGCCCTCGCGCAGGTTGCCCGGGGAGGACGCCGGCGAGATGCCGGAGACCGAGATCGGTCCCGAGGGCGACGGCAGCGAGGGCGAGCTGCCCGAGGTGCTCACCCCGCAGAACCTCGGCCGTATCTGGGCCTCCTCCATGGGGCTGTCGTTCGCGGTGCCGGGCGATGTCGACGTGCTCGCCGTCACCGCCTCCTGGGGCCGGTACGGCAAGGCCGACACCGTGGTCGAGGACGCCAAAGGCAGGGAGCGGACCGTCCCGATCTGGTCTCGAGAACCGATCCGGTACGACCGGGAGGTCCGGCTCGACGACGCGCCCTCCCAGCGGCTCCCGCTCACGATGGAACGTGCCGACGATCCCGGCGTCCTGCTGCGGATGGCCGTACGGCCACAGCAGGACGGCAGGCGGGTCGTCGAGCTGACGCTGGTCAACCAGCAGGCCGAGCCGGAGCGCAACACCGACACCGCGTGGCTGTTCCAGGCCGAGCTGACCGTGACCGCCCCCGATCGTGCCGCCTCCGGCCATGACATTCTCGACCGCGCCGCGCCCGGTCCCGGTGCCTGTGTCTTCCTGCCGATCGACGACCCGCTGGACGATCTGGAGGCCGTCGGCGAGGACTTGGAGGAGCGGCATTTGCGGCTGCTCTACCGGGACGAGCGCCGGTACGCCTCGGGCCGTAACGTCGCCGTGCACGCGGACGTACCGCAGGGGCAGCGGTGCGCCGAGCGGCTGCGCACGACCTGGCTGCCCGCCCACGACGTGCCCGCCACCGTCGCCCCGGACGGCGAGGGCACGGACCTCGCCGAGGTCGAGCTGTCCATGGACGCCCTCGCCGTCGCCTCGCCCGAGGAGCTGAAGGCCGGGCTCAGGCCGCTCGCCGACGGCTACACGGGCTGGCTGGACGGGCAGGAGAGCCGCATCCCCGGGTTGCCGGAACCGCTCCGCGAAGCCGCCGAGGTCGCCGTCTTCAAGGCCAGGCGAGCCGCGGCCCGCATCCGCGACGGCGTCGACCTGCTCACCGACCCGAAGCGTGAGCACCACGCGGACGCGCTGGCCGCGTTCCGGTTCGCCAGTACGGCGATGGCGTCGCAGCGCCGCCGTACCGCCGTCGGGAAGCTCCGCGACGAGCTGGGCCTGAGCTACGAGCAGGCCATGGCCAGGATCGAGGAGCAGGGGGCGAAGGCCGCGCGATGGCGGCCCTTCCAGCTCGCGTTCGTGCTGCTCAACCTGCCGTCACTGACCGATCCCGAGCACCCGGAGCGGGCCGCTGACTCCTCGGCGACCGTCGACCTGCTGTTCTTCCCGACCGGTGGCGGCAAGACCGAGGCCTACCTTGGCCTGACCGCCTACACGTTCGCGATCCGCCGTCTCCAGGGGCTGGTCGGCTCGGGCACCGACGCCCGTGACGGCCGGGCCGGGGTGTCGGTGCTGATGCGCTACACCCTGCGGCTGCTCACCGCGCAGCAGTTCCAGCGTGCCGCTGCCCTGGTGTGCGCCGCCGAGGTGCAACGCCGCGAGGACCCGGCGACCTGGGGCGAGGAGCCGTTCCGCATCGGCCTGTGGGTCGGCGGCTCGGTCTCTCCGAACTCGTTCAGGGAGGCGGCCGACCAGATCGACGAGGCCAGGCAGGCCCCCGCGAGCCGCAGGACCAACGTGCTGCAGACGCTCACCTGCCCGTGGTGCGGGGAGAAGCTGACCGGCGACCGGAGCCTCGACATCGACGAGGACCGCAACCGGGTGCTGCTTTACTGTGGCCGGGGCAGGGAGGGCGACGCCGACCTCTGCCCGTTCTCGCGGCTCGGCGAGGACCGCATGCTCACCTCCCGGCTGGACGACCCCGGAGAGATCGCCGCGCGCAGGGACGGCCTGCCGATCCTCACCGTCGACGAGGAGATCTACCGGCTGGTGCCGAGCCTCGTCATCGCCACCGTCGACAAGCTGGCGCAGCTTCCCTGGAAGGGGGCCGCCGGTCACCTGTTCGGCAGGGTCGGCCAGTGGTGTCCCCGGCACGGCTACCGCCACGCCGACCTGGACGACCAGGTCAATTGCGGCGGCAGGCACAACGCCAAGGGGAGGCTGCCCAAGGTCGTCAGCCGCCCGGTGGTGCGGCTCCGGCCACCGGACATGATCATCCAAGACGAGCTGCACCTGATCTCCGGCGCGCTCGGCACCACGGTCGGCCTGTTCGAGGCGGCCGTGGACGAGCTCTGTACGTGGAGTCCGGCGCGGGGCCGGCCGACCGGCCCGAAGATCATCGCTTCCACCGCCACCACCAAGCGGGCCGAACGCCAGGTGCTCGGCGTCTTCGGCCGGGGACTCGCGGTGTTCCCGCCGCAGGTCGTCGACGTCGCCGACACGTTCTTCTCCCGGCAGGTGCCGGTCACCCCGAAGACCCCCGGCCGCCGTTACCTCGGGGTGTGCGCGCACGGGGTGCGCCTCAAGTCCGCCGAGATCAGGCTCGCCGAGATCCTGTTCCTGGCCGGGCAGACGATGTTCGACCGGTACGGCGAGCCCGCCGACCCGTACATGACCGTCGTCGGTTACTTCAACGCCACCCGCGAGCTCGCCGGCATGCGCCGCTACATGGACGACGACGTGACCACGCGGGTGCGGACCCACGGCAGGCGCAAGGGCCTGTCGAATCGCCTTCTCAGCCCGGCCGACATGCTCTCCATCGTGGAGCTGACCTCCCGGATCTCGTCTGCGGACATCAGCGAGGTGCTCAGGCGGCTTGAGGTCGGCTTCGATCAGGAGTTGGACACCTCGGTCCGGCGCTCACAGGTGCGCGCCGAGATCGGTGACGTGATGAGGGAGAAGAACAGGGACAGGCGGCGGCCCTTCCACCCGCTGGCGGACCGTCAGTACCGGCGGGGGGCGACCCGGCAGCCCGTCGACGTGGTGCTCGCCACGTCGATGCTCCAGGTCGGTGTCGACGTCTCCCGGTTCGGGCTGATGGTGGTCACCGGGCAGCCGAAGAACACCGCCGAGTACATCCAGGCCTCGTCCCGGGTCGGCCGTGACGCCGAGCGTCCCGGCCTGGTGATCACGCTCTACAACTGGTCGCGCCCCCGCGACCTGGCGCACTACGAGGACTTCGAGCACTACCACGCCACCTTCTACCGCCAGGTCGAGGCGCTGTCGGTCACGCCGTACACACGCCGGGCCCTGGACCGAGGTACGGCGGGAATGTTCGTCGCCGCGGTGCGCAACGTGGAAGAGTCCCACGCGCGCAACCGCGACGCCGAGGACGTGTCGCTCTCCGGCGAGGTCGTCGGCCGGATCGTCGACCGGTTCCTCGCCCGCGCGGAGGCGGCCGGTGACACCCGCGCCCGCGACTACCTGCGAGAGCGGATCAGGGTCGTGACCGACGCCTGGGAGTTGCGCAAGAACGGTCCCGCGCGGCTGGGCTACGAGCGGCGCAAGAGCACCACGAAGGAGATCGTCGCCGGTCTGCTGGACCGCGCGAGCAACGGCCGGTGGGGTGACCTCACGGTCGGCAACTCGATGCGCGAGACGGAGAACGAGATCAATCTGCTGCTGCCGGGCGGCGGGGACATCTTCACCCCCGCCTACGCGGCGCCGCCGTGGACGTTGCGCCCGCCCGAGGACGACGGCGAGGGCGTGGACATCCCCCAGGGCGACGAGATGGGTGTCTCGACGCTGGACGAGAAGGGCGGCAAGTGATGGCGGACTCCGCACCGTACCGGCGGCGGGTGGGGGCGGTGCGCCCCAGCCACCTGATGTTCACCTCCGGCGTCGGCTCCATCGTCGACCTGCCGAACTTCTCGGTGCTGGTCAAGGGGGTGGACGAGTGGCGGCACGACAATCTCGGCGACGCCACGCAGGCCATCGCCGAACCCCGGCTGCTCGCCGCCGTCCAGGCCATCCTCGGCAAGGCGGTCAAGGACCTCAGGCCCGCACCGTGGCTCCCGGGGATCGACACCAACCCCAACGGAGACGCCTCGCGGGTCGGGGTGCCCGTCTTCCCGTTCCCGAGCTGGATGCGGTGCACCACCTGCAACCTGCTGGCGCCGATCGACACGCAGGCGTTCGGCTTCCAGAACGACAAGGCGCGCAAGCCGCACGAGGCCCAGTTCTTCCACGAGTGCGGGCGCGGCAACAAGAAACGTCGCGTGGTCGGTGCCCGCTTCGTGCTGGCCTGCGCGGCGGGACACCTGGACGACTTTCCCTACCTGGAGTTCGTGCACCGGGGCGAGGAGTGTGCCAAGGTCGCCAAGCCCAACCTCCTGATGGAGGACTACGGCGGAAACATCGGCGCCAACGTGCGGATCGTCTGCCAGCGCTGCGGTGCCGACCGCAACATCCGCGAGGCCATGGGACGGCGCGGCAGGGACCAGCTGCCGAGCTGCCGGGGGCGCCACCCCCACCTCGGCACGTTCGCCGAGCAGGGTTGTGACAAGCAGCCGCACATCCTCGTCGTGGGCGCCTCCAACCAGTGGTTCGCGCAGACCCTCTCGGCGCTCGCCGTACCCGAGAGCGGGGCGAACGAGCTCGACGCCAGGATCGAGAAGTTCTGGGGAAACCTGCAGCACGTCCCCGGACCGGAGAGCCTGCCGTTCATGCGCACGATGGCGCCGCTGTCCTACGAGTTCGAGAAGTGGCCCGACAACGGGGAGCTCTGGGCGGCCATCGAGCGCCACCGAGACCGGCTCGACGGCGCGGGCACCGCCCCGGAGAGCCGGACCGATCTACTCACGCCCGAGTGGCGGGTCTTCTCCGGTCCCACGCTCCCCGAGCCGAGCGACGACTTCACCCTCTACCGGCATCCGGACGGCGTGCCCGCTCCGCTGAAGGGCTACTACGCGGACGTCGTCCAGGCCGAGCGCCTGCGCGAGGTTCGCGCGATGGTCGGCTTCACCCGGCTGGACGCCCCCGACTTCGAGGACCCCGAACTGGTGATCCGGGCCCCGCTCGCCCGGTCCAAGCCCGCCTGGGTGCCGGCGAGCGAGGTACGCGGTGAGGGCATCTTCCTGCGGGTTCCCGAGGACCTGCTGGCCGCGTGGGAGAAGCGGGTGCGCGGCTCCTCGTTCGCGGACGGGCGCCGCGAGACGCACTCGGTTCCGGAGGAACACCGCGAGGCGTACGGCCGGTTCCGCGAGCACCGCTACTCCGACCGCCTCCCCGCGGGCTTCGACAAGTATCGCGGCTGGCCCGGCCTGCGCTACTACGCCCTGCACACCCTGTCCCACCTGCTGATCCGTATGATCGCGCTGGAGTGCGGCTACAGCTCCGCGAGCCTGTCCGAGCGGATCTACGCGGGCACCGAGGACGACCCGCGCAGCGGACTGCTGATCTACACGGCGGTGCCGGACGCGGAGGGTACCCTGGGCGGCCTGGTGTCCCTCGCCGAGCCCGACGAGCTCGTACGGCTGACCCGTCGCGCGCTGTCGGACGCCCGGCGCTGCTCCTCCGACCCGCTGTGCGCCGAGAGGCTGCCCCGCAGGCCCGAGGACTTCCTGCACGGGGCCGCCTGCCACGTCTGCCTCTTCGTCTCGGAGACGACCTGCGAACGGGGCAACCGCTATCTCGACCGCAGATTCGTCGTCCCGGTCGGCGATCCCGATCTGGCCCTCTACCCCGAGATTCCATGAAGCCCTGTTTGCGTCCCGAGCTCCCGTGACGCCGGACTCGCGTTTCGTGCGGGCGGTGGCGGAGGCCGCCGCCCGTCTGGGACCCGTACGGCTCCGCGTCCTGGCGGGGCGGATCGCCGAAGGATGGTTGCGCTCGGCGATCCCCTCGTCGGTTCCGGCCCCCGGCTTCGCCGAGGCGGCGCTGGCCGTACTGGCGGCGCAGGAGGACGACAGGATCCCGGACGGTGAGGCCGCGGCGTATCTGCGGGGCGTCGCCGACGGGTATGCGCAGCAGGCGGATGTGATCCGGGTGGAGTCGGTGTGGAGCGGGCCGAGCACCCACCCCGTGCCGGTCCGGGCCACCGCCCAGGTTCTGGTGGACCTGGTGGGGGAGGCGTCACACGAATTGCTTCTCATGACCTACTCCGCGACGCCGTACGCGCCTCTGGTCGACGCCCTCGCCTCGGCGGTGCGACGTGGGGTGTCGGTGACGGCCGTTGTCGAGACGTTGCAAGGTGCGGGCTCCGCGCTGGGCGGCGCGGAGCCCGCGGCGGCGTTCGCGGCGGTCACGGGAGTCGAGCTGTGGCACTGGCCGGTCGCCAGGCGGACCGAGAAGGGGGCGAAGACGCACGCCAAGCTCGCCGTCGCCGACCGGCGCGTCATGCTCGTCTCCAGCGCCAACCTCACTCAGTCGGGAGTCGCCAGGAACATCGAGGCCGGCCTGCTCGTGCGGGGTGGCACCGCCCCGCGGCGTGCGGCCGAGCACATTGCCGAGCTGCGTTCCCGGGGTGTGCTGGAAAGGCTTCGATGAACCGGTAGGAAACGGCCGTGCGATGGCGCCGCGGTAACCGCGGAAGGGAACGTCGTCAGGGAACCTGCGATGTGATCAACGGACATGTACGTTTTACCGGGAAAATCCTCAACAATTGTCGCGAAAATCGTAGCCCCGCGAAAGGCAGGCCGTTTTGGGCAGGCGGACGATTATCGGAGACCGCTACGAACTGGACCCTGTGTCCCGCCGCGCGGGAGGCATGGGAGAGGTCTGGTTCGGCTACGACAAACGCCTGGACCGGCCGGTCGCGGTCAAGTTCATCCGGATCGACAGGCAGGCCGATGGCAGGCCCGACGACGAGCTCACCAAACGCTTCGTGCGTGAGTCGCGGATTACCGCCCGACTGGAACATCCGGGAGTGCCCACCGTCTACGACTGCGGATCGCACGGCGACGAACTCTATCTGGTCATGCAACTCATCAACGGATGTCCGGTCTCTTCGCTCCTCGACGAGACGGAGGTGCCCGTGGCGTGGGCCGTGGCGATCGCCGCCCAGGTGTGCTCGGTGCTGGCCGTGGCCCACGCGGGCTCGCTGGTGCACCGCGACCTCAAGCCGGGCAACCTTATGCTCTGCCCCGACGGGACGGTGAAGGTCCTCGATTTCGGCATCGCCGCCGCGCTCGCCCCTGACGTCGCGACGAAGCTCACCGGGACGGGCGTCGTGGTAGGCACCCCCGCCTACATGGCGCCCGAGCAGGCCATGAACGGCGTCACCAGCCGACAGAGCGACCTGTACTCCCTCGGAGTGGTCCTGGACGAGATGCTCGCCGGGGACAACCAGTTCGCCGGCCCCACGGCGCTGGCCTCGATGCGCAACCACACCGACATCGCGCCCCGGCCACTGCGCGAGAGAAAGCAGGACGTGCCCGAAGGGCTGGAGCGGCTCGTCCTGTGGCTGCTCGCCAAGGCACCGGACAAGCGACCTCCCGGCGCCGACGTGGTCTACGAGCGGCTCATGGACTTCTGCCGCAACCTGCCGCCGTTCCCTGGCTACGTGAACCTCGGCGCGCCGCATCCGGTACGCATGTACGCGGCCGTCGTCGGGCGGATCGACGAGGTCGCCACGAATCGGGCCGCTCCTGAGGCACCCGTCTCAGGTCGGTCGGCGGCCAGGACCGAACAGCTCGTGGCTCCTCAGCCGGTCGGAAGCTTTCGCGACAAGGATGCGGCATGGGGCGGGCGGGTCGAGTGGGGCGGCGAGGCGGCGCGGGGCGGACGGGTGGACATCGCCTTCGCCCGCAAGGACGCCGCGGCGCTCAAGGCCGAGTCCCGGTTCTCCCAGGCTGTGGAGGTGCTGGCGGACGCGCTGGAACGCGCCGCCGGGGTCTTCGAGCCGAAGACCCCGGAGGTGATCGACCTGCGAATAGAACTGGCCGATGCCCTGTTCCTCGGCGGGGACTACCGGCGAGCGGCCCCCGAGTTCCGCAGGCTCGCGGCGGACCTCGCCGAACGGGAAGGGCCCGAGCACGGCCTTGTACTGCGCTGCCGCCTTATGGAGGCGAACTGCCACGCGGCGGTCGGAGAGACGAACCTCGCCCTGACCCAACTCGGCGTGCTCCTGGACGACGAGCGGCGTTTTGGTGTCGACGAGGACCGGATCCTGGAGTTGCGACGCCAGATCGGGCTGTTGGAGCTCGGCTCCGGTCGAAGAGTGCGGGCGAAGGCCACGTTGAGCGACCTGCTGCGGGATCTTGAACGGCGGTACGGTCCCCGTCATCCCACCGTTGACAAAATCCGGGAAATCCTGGAAAGCCTTGATGATCTATAACGTGTACGAGCATTCTTGTAGGTCGTCTCCACACGTGAGAAACCCCCGGAGGACATGGCGTGGCGAAGCTCGGGATCGACAAGGACTTTCTCCGTGACTACGGAAAGTTGGAACGATCCGTCCAGGAGCGTGTCGCGGAGGTCTTCGCGAAGTTCGAACAGGCCACGCACGCCGGACTCCACCTGGAGAAGCCGAACAACGCACGGGACCCCCGGTTCCGAACCATCCGGATCGACAAATTCTGGCGCGGGGTCGTGCTGGCGCCCGAGACCGGTGACTCGTTCACGCTGCTGAAGGTGCTCCCGCACGACGACGCCTACACATGGGCGCAGCGGCGGAAGGCATCGGTGAACACGGCGACCGGCCGCATCGAGATCAGGGACGGGGTGGCGATCGACGCCACCCTGCCGGAACTGGCCAGGATGGCCGATCGGGCACCGCGACGGCTTTTCGACGACGCGGGCGACGCCGACCTCAGGCGCCTCGGCGTCGACGAGCAGACCCTGGCCTTCGCCAGGGTGCTGACCGACATCGTGCAGCTGGAGGCCGCAAGATCCTTCCTGCCGCAGAACCAGTGGGACGCCCTCTACGGCCTGGCCGCGGGCATGACCCCCGAGGAGGTGTGGGCCGAACTCGGTGTCGTGCCGGGACGGGAGTCGTACGACACCGAGGACATCACCGCGGCGGTCGAGCGCACCCCGGAAAGGGTAGTGCTGGTCGAGGGGCCGAAGGAGCTCATGGAGGTGTTCCGGCACCCGTTCACGCTCTGGAAGATCTACCTTCACCCGGCACAGCATCATGTGGCATACGCGCGTTTCAATGGGCCGGCGCGCGTCACCGGCGGTCCTGGCACGGGCAAGACGGTCGTCGCGCTGCACCGCGCCCATCACCTCGCGGGCCTCGGGGCGGGACCGGTGCTGGTGACCACCTTCACCTCGACGCTGTCCGCCTCGCTGGAGGCGGGGCTGCGCCTGCTGGCCGACTCGGCCAAGGTCCGGGACCACATCGAGGTGCGGCACGTCGACCAGCTCTCCTACCAGGTCTTCGCCGAGCGGCACGGTCGCCCCGCCATCCTGCGCGACAGGGAGGAGAAGGACATCTGGCGGCGGGTCGTCAAGCGGCTCGACGTGCCCTTCACCGAGACGTTCCTCGCCGAGGAGTGGCGGCACGTGGTGCTCGCCCAGCGGGTGACCAACGCCGCCGAATATCTCAGGGCCAAGCGGGAGGGACGGGGCCGCGGGCTGGGCACCCGGCAGAAGGCCGAGGTGTGGCAGGCGGTGTGGGAGTTCGAGGAGGAGCTCAGACGGCGTCGGGTATGGACGTACGAGACGATCTGCGTCGAGGCCACCCGCCTGCTGGAGGAGCGGCCGGACAAGCCATACCGGCACATCGTCGTCGACGAGGCGCAGGACCTGCACCCCGTCCAGTGGCGACTGCTGCGCGCGGCCGTCGCCGAGGGGCCCGACGACCTGTTCATCGCGGGCGACACCCACCAGCGGATCTACAACAGCCGTGTCTCGCTGAGAGAACTCGGAATCAGGGTCGGGGGGCGTTCGTCGCGCCTCACCGTCAACTATCGGACGACCGCCGAGATCCTCGCTTGGAGCTTGGGCATGCTCCACGGCGAGCGGATCGACGACATGGACGGCGGGCTGGACACGGTGGCCGGTTACCGGTCGCAGGTGCACGGCCGCCCTCCGGAGCTCCGCGGACACCGCACGCAGAGAGACGAGTTGGACGCGCTCGCGCGCGGGGTCCGGGAGTGGCTGGACACGGGGGTGGAACCGGGAGAGATCGGCGTCGCTGCCCGATCCAACATGCTGGCGGACGCGGCGATCGCCGCGCTGGAGCGGGCCGGTGTCCCCGCGCGCTCACTGGCCAAGGCGCAGGACGCCGACGACGTGGTCCGGGCCGGGACGATGCACCGGATGAAGGGGTTGGAGTTCCGGTGTGTGGCGGTCATCGGGCTTGCGGAACACCAGGTGCCGTCGTCGAACGCCGTCACCCCGGTCGAGGAGGATCCCCTGACGCATTCGCAGGACCTCCAACGTGAACGCTGCCTGGTGTTCGTCGCGTGCACCCGGGCGCGGGAGCAGCTTCACCTTTCCTGGCACGGCGCAGCCAGCCCGTTCCTGGCCGGTTTCACCACGTGACTTTCAGTGAAAGATCAAGCACGAACCGTACGGCGGCAATTAAGATCATAAGTTCGTCACGATGAAGGCGGGACATGGCCAAGCTTTCGGTACTCCTCCACCAGATCGACAACGGCACCGTGCTCCTGCCGGAGTTCCAGCGGGGATACGTCTGGAACCGCGACCAGGTCCGCGGACTCATGCGCTCGCTGTATCGCGGGTATCCGGTCGGCGGCCTGCTGCTGTGGGAGACCGAGCCGGACCAGGCCTCGGTGCGCGGCGGTGCGACCGACGGTGGTGTGCGACTGCTGCTTCTCGACGGCCAGCAGCGCATCACCTCTCTCTATGGCGTCATCCGCGGTCACGCGCCCGCTTTCTTCGAAGGAGACGCTTCCGCCTTCACCGGTCTCCGCTTCAACGTCGAGGACGAGAACTTCGAGTTCTACGCCCCGGCGAAGATGCGCGACGACGCCCGATGGGTGGATGTGACCCGCCTGTTCACCGACGGGCTGGAGCCGTTCATCAAGGACTTCAGCACGGCTCCGGACAGGTTCACCACCTACCTCGAACGGCTCAACCGGCTGCGGCAGTTGCTTGAGAGGGAGTTCCACGAGGAGAAGATCACCGGTCCGGACAAGGACATCGAGGTCGTCGTCGACATCTTCAACCGGGTGAACTCCGGCGGCACCGCACTGTCCAAGGGAGATCTCGCGCTGGCGAAGATCTGCGCGCACTGGTCCCCGGCTCGGCAGGTGATGCGCGACCACCTGAAGCGCTGGGAGGGCGCGGGATTCGACTTCTCCCTGGACTGGCTCCTGCGCAACACCACCGCCGTGGCGACGGGACGTGCGGTGTTCACCGCCCTCGACGCCGTGTCGGCCGCCGACTTCGAGACCGCCCTGGCCAAGTCCGTCGGATACGTCGGTAACTTCCTGGACGCGGCGTCCGGACGCCTCGGCCTGGATCACGACCAGGTCGTCATGGGCCGCTACGCGATTCCGGTCATCTCACGCCTGCTCCACCTCAGCCCCGGAGGCCGGTTCGCCGACGCCGTCCACCGTGACAAGGTGCTGTTCTGGTATGTCCACTCGGCGTTGTGGGGGCGCTTCGCCGGCTCCACCGAGACCGTCCTGGCCCAGGACTACGAGGTCGTGAAGGAGTCGGGCATCGACGGACTGATCGCCTCGCTGGAACGCTGGCGCGGCGGGAACCTGGAGATCCAGCCCCATGACTTCGACGGCTCCACCAAGGGGGCACGCTTCTACCCGCTCCTCTACATGATCACCCGGGTCAAGGGGGCACGGGACCTCGGCAGCGGTCTGGAACTGCGTGCCGAGGCCCTGGGCAAACTCAGCACACTCCAGGTGCACCACATCTTCCCCAAGGCGCTTCTCTACAAGGCCGGATACGACCGGGGGCAGGTCAACGCCGTCGCGAACTTCTGCTTCCTGACGCAGGACACCAACCTCATGATCGGGAAACGTTCCCCCGAGGAGTACTTCGCGGAGGCCGAGGAGAAGCAACCCGGCGTGCTGGCCTCGCAGTGGATCCCCTCCGATCCTGACCTGTGGCGGATCGAGCGGTACGCCGACTTCCTCGCCGCCCGGCGCCAACTGCTCGCACAAGCCGTCCAGTCGTTCCTGACCGAGCTCCGCGACGGCGCCTCCGCCGCGACCGCCACCGAACTCCGGCCGGTGACGGTGGTCGCCGACGAGCAGGACGACGTTCGTTCGGCGCAGGTCAAGGCCATGGCCGAGGAGCTGGTGCGGCTGGGATACGCCGAACCGGCGCTCGACAGCGAGATCGCCGATCCCGTCACAGGTCGCGCGCTGGCCGTCGCGGAGGCCTTCTGGCCGGACGGACTACAGGCGGGGCAGGGCAGGCCTGTGGTCCTGGAGCTCGACCCCGACGTGGCGGATCTGCCACGGCTCGAAGAGCTGGGGTACGAGGTGTTCACCTCGGTCGACGCACTGCTCGGCTACGTGACCCGCCGCAACGAGAACGCCGCGGGCACCCGTGGTGACGGGAGCGTCAGGAGGGAGGAGCCCGTCGCCTCGGACGAGCCAGAGGCCGGAGTGAAGGTCGATGCCGAGTTCGACGCGGCGATGCGTTCCGTCTACGACAGGGCACGAGGTGAGGCGAACTACCACGCGGCATACTTCCTGAGCATGCTCGCCGAGCATGGCAGTCTCGCCACGGCCCGTAAGCTCTTGCACGCGCCGGCGGTGTCTGACGGCTTCGCCGCCCTCTGGGAGCGCGGGCGCCTCGATCTGACGGTCGAGGCACTGGTCGTCCAGCCACGCTTCGCGGATCTCTTCACGCCCGCCGAGATCGAGATCGCCCATCACCGTCTCGGCCAGTTCGGTTACCACTGATCGGTCGCCGGGCGGCACCGGGCGGCGGATCAGGCTCGGCGGTGGGCGTCCTCCAGATAGTGCAGGACGGCGGTGACGCGCCGGTCCGCGCGGTCGGTCGGGGCGAGGTCGAGCTTGGCGAAGATGCTGCGGATGTGTTTGTGGACGGCGCCGTCGGTGACGAACAGCCGTTCGGCGATGGCGGTGTTGCCCAGCCCCTCGGCCATCAGGGCCAGCACGTCGCGCTCGCGGGGGCTGAGGCGCTCCAGCCGGGTGTCGGGCCGGGTGCGGGTGAGGAGTTGCGCGACGACGTCGGGGTCGATGGCCGTGCCTCCGTCCGCCACCCGGTGCAGCGCGTTCAGGAACTCGTCGACCCGCCCGACCCTCTCCTTGAGGAGATAGCCGAGGCGGGCGCTGCCCTGGGCGAGCAGTTCGGTGGCGAAGGCCTGCTCGACGTAGGCGGACAGCACGAGAACGGCGAGGTCCGGCCGGCGCCGCCTGGCCTCGACGGCCGCGACGATGCCCTCGTCGGTGTGGGTCGGCGGCATCCGGACGTCGACGATGGCGACATCCGGTCTGTGGGCGTCGACGGCGGCCAGGAAGCCGTCGGGCTCGGCGGCGGTGGCCACGACGTCGAGTGACTCGGCGCGCAGCAGCAGCGCGAGGCCCTCGCGCAGGAGCGGGTCGTCCTCGGCGATCACGATCCGCATGGCAGGCTCACCGTGAGGGTGGTGGGTCCACCGGCAGGGCTGTTCAGCATGAATGTCCCGTCGTGTGCTTCGATACGGCGGCGGATGCCGACGAGTCCCGACCCGCCGCGCTCGTCCGCTCCGCCGTGGCCGTCGTCGGTGATCTGGAGGTGAAGCCGGTCGGCGCCACGGTGAACCTTGACGGTGGCGTGCCGGGCCTGGCTGTGCTTGGTGATGTTGGTGAGCGCCTCGGCCGCCACGAAGTAGGCCGTGGCCTCCACGGAGGCGGCGCACCGGACGGGGATGTCGGCGTCGATCCGGCACGGGATCGGGCAGGTCGTGGCCAGGCCGGTGAGGGCGTCGGCGAGGCTGCGGTCGGTGAGCACCGGGGGCAGGATGCTGCGGACGACCGCGCGAAGCTCGGCGAGCGCCTCCTCGGCGGCGCTCTGCGCGCGTTCGAGGATGGCCTCGGCGTTGGACGGGTCGCGTGCCAGCGCCCGACGCGCCGCGCCGAGCATGATGGTGACGGCGACGATCCGGTTCTGGGTCCCGTCGTGCAGCGACCGTTCGATCCGCCGCAGCTCGGCGGCGTGCGCGTCCAGCGCGGCGGCGCGGGTCGCGGTGAGTTGCGCGACCCGCAGCGCCAGGTCGCCGCCCGGGTCGGCCGGCAGGAGTCGCCGGCCGGGCCACGCCTGCAGCCGCGCCATGCCCGGGGTGAGGAGCATGGCGAGGACGATCCATCCCAGGCCGAGCAGGCTGACCCCGAGGGCGCCGGGCAGGTCCCGTACGGTCCAGAGCCCCATGGCCGAGGTGGCCGCCTCCTCCGGGGGCAGCAGCCGCCACCACAGCGGGAACGTGGTGTTGGTCACCGCGCTGATGGGCAGCGTGAGACCGACCAGGCTGAGGAGCAGGCCGAGAGTGGCGTGGGTGACCACCCAGCCCAGCTCCCGGCGGGTGGCCGGATCGGTGAGGGCGGCACGCAGGCCGGGCGGCACCGGCTCCGGGCCGGTGATCTCCGGGCCCCAGCGGGAGAGCCGCGCGCGTTCCCGGTCGGCGACGGCGCGCAGCCCGCGCAGCGCGGTGGGCACCAGGAACAGGCCCACGCCGACGAGGCAGGCCAGCGCGGTGGCGGCCAGCAGGAGGGAGGCGACCAGGGCCAGGATCGTGGTGCCGAGCCCGCCGGCGAGGTGCTCGAACGCGTCCAGGGTGGCGAGGGCGCGGGAGACCACGGCCCGTCGACGTGCCGGCTTCCGGGCGGCCGCGGGTTCGGGGGCCGGCATCCGCACCTCCTGGACCAGACGAACCTCCTGGCCCCAGACGATAGGGCACCGTCCGGCTCATCGTCAGATCGTCGGGCAACGTCGGGCAAGTAGTACAGCCTGCTGTACCCCGGTTGTCCGGTGGGCAGGATCGCGGCCGGCGGTGATCGTCCGTAGCGTCGACCCATGACAGACGAGCTGTCGACCCCGTCGAGCGAGGAGCGCGCCGTGACCGATCTCCACCGCATCCCACAGGCCCCCGAGGCGCCGCGTCCGACACGGCCCACCGGCGTCCGGGCCGGGATGGTACGTCCCGTGCTGTGGGTCCTGCTGCTGGTCAGCGCGGTTCTCAACACGGTGTTCTCGTTCGTCGGCACCGACGTCCTCGCCGGTGCCGGGTTCGGGCTGGCCGCCCTCGCGTGCGTCGCCGCTCTGATCGTCCACCACTACCGCTTCCAGCGCCGATGAGCGCCGTGATCGAGTTCGGCCGGACGACGGTGATGGTCACCTACGGCCTGGCCGTCGCGACCGTCGTCGCCGTGGCCGCCGCCGTGGCCGTCCCCGCGCTCCGCCTCGCCGCCGCCGTCCCCGTGCTCCGCCTCGTCACGTCCCGGCCCGCTCCGGCTCCCGTCTCACCCCGCTTCATGCGTTGATGACGACCTTTCCCCACGTGTCCCTCCCGGTGCCGGCGGACGGGGCCGAATCCTTTTCACGTTGAATGTACGTCGCTTTCGGTGTCGTGTTTGAAAATAGGGGGAAGGGGAAAAGGAATGCGCCCGCGAGCCTGCCGGGGAAGTCGTGCGCTTTTACCCGTGGGCGCTCCCGGGCGGTATTCGAACCCCCTTGGCGTCACATCCCGGGGCACGATCGGTGCCATGCTCCGAGCCGCGATCGGTATCACAGCCCGCGCCGCGGCCGGTGTCAAAGCCCGCGCCGCGATCGGTTTCACGAGCGTGCCGCGACCGGTTTCATAGCTCGCGCCACGGCCGGTCCCACGATTGTGTCGCGACCGGTTTCGTGATCCGCGCCACGCCCCGGGGCGACCGGGCCGCGACCGGGACCCGCGAGCGCCTTCCGTACCCGAAGGGCAGGTACGGTACCGAATCGATCACACCGGGCGACGCGATCGTCGGGTTTCGCCTGGCAGTCGAAGTCGGTTATGAACGGGCCGGAAATAAATCGGCTCCTCCCGTCGCGGCGCTCGGAAGAACTGCGAGCGGGCCGTGTCCTTCGAGGTGTGTGACGCGTCCGGTCGCCCATTCTCCGATTCGTGAACGCGATGAGAGGCTGTCGCGACAGGGAACCGGTATCACCTCGTCGCATTCGAGAGATCGATTAATGCGAGATAATTGCCTATTCTTGGAATATGGCCGATTCGATGGGGGCGAAGCTGGCTCTTCGCTATCTTCTCCTGCGCCCGCTCGGTCACGACGGAATGGGCACCCTGTGGCTGGCCAGGGACGAGATGCTCGGCCGCGAGGTCGCCGTCGAGGAGGTACGAATCCCGGAGGGCGGCGACGGGCGGAGCCGCGCCGAGCTGGTGGCCAGGGTCATGCGGGAGGCCGAGGCCGTGGCCCGGCTGCGTCACCCGGCGATCGTCGCCGTACACGACGTGCTGGTGGAGGACGGCAGGCCGTGGATCGTGATGGAACGGCTGCGCGGCCGTACCCTCGACGACGAGCTGGCGGCCCGCGGCCCGCGGCTTCCCCTCCAGGTGGCCACGATCGGAGCCTTCCTGCTGGAGGCGCTGGTCGTCGCGCACGCGCACGACGTGCAGCATCGTGACGTCAGGCCGGGCAACGTGTTCCTGACAGACGACGACCGTGTCGTCCTCATCGGCTTCGGCGTCGCCCGTTTCCCGGACCGGCCCACGCCGGCCGACAGGAGCCAGGTCGTCGGCCAGGTCATCGGGACGCCCGGGTTCGTCGCCCCGGAGCGCCTGGCCGGCGGGAACGGCGGTCCCGCCTCGGACCTGTGGTCGCTGGGGGCGACCCTCTTCATCGCGCTGGAGGGTGTCCCGCCCTACGACGGCTCTCCCGCCGAGGTGGCCGAGGCGACGCTCGCGCGGGATCGGCGCGAGCCGCGGGACTCCGGTCCGCTGACGTCACTCCTGCGGTGGCTGATGGCCCGCGAGCCCGAGGCGCGCCCGGACGCCGAGATCGCGCTGGGGCTGCTGCGGCAGATCGCGGACGGCGAGTCACCGCGCGTCACCGCGCCCCCGACGATCGACCGCCGGACGCGCCGGTGGACCCCGGCGGTCCTGCTCGCCGTGGCGACGGCCGTGGCCTCCGCCGTGGCCGCCATACTGATCACGAGGGAGCCCACATCGGCGGCCAGGCCGGTGTCACCGGTGTTCGAGAAGGCCGTGGACCTCTGCGAGGCGCTGTCACGGGAACAGATCACCGAGCTTCTCGGGGCCCCGGCCGAAGGGCGCACGTCCGCGAACAACTGCGAGTGGACGACCCGCGGCGCGGGGGTGGAGCTGACCGCCGTCACCGGCTCCGGCACCCCGGACCCGTGGTCGCTGAGCCCCGGGTCCGCGCACGGCCTCTTCGCCGCCCTGGAGAGGCGGCAGGCCCACGGCACCCGCGACATGGGGTGGACCTGGTACGAGATCGGCGTCGAGGACGAGCGGCGTATGACCCGCTCCGCCCCCCGGACGCTCACGGACGTGGGAGACGAGGCGTTCTCCTGGAACGCGGCCGACGCCGGCGGACGGGTGCACATGACCGTGGTCACCTTCAGGCTCGGCAACCTGGTGGCCGACCTGCACTACGCCAATCTGGGGACCGCCTCCGGCGACGCCCTGCGGGAGGCGGGCGCCGAGGCGGCCAGATCGGCCGTGGCCACCCTGCGCGGCCTGGGGTAGCGGGCTCCTCGGGCAGGACCCGCCCGTGCCGGACGCTTGCGGTCCGTGCCGGACGCGTTCGACAGTCGGCGCGTTCGACGGCCGGCGCGTTCGACGGCTGACGGGAGGTGATCAGCCCTGTCAGCGGCCGGTACGCGGGCCGTCAGCCGCCTCGGCGAGGGTGATCGCGTCACCTCGAACTCCCCTCCCCTCGCCAAAGGACGTCCACCGTGAACCCCTACCTGCAGGGCCCCTTCGCGCCGGTGAAGGAGGAGGTCACCGCGTACGACCTGCCCGTGTCCGGGCGTGTCCCGCCGGAGCTTGACGGGCGGTACCTGCGCAACGGCCCCAACCCGCTGAACGTCGAGGACCCGGTGGCCCACCACTGGATGCTCGGCGAGGGCATGATCCACGGGGTACGGCTCCGTGACGGCCGCGCCGAGTGGTACCGCAACCGGTGGGTGCGCTCGGCGGGCGTGACCGACGGGCTCGGCGAGCCGCCACTCCCCGGCCGGACCGGCGACGTCGGCCCGGACACGGACCTCGCCGCGAACACGCACGTCATCCGGCACGCCGGCCGCACGCTCGCGCTCATCGAGGGGGGACCGAGGCCGTACGAGCTGGACGACGAGCTCGGCACCGTCGGGCCGTACGACTTCGGCGGGGCCCTCGACGGCGCGTTCACCGCGCACACCAAGATCGACCCGGTCAACGGCGAGCTGCACGCCGTCGCCTACTTCCCGCTGTGGGACCACGTCCGGCACCTGGTGGTCGACGGGACCGGCACGATGGTCCGCGCCACCGGGATCCCGATCCCGGACGCCCCGATGATGCACGACTTCGCGCTCACCGAGCGGTACGTCGTGCTGATCGACCAGCCGGTGACGTTCGGCGTGGAACTCGCGCGGGCCGGGGAGGCGGTGCCCTACCTCTGGAACGAGGAGCACCGGGCGCGGGTCGGGGTCATGCCGCGCGACGGCGTGGGCGGGGTCCGGTGGATCGACATCGAGCCGTGCTACGTCGCCCACACCCTCAACGCCTACGACGAGGGCTCCTCGGTGATCCTCGACCTCGTCAGGTACCCGCGGATGGACGTCCGCACCAACACCGCCGAGCCGGCCGCGCTGGAACGCTGGACGATCGACCCGGGGGCGGGGACGACGCGCCGGCGGACGATCGACGACCGCCCGCAGGAGTTCCCCCGCGTCAACGAGAACGTCCTGTCGCGCCGCCACCGGTACGGCTACGCCGCCGTCACCGGGGAGATGAACGCGGTCGCCATGCCCCCGGTGGACGGGCCGCTCCCCGACGAGGCGTTCGACAACGCCCTGATCAAGCACGACTACGACCGGGACACCGCCGAGGTGCACCGCTTCGGGCGCCACGCCACCGTGGGCGAGGGCGTCTTCGCCCCTTCGAGGGCCCCTTCGAGGGCCGCTTCGGGGGCTGCCTCGGGGGCCGCTTCGGGGGCGGTCTCGGGGGCCGGTGAGGACGACGGCTACGTCCTGGCCTACGCCCACGACCCGGAGCGCGGCGCGGCGGACCTGGTCATCCTCTCCGCCCAGGACTTCACCGGCGAGCCCGTCGCACGGATCCATCTGCCGGTCCGGGTGCCGCTCGGCTTCCACGGGAGCTGGCTCCCCGACCTGTGACGGCCTTGAGAACGACCGGGGCGGTCAGCGGAAGGAGCCGCCCCGGCCGCCTGTCGTCGGCTCAGACGAGCCGCCACTGCTGGTTGGGCTGGGACTGGCATGTCCATTGAATGATGTTCGCGCCGTCGGCCTTGCTGGCGCCGTCCACGTCAAGGCACTTTCCGCTGTGACGCGATACCAACGCGAAGTATTCGTTGTCCTTCTGAACGAGTCGCCACTGCTGGTTGGGCTGGGACTGGCATGTCCATTGAATGATGTTCGCGCCGTCGGCCCTGCTGGCGCCGTCCACGTCAAGGCACTTTCCGCTGTGCGCGGCCCGGAGCGTGTAGTAGCCGCTGTCGGTGGCCACCAGGTCCCATTTCTGGTTGGGCTGGGACCGGCATGTCCATTGAATGACGTTGGCGCCGTCGGCCCTGCTGGCACCGTCCACGTCCAGGCATTTCCCGCTGTGCCGGGCCACCAGGGACGCCTGGAACCCGGCCCGAAGCCGCTCCGGCGCATCGGCGGACACAACGGCCGCGGCGGGCATCACGGTAAACGGGACGGATATCAAAGTCCCGGCAAGGGTCAGGGTGTGAACAGCGCGGAAAAGTTTCATCGATCCTCCTTGATCGTTCCCGAATACGGTGAGTCTTTGATAGCACGAATCGCTCATCGCAATGCTCAAGCACGCTGGGAAGAAACCATTGTGTCGTGCCCGGCGTCTTGTGACGATCGGCCGACGTGGCAGGTGGCGGTCGCGTTCGGAAAACGGTGCCGGGTGAGCGGGATTGCTGGTTCGATGTTTTGGTGACAATGGAGATGACACGGAGGATTAGCTATGTTGCGGGCAATTCTCGGCAAGTGATCATATGGGGCGGATAACTATATGAGGTGATCCGCGGTTGAGGCGGCACGCTGGACGCGCGCTGCCGGCGGCTCGCCTGCGTGACGGCCGTATCCGCATCTGCCCGGTCGTGGATCTCGCCGTCGGTGTCGCACGGCCTGCGTCATGCCGGCGAGTTCGGCGAGTCCAGGAGGTGCGATCCGTCCAGGGAGAACGGCATGTTCGCTCTGTGGTTCATCGCGCAGAACGTTCCTCTGTTCCCGCGTAGGTTCTGTCGAGTGCCCGTCATCGGGGTGTCCACGGGGGTGGATCCGGGGCGGTGGCACGAGACACGGGCAGGGCCGCGCCGACGCGCGCCGCCCGCACTTCAGGGAGGGCGGCGCCGAGGTGTGCCGCCCGCGATCGAGGAAGAGACATCGCGATGCGTACGAGAACGGTCATGGCCGCGTCCGGCGGCCACGGGGGGACGACCCGGGACACCAGCGCCCGTCGTGGCGGGCGGGGGCCGCTGCGCGCGGTCACCGCGGCGGGGGCGGCCGCACTGGTCCTGGCGGGGGTGACGGGAATGCCGGGACTGTCGGCCGCCGCGTCGGCGTCGGCGTCGCCGGCACGCGCGTCGGGGGCGTCGGCGGCTCTGGACGCCGGTGCCCACCGGGCGGCGACCATGGACGTCAGCACCTACCAGGCGGCGGCCGAGATCGCCGACAACCTCAACAGCATGAGCTGGCCGGGGCAGGCCTCCTACAACACCTACCTCACCGGCGGTCAGAGCACGTCCGTGGTCTGGGGCACGCCCGGTTCGCCGACCACCTACTTCAACCGCAGCAAGTGCGGCAGCTTCGTGACGAAGGTGATCAAGCGGGTGCTGCCCGGGGCCACCGACCAGTACCTGGCCGACAACTTCGGGTCGATCAGCCCGACGGCGGCGCAGTATCACGACACCTTCACCAACGGCGCCGAGTACTTCACCACCAGCGCCAACTCCGGCCTGGACCAGCTCACCGAGATCGGGGCCGGGGTGATCATCGCCATCAAGTACAACAGCGCGTCCCCCGGCACCGGTGACTCCACCGGCCACGTGATGATCGTGGCCGGAGACCCCGTCCCGCACAACAGGGACGGCAACGCCTCCACGGTCGAATGGGCGGTCCCGGTGGTCGACACCACCAGCAACCCGCACGGTGTGGCGGTCACCTCGGCGAGCTCGCCGTACCAGAACTTCCGTGACTCCCGGGCGGTCGGCGCGACCGAGTACTCCGGGGCGGGACGCGGATGGATCTTCATCCGCACCGACGCGGCGAACCGGCCGCAGGGGCACTGGTGGGGCGTCAACGAGAACGTCACGACCGGCTACCACAGCGTGGCCGACCGGCCGATCTCCTTCGGCTGGATCGGTTACTGATCCCGCGTTCCCCCGCTCCTCCGGTCCTCGCCGGTGGATCCGGTACGGCCGGAAGAGCGGGGACCGGGAGGTCCGAGTGCCGGGCCGGTCGGCCTGAGCCGTGCCACGGTGTTTAAGGTTCGGCCACATGGACCATGCGGAAGCGCGCGAAAGTTTACACAGGAAGTTCAACGATACGGTTCAAGGAGGAGTCCGGACGACCGAGGAGACAGGAGTCATCATGGCCGCCGACCCGCCGGTCCGGGAAGACACGTGGGCGTTCGGCGGCGAGAGCGCCGCCGATCTCGGCTCCGCGATGACGAGGCTTCTCCGGTCGCTTCCCGCCAGGCCCCGCCTGCTCGGTCTGGGCGAGGCCATGCACGGTGAGGAGGCGCTCTCGCGGCTGCGCAACGAGGTCCTCCGGCATCTCGTCGAGCACGAGGGCTACCGGTCGATCGCGCTGGAGAGCGACTGCCTCGCGGGCCTGGTCGTCGACGACCACGTCACGGAGGGCGTGGGGACGTTCGACGACGTCATGCGCCACGGCTTCAGCCACGGATGGGGCGAGCTGGAGACGAGCCGCGAGCTCGTGCGGTGGATGAGGGAGTACAACCGGGACCGTCCCGCGCCGGACAGGGTCCGGTTCTTCGGGTTCGACGGCCCGTTCGAGATGACCGGCGCGGACAGCCCGAGGCGAGCCCTCAGCGCGCTGCACGGTTACCTCGCGGCCCGGCTGGAGATCGACCTCCTCCCGTACACCGCGGGAACCATCGATCACCTGGTCGGCCCCGACGACCGGTGGACCGATCCCGCGGTGACCATGGATCCCTCCCTGTCCGTGGGACTGTCCGCCGACGCCGGGGAACTGCGTCTCATCGCGGACGACCTTCTGGCGTTGCTCACCGCGGAGTCGCCGCGCCTGATCCGCGCGACGTCGCGTGAGGAGTGGTGCCGGGCTTACCTGTACGGGCGTACCGCGGCCGGGCTGCTCCGCTACCACGCCGTGATGGCCGACACATCCGAGGCGCGGGTGGTGCGGCTCATGGGCCTGCGCGACGCGATGATGGCCGACAACCTGCGAGCCGTCGAGGAGCAGGAGCGCCACGCGCGGCGCGGACCGACGCTGGTGTACGCCCACAACCGTCACCTCCAGCGGGAGGAGAGCCACTGGCTCCTCCCGCCGGGCTGGGGGCCGCTGGAAGGCCGGACGCTGACGTGGTGGAGCGCCGGCGCGGTCGTCGCGGCGCGGCTGGGCGACGAGTACGCCTTCGTGGCGTCGGCCCTGGGAGCCGCGCCGCGCCACGGGCTCGGCGCTCCGCGTCCGGACACCCTTGAGGGGATCCTGTCCACCCTCCCGGGGAACCGCTACGTCGTCGACTCGGCGGGCCTGGCCGAGGCTCTCGGCGCCACGGGGACCGAACCGGCCCCACGTACCGACACGTCGGCGAACCACGGCTACTTCCCGCTGGACCCCGGCCGTCTGCGCGAGACCGACGGCCTCCTCTTCGTCAAGCGCGTCGCCCCCGGAGCGGACGCGTGACCGGTCGCGCGGGCCGTGATGACCTGTATCGAGCTGTGGCGACCTGCGTCGACCTATGATGACCTGCGTCGGTTTGTGACGACCTATATCGACGGTCTCCAGTCGCCGAGGTGGGCGCTGATGGTCCGCCCGGCCGCCTGTTCCGGGGTGAGCCGGGGCCTGTTCTCGGGGACGGGGACCGCCGCTCCGGGGCCGGAGTTGCGGTACTCGCCGAACCTCGCCTCCTGCCAGGGGTAACCCGAGCTCATGTTCACGTACGGCGCGGCGGTGTCGATCGCCGGGCCGAGCCAGGTCTCGCGCACGGTCAGCATCGGGACGGCGGTCGGGTCGCTGCTCGGCCGCCAGGGGCGGGCGAGGCCGTAGGCGGCGTCGGGCACCTCGCCGGCGACGCGACACCTGGTGGCCAGGTAGCCGTACGGGTTCGCGGCGGCGGTGCTCGGCGCGAACACGAAGCCGTAGGGCAGGAACGACACGTCGCGGGTCAGGGCGCGCAGCTCGCACCGGTCGAAGACCGCGGTGGCGCGGCCGAAGACGAAGTCGACGTCGCCCTCGATGTGGCAGCGCCGGTAGTACTGCCGGGCGAAGGTGGCCAGGTTGGCGGTGTCGGCGTACAGCGTGTCCTGGTGGCCGAGGAAGCGGCACGCCTCGAAGGCGGAACGGTCGCCCATCACCTTCACGGCGACGGCCTGCGTGGCGGTGATCTCCGGGTGGTCGGCGCGCAGCCAGTCGTTGGCGAAGGTCACGTGCGTCGCGGTGAACCCGTCGGCCTGGATCGTGGTGGTGGCGCTGCCGCTGGTCCCGTACGTGCCCCCGCCGGGTTTCGCCGTCCCGGCCGCGTTGTCGAAGACGATGACGACGTCACGGGCGTCGCGGGTGGCGCCGAGGAAGGTCAGGCCGGTCTTGGCCTGGGGCACCAGCACCGTCTCGCGGTAGGTCCCGGCCGCGATCACCAGGGTCCAGCCCCGCTCCGGTGCGTCCGGGGTCGCGGCGACGGCCGCCTGGACGGTCGGGTGGTCGCCCCGGCCCTGGGAGTCGACGTACAGCGTGCGCTCGTTCCGGCGGTGTCGCGGTGATCCGTACGGCCCGAACGGAGGGCGGGCGGCGGCTCCGGCCGCCGTCACGGTGGCCGGGGCGAGTGCGATGCCGATACCCGCGACCGCGGTTCCGGCCAGTATCCGGCGCCGGCCGAACAGTGGACTCTGGGACGACATGGCCACACTCCCGGATTCACCTGTGCGAAAAGCTTCCCTTGAAGCAACACCTGGAAGTTAGATAAATCAGAAAGTGGTGTCAATAGTCATGTTTTATCGCTGATGATGTGATTCAAGGGTGAACTGGATCGCCGCGTGCGACGCCGGTGTCACGGCCGGAGGAAACGGTCCCGGGCGCGACGTTCGCCATGTCGCGATGTGAAACCTTCCGAGGTTTCTCAACGCCTCACACGCAGGCAGGGCCGGTGAAGTCAGGGGCGCCCCGGGGGTGTCAAGCGATGAGGGCGAGGGAGTCGGGTGCCGGGCCGCTGAGGGGATCGGGAGTATCGGGGTCCCGAGGGAGCGGGGGAGAAAACCGCTTTTCCGTCCCTGGTCGGGCTCGGTACACTCGCCACTGATCACGCGCCGCCGCGACACCGCGGCGCGCGCGCCTTGACCAGTGAGGGGAGCGGGCCGTGCGCTGTCGCACCACCGTGGTCATTCCCCCGTCACGCTACGACGTGATCCTGGTGTCTTCGTCGGTTCCCGACGCCGGCCGCGCGGCCGGCGTCGAATGCCCGTGACGAGTCTCTGACCCCTGCCCGCCCGCTGCCGGATCGGCCGACAAAGCCGACAGGGCCTATAAGGCCGACAAGGCTAATAAGGCCGACAAGGCCGGTGATGCCGACGAAGTCGGTGAAGCGCGCGGGAAGCACGCGGTAGGGCACGCCCCCGTGCGGTCGCACCGCGTCAGGGAACCTCCACGACCCGGCCTCGGGCCGTCTCGGGTCGTCTCGTCTCGTCTCGTCCGGGAATCGCGCAGTCCTGTCCGGAACATTCCGAAGGGCCATGGGCCATGCGCACCGACACGCACCGTCATATCACCGACTCGCCGACCGGCGTCCGCAACCTGGGCATCCTCGCCCACGTCGACGCGGGCAAGACCACCATCACCGAACGGATCCTGTACGTCACCGGCGCCACCTACAAACGTGGCGAGGTGCACGACGGGACGACCGTCACCGACTTCGACTCCCAGGAGCGTGACCGTGGGATAACCATCTTCGCCGCCGCGGTGAGCTGTTCCTGGGACGGCCACCGCGTCCACCTGATCGACACCCCGGGCCACGTCGACTTCTCCGACGAGGTGGAGCGCTCGCTGCGGGTGCTCGACGGCGCGATCGCGGTGTTCGACGCCGTCGCGGGCGTCGAACCGCAGAGCGAGTCGGTATGGCGGCAGGCCGACCGGCACGGGGTGCCGCGGATCGCCTTCGTCAACAAGCTGGACCGCGCCGGTGCCGACCTCGACGCGGCGGTCGCGTCGATCCGCGAGCGCCTGCGGGTGGTACCGCTGGTCGTCCAGTTGCCGATCGGCCGGGAGGACGGGTTCACCGGCGTGGTGGACCTGCTGCGCATGCGGTCGCTGGTCTGGGCCGCCGGCCGCGACACGTACGAGGAGGGGCCGGTGCCGGACGCCCTGCTGGAGGAGGCGCGTCGGCGCAGGCGGCTGCTGGAGGAGGCGGTGGCCGAACTGCACCCGATCGCGCTGGAGGAGTTCTGCGCGGGGTCGGCGATCTCCGCGACGACCCTCGCCGCCGCGCTGCGCGACCTGACCCGTACGGGAGAGGGCGTGGTGGTGCTGTGCGGGTCGGCCTACCGCGACCGGGGGATCGAGCCGCTGCTGGACGCCGTCGTCGCCTACCTGCCCTCGCCGCTGGACGTGCCGCCGGTACGCGGCACCGAGGACGGTTTCCAGGATGGCGCCCAGGCCGGTGCGGTGCGGGAGCGGGCCGCCGACCCGGCGGCGCCGTTCGCCGCGCTGGTGTTCAAGGTGAGCTCGACCGCCACCGGGCGGCTGTCCTACCTGCGCGTCTACTCGGGAACGATCCGGAAGGGAGACACCGTGCTGGACGCGGGTGCCCGGCGTACCGAGCGGATCGGTCGCATCCTTCATGTGCAGGCCGACCGGAACACCGAGGTGGACCTGGCGGTGGCCGGGGACATCGTCGCGGTCGTCGGGCTGAAGGCGGCCCGCACCGGGGCCACCCTGTGCGATCCCTCGGCGCCGCTGGTCCTCGAACCGCCGGCCGTGGCCGACCCGGTGGTCTCCGTCGCGGTCGAGGCCGGCCGGAGCGCCGGCACCGGCCGGCTGGCGTCGGCGCTGGCGCGGCTGGTCGAGGAGGACCCCTCGCTGGTGGTCCGGACCGACCCCGAGAGCGGCCAGACGGTGCTGTCGGGGATGGGCGAGCTGCATCTGGAGGTCGCGGTGGAGAAGATCCGTCGTACCCACGGGCTGGACGTCGGCGTCGGGCGGCCGCAGGTGGCCTACCGGGAGACGGTCGTGCGCGGGGTGTCCGGGCTGCTGTACCGGCACGTCAAGCAGGACGGCGGCGCGGGCCAGTTCGCCCATGTCGTCCTCGACGTGGAGCCGCTGGAGTCACCGGGGCCGCTGGAGCCGACGGAGCCGCCGGAGCCGACGGAGCCGCTGGAGTCACCGGGGCCGCTGGAGCCGCCGGACGTCGCCCCGGACGCGGCGGGCTTCGTGTTCGGCTCGGCCGTCGTCGGCGGGCGGGTGCCGAAGGAGTACGTACGGGCGGTGGAGGCGGGCTGCCGGGACGCGCTGGCCGAGGGTCCCCTCGGCGGCCATCCGGTGACCGGCCTGCGGGTCACGCTGACCGACGGGGCCACCCACCCCAAGGACTCCTCGGAGATGGCGTTCCGTACCGCCGGCCGGTTCGCGCTGCGTGAGGCGCTGCGGGCCAGCGCGATGGTGCTGCTGGAACCGGTCGTCGAGGTCACGGTCACCGTGCCCGCCGACACGGCCGGCGGGGTGCTGGGCGATCTGGCGGCCCGGCGCGGCCGGGTCTCCGGCTCGGCCGCGCGGGCCGGGACGGTGGTGATCACCGCTACCGTGCCGCTGGCCGAGTTGTTCGGCTACGCGACCCGGCTGCGCAGCCGCACCCAGGGCCGGGGCACCTTCACCACCCGGGCCACCGGCTACGCCCCGGTGCCGGGCGCGGTATCCCACGGGACGCCGCCTCGCTAGAACCCGGTAGAAGCAGGTGATGGCCCCGCCTCGGGCGGGGCCATCGTCCGGGGACATGCCCGCCGCCACCAGCCGCACGCGTGGAGGTTCGCGGTCGTACGAGGCCCCACGAGGCCAGGTACATAGGTACAAAGGCCGGGCTCGCCGACGTATCGGGCCTCCGGCGTTCCCCGGCCGGGCTATGCTGCCTCATCCCGCCGATGATCGAATGGCCGGGGCGGTGAAATGTCACAGGCGGTCCCTACGATCCGACCGACCGATCAGAAGGACAGGCGGGAGACCGGCATGGGCGCGTGGGGAACGGGGCCGTTCGACAACGACGGGGCCCTCGACAGTCTGGGCGAACTCGACGGCGACAGGGAGACGGCGAGGCTGCTCACCCTGGCGATACGGGAGATCCTCGACGAGGACGGCTACCTGGAGGCGCCGGAGATGAGCGGGGCCGTGGCGGTGGCCTGCCTGATCGGCGCCCGCGTGATCGGCACCGAGTCCGACCCCGCCGCCACCCGGTGGCTGGAGAACAACCCCTTCGAGCCGTCCGCCGAGCTCCGCGACCTCGCCCGGGCCACCCTCGACCGGGCGACCCGTCCCGACGACAACGAGCTGTACGAGCTGTGGGAGGACTCCGGCTCCCTGGACGAATGGCTCGCGACCCTCGCCCCCTACCGCCGGGCCCTGGCCTGACCGTCCGAGGAGCCGCATGACCGATCAGCGTGAGACACCCGGGGCCGGGGCGGGACGCGGGGGCCTCGCCTGGGCGGTGACCGAGGTGGCCGCGCCGCAGTACGTCGTGATCGCGCTGCCGCCCGTGGCCGGGCTGCTCGCCCACGGGTGGGCGGGCGCGCTGTGGGGCCTGCTCGCGGCGGCCCTCTGCGTCGGCGTGCCCGTGGGGGTGATCGCGGTCGGCGTGCGGCGGGGTCGCCTGGACTCGATGCACCTCGTCGACCGGAGATCCCGTACGGGGCCGATGCTCGTCGGCCTGGTCACCGTGGCGGTCGGTCTGGTGCTGCTCGTCCTGCTCGACGCGCCGGCCGTCGTGACGGCGACGGCGGCGGTGATGCTCGGCTGGGTCCTGGTCATGGGGGCGATCACCCTGAAGTGGAAGATCTCCTTCCACACCGGGGTGGCCGCCGGGGCGGCGGTGGTGCTGGCGCACGTGCTGCCCGCCGCCGTGACGCTCGGGGTGGGCGCGGCCCTCGCCGGCCTGATCGGGTGGGCCCGGGTGCGCGTCACCCACCACACGACCGCCCAGGCCGTCGCGGGCGCGGCGGCCGGAGCGGGCGTGGCGTGGGCGGTGCTCGCACTGGTGCTCTGAACCCACCGGGACCGCGGGGCCGCTACCTTTTCGCCCGGCGCCGCTCCTCCTTCCCCCGGAGCCGTTACCCCTTCGTCCGGGGCCGGGAGCCGAGGACGAGCTCCCCGACGGTGCCCTCAAGGAGCGGGTCGAGTCCCGAGGCGGTGGCGAAGGCCGCGGCGTCCCCGCCGCCCAGGCCGCACACGGCCAGGTCCATCGCGGTGGCCACCAGGTGGATGGTCTGGTAGAGCACGCCCACGTGCTTGAGCACCAACGGGTAGGCGACGGTCTCGTACTTCCACATCACCCGGCCGAACCGGGCGGCCACCAGCAGCACCACCTGTGGGTCGGCCTCCATCATGGCGGCCTTCCGCGCCTCCCTCACCAGCGCGTCGGTGGCCTCGCCCGGTTCGGCGACGAGTTCCAGCTCGTGCCGGTCGGTCGCGTAGTGCCACAGCCCGGCCTGCAGTCCCTCGCACGCGGAGACCAGCGGGTAGACCTCCAGCTCGTGGACGGCCCCGCCGCTCGGGTACGGCCTGCTGGCCAGCCGCTGCCCGTCGCTGCCCGTCATGGTGCCCCGCCTGCGCAGGCTCCGGTAGAGCAGCTCGCCGAGCCGGCCGAGGGTGATCGGCGCCTCCCGGTCGTGGGCGCGGATCGAGGCGCGCCGTTCGAGCACCTCGGTGAACGACGGCTCCCTGGCCGCGATCTCGTCCAGGTCGGGCACCGGCAGCGCGACCGTACGGATGCCCGAGGGCGCCGGGGAGACCGGGTCCGGGGGGAAGCGGTCGCCGAGGGGATAGGTCCCGCCGTACCCGGAGGCCGTGGCCGGGAAGCGGGTACGGCAGTGGAAGGCCAGGTCGGCCGGGTGCCACTGCGCGTGGGAGCGCCCGGTCGCCTCCGGGTCCCCGTCCGGGCCGCCGGGGGCCAGCAGGCCGGCCGTGGCCAGCAGCCGCAGCAGCGGGGCGGGCGTCCCGGTGTTCCAGGTCGCCAGCTCGCCGAGCAGCCCGGCGGCCCCCGGCGCCAGCTCGACGGCCAGATGGTTGCCGGGCGCCCGCATGGTCAGCGTGCCGTCCGCCACCCTCACCTCGGCGAAACGCGACAGCCGCACCGGGCCCGCCGGGGCCGCCGCGAGCAGCGTCGAGCCCCGGCCGACCGGATAAAGCCTGGCCGTGACGGCGCCGTCCACCTGGACGGCGTGCTCGACCATCCCGGAGGTGTTCAGCCCGCGGAACAGCATGTGCCAGCCCAGCAGCCCCGCCTCGCCGTCCGCGACGGTCACCGCGGCGGCGAGGGCGTCGTCGTCGTGGTCGCCCTCGCCGAGCAGCTTCAGTGCCGTGGCCTGCCCCTGGGACAGGTTCCTCAGGTCGAGGAACGTGGTGGCGAGCTGGATGCGCTCGCCGGAGAACGACGCGCCCCGGCGAAGCCGGGAGACGATGATGGGGTTCATGGGGACCGTCCGTCTCAGAAGAACACGTTCCAGGGGTTGATCTCGTCCTGGGGGGTCGGGCGGTCGAGCCAGCCGAGCCGCACCGGGACGTCGTAGAGGCGGCCGGGGGCGAGGCGGCGCCAGAAGTGCCGCAGGCCGGGAGCCATCACCTTGACGACGTTCAGCTCCAGGTCGGGGCGGGTCTGGTCGAGGACGATCACCTCGGAGCCGGCCGCCTCGATCGAGTCCACGCACCGGCGTACGCACTCGGCCAGGTCGGTGGGGGCGGGCGGGCCGACGGTGGCGGGCGGCCGGCCCGGGTCGGGCAGCAGCCAGGGCTCCCGGTCGACGACGGCGCCCTCGCACCAGGCGAGCAGCTCCGGGTCGTCCGCGCGGTGGAGCGTGCCGCCCCGCTCGCCACGCCGTTCCACGCCGGGCAGGAACTGGTTGAGCTCGGTGAGCGCGCGGAACGCCGCGACGCGCGGGTCGGGGTGGCCGCCGAAGCCGACCACGATGTCCTCGGCCTCGTGGCGGCGCCGGGAGAGCGCGGCGTACACCGGGATGCCCAGGTCGGTGGTGAGGTCGAGCATCCACAGGTCGCGGTCCATGCCGTCGTGGAGGGCCCGCAGCTCGTCCACGTAGGGGTCGTCCAGGGAGCCGGGGTCGAAGCCGGGGCGGCGCAGCCGGTTGTACCACCACAGCGCCACCGAGTCGCGTTCGACCAGCTCGCAGACGCCCTGCAGGACGGCCTCCTCCAGGGTGTTTCCCGCGGCGCTGCCGTTGGAGTCGGCGACGCAGAAGAAGTGGTCGCGGAGGTCGGGGTGGCCGTACCAGGCGTAGGCGGCCGGGACCAGCCGTTCCTCGTCCCGGGTCAGCGACCAGGCCCGCGACCAGTCGAACGGCACGGTCTCCGGGAACGGGTCGGGCACCCGCCGCGGCCGGTGCGCCGGGTCGGTGTTCCACTCCGCGCGCCCGGCCCGCTGCTCGTCGGAGAAGAGCAGCATCCGGTCCGGGTGCACGGCCGTCGCCGGGTCCAGGTCGGCGTACGCGGCCCGGACGACCGGCTCGTCCCCCCGCCAGACCCCCGAGTAGCGTTCGAGCGCCTCGCAGACCGCGCTGACCTTCGCCTGGATCTCCGAGCGCCCCTTGCCGCCGCTCCGGCCGCGCAGGTTGCGGCGGAGCAGGTCCATGCCGTCGCCGACCATGGCGAAGTCGTGGCCGGCGGCGTAGCCGAAGGTGAGGCCGGTGGGATCGCCGCCGATCGGGACCAGCCCGGTGACCGCGCCGAGGTACGGGCTGATGTGCCGCTCCAGCCGGGCGAACGTCTCCCGCGGCGGTTCGACCCGGTAGCCGCCGTCGGTGACGTGGCCGGCCCGCCGGGAGGTGAGCACGATCTTGGGGTCGTCAGCGGGCGGCGTCCCGCACGAGGGGCACTGCGGACGGCGGACCAGCACGTGCCCGCCGGTCTCCAGGGTCGCCAGGTCGAGGGTGACCATCCGGCCGTGGAGCGCGCCCGGCTCACCGGTCGCCACGATCCTGGCGACCTCGGCCGCCAGCATCCCGGCCAGCGCCAGCGGCCCCGCCGAGATCTGCGCGCGCACGGGGTGCAGCGGCACCCGCTCGCCTTGCTTACCCCGCTCATCCCGTTCGCCCCGCTTGCCGGCGAGGTAGCGCTCCAGCTGGCGGTTGCCGCCGAGCCGTTGCGCCAGGCACGACCAGCAGCCCGTGTGGCCGGGGTCGAGATAGGGGCCGAGCCACGGGCCGACGCCGCCGGGCCTGGCCAGCAGCCAGGGCAGCCCGGAGCCCAGCTGCAGCGCGTTGCGGTGTCGCAGGGCCGGGTCGAGGTAGTCGTCGACGAGCACGACCGACACCCCCTCGGCGGGCACCTCGCCGATCGCGCCGGTGCCCACCTTCAGCCCCATCCCGGTCAGGGCGTCCACGACCGGCGCGGCGTCCACCCCCTCGGCGGCCGAGACGGTGACCGGCGTGCCCCCGGTGACGGCCGCGGGGTCGACGCCCAGGGCGTCCCAGTAGGCCAGCACCCTCTCCGGCAGGTCGGGCCTGCCCTCCGCGAGGTGCCCCGCGGCCTCGTAGCGGCGCAGCGTGGTGAGCACCGCGGTGAACGGCACGCTCCCGGACAGCTCCTGGACGATCTCGCCCACGGTCCTGCGGCCGTCGAGGTAGGGCAGCACCGCCGCGGCGGCCTTTCCCGGCACGAGGAAGTTCTTTCCCTCCGCGTACAGGAAGACCCGCGATCCGTCCACGACCTCCACATGGAAATGAGCCTTCAGTCGTGGACTCTCCATCGCCGTCCGCCTTTTACCCCGTGCCCCCGGAACCCTCTTCGCTGCGAATTCAAACACGGGGAGACCGGATGGTGAATGCGCAAAAAATTGTACGCATCACCCGGCCGATACTTAGGGAACGAGTTCGGGAGCATCGGTATCGCCGGGCTCACAACCGGACCACCGCGCAGGGCGGGCATGGAATCCGTTGAGATCCGTATCAGGGGAATGGGACGATGGGGCATGGCTCCACTTCTTCACCGGGACCGAGAGCTGGCCGTGTTCAGGGAGGCCGTCGACGGGCTCCGGTCGGGAAGGCCGACCGTCGCGTCGATCCTCGGGGAGAACGGGACGGGCAAGAGTTCCCTGCTCGGGGCCGTTGTCGAGATGCTCCCCCCGCGTAGCCGCGTGCTGCGGGCGCGCTGCCATCCGAGCGAGAGCCATTTCGCGTACGGCATGGTCCGCCAGCTCTTCGACCCGGTGCTCTCCTCCGGCGAGCGGACCCGCAGGCAGTTCGACCGCGCCTCGGGCGGCGACGGGGCCGCCACCCACGACCTGCTGCTCGACCTGTTCCACATCACCCGGGACCTGGTCGCGGACCATCCGGTGGTGATTGCGATCGACGACCTGTCCTTCGCCGACACGCCGTCGCTGGGGTGGTTCTCCTACATCGCGCGCCGCCTGGACGACCTGCCGGTGATGATGGTCGCCACACTGCCCGGCGGCACCCCGGCCGGACCGGCCGGACCGGCCGCGGATCTGGGCAAGCTGCCGTACGCACGGTTCGTCCAGCTCAGACCGCTCTGCGCCACCTGCACGGCCGACTTCGTCGCGGAGGCGATGGGCGCGCCGCCCGACGTGGAGCTGGCCGCGCTCTGCCACACGCTGTCACAGGGGAACCCGCTGGTGCTGCGCGAGCTGACCAGCCGGATGCTGCAGGCCAGGATCAACCCGGGCGAGCCCGACGCCGAGCAGGTGCTGGAGATCGGCACGGCGGCCCTGTCCGACACCGTGCTCGAATGGCTGCACGACCACGACCCGGTGGCCTCGGAGCTGCTCACCCAGCTCGCCGTCATGGGCCCCGACACCGACACCACCGTGGCGGCGATCCTGCTGAGCCAGGGCGAGCCGCAGGTCCGGCAGGCCCGCCGGGCCCTCGTCCAGGCGGGTCTCGTCACGGAGGGGCCGCCCGTACGGTTCCGCGACCCCCTGATCCGCGCGGCCGTGCTGTCGCGCATCGACAACCGGACCCGGATCGGCCTGCACGAGCGCGGGGCCGCGCTGCTGGACAGGCTGGGCGCGCCGGCCGCGCAGACCGCCGAGCACCTGATGCTCACCGACTCCGACTGGGGGGTCCCGGTGCTGCGCAGGGCGGCCACCGAGGCGGTCGCGGCCCGCGAGTACGACGACGCGACCCGATACCTGCGCCGCGCGCTCGCCCGCTCCGACGACCCCGCCACCATCCACGAGCTGACGTCGCAGCTCGGCACGGTCGAGCTCCGCCACGACCTGGACGCCTGTGCCCGGCACGCCGAGGCGCTGGCCACCACCGCCCCCGACCTCACCCGGCGGGCCGGGTCGCTGCTGGACCTGGCCAGCCCCGCGCTGGCCGCCAGCACCGTGGGCGTCAGGCCGTTCGTCACCACGGCCCACGAGCTGGCGGCCGTGGCGGACCCGCCGAGGGAGCCGCTGCTGCGGCTCACCGCGCAGGGGCTGCTGTCGGGACACCGCACCGGGCTGCGCAGGTCGCTGCGGATGGCCGTGTCGGGCGCGCGGGACGCGGCGGCGCAGGAGTTCTCCGGAGCGCTGGCGGCGATGGTCGCGGCGAGCGGGCGATACCCGGACACCGCCAGGCGGCTGGCGACGCGAGCCACCGGGGAAGGCCCCCGCGAGGACCGGCCGGCCGGCACCGGCCTGGTGGGCGCCGCGCTGGCGTTCGGCTGGACGGGACGGCCCGACGAGGCGCTCGACGTGTGCGCCAGGATCCTGCGGGACGCCCGCACCTGGGACCAGCCGGACCTGCACGCGCTCGGCCTGCTCCTGCGGTCGGACGCCGGCCACCGGCGGGGCGAGTACGCCGGCAGCCTGCGGGACGCGCTCGACGCGCGGGAGGGGGCCGAGCTGATCGGCGCGCGGGTGCTCGCCACGGCGGCCCGCGCCTGCGGCGCGCGGGCCCTGATCCGGCTGGACCGCGCGGAGGACGCCGCGGCGCTGGTGCGCGAGCCGACGACCCCCACGGACGCCCACCCCCTGGTCAAGAGCATGGTCCTGGAGGTCCAGGGGCTGATCGCGGCGGCGGCGGGCGACCACGCCACCGCGCTGAGCCTGTTCCTCGACTGCGGGCACCGGCTCTCCGCCCGAGGCATCACCAACCCCGCCTGCCTGCCCTGGCGCGCCCACGCCGCGAGGGCCTACACCGCCCTGGGCGAGCACTCCGCCGCCCGTACGATCGCCGCCGAGCCGTCGGCGAGCCACGAGCACGACGCGCCGGACACGCGGCAGCCACACGCCCGGACCGTGCTCACCCCCGCCGAGCAGCGGGTCGTCGAGCTCGTACGGCAGGGCATGAGCAGCATGGAGGTCGCCGAGCGGCTCTGCCTGAGCAAGCGCACCATCGACACCCACCTGGGCCGCATCTACCGCAAGCTCGGCATCCGGGGACGGCACGAGCTGTCCGGCGCCCTCGGCCTCTGAGCGGTTCGGTCCGGGGATGCGCCGGATTCCGATTGTTCCCCCGATGAGCCCCCGGCCGAACGGGCCGCCGTGGAACTGTTTCGCGCCGGTCAGACCGACGGTGACGTGGTCAGCCCAACGAGGTGTTCCCCGCCTGTACGCGGTCCGCCGGGGCGCGGCGTCTTCCAGATCATGTCGTCGATGAGTGCCGCGGCCTCCTCCGCGCCGCCGAACTCCGGCATGAGCAGCCGGTAACGGGGCGCTCCGGCCAGGTCCGAGGTGTTCGGCGGCCAGACGTGCGGCTGGAAGGCCCAGGGCTCCAGCCTGCAGAGGTCGCCGTCTCCCTGGCAGAGCCTGACCAGCGTGGGCGGGGCGAGCCTGGCGGTGACGGGGATGATCGGGCCCAGCAGTTCCGGACGGACTGAGACGGACTCCCCGGTCAGCGCCGACCGGACCCGCCGCCAGCTTCCGGAGGCCGCCTCCGGGCCGATCAGGCCGCCGGTCCTGGCCGCCTCCAGGGCGCTGCCGCGCAGGTCCAGCGGGACCTGGAAGGGCAGCGTGTGGCCGGTGGCCCGGTCGACCACGAGGAGCTGTCCCGACACCGGCCGCCAGGACCGCCCGGCCAGCGCGGCCGCCACGCCCGCGCCGGGCGAGCAGGAGCTGCCGATCAGCGCGACCGTCGCGTCGTCCTTCGCCATGACGACGGCGCGCATCACCAGGAAGAGGTGGTCGAGCGCGGCGAACGGGGGGAGAGGGGGTGGCATGGTGCTCCATCCGCGGAACACGCGACGCTGCAGCAACATCCCGTCGGGACGGTGGACCAGCAGCTCCCCGCCCGAGGGCTTGTCGGTGAGAAGCCTCACGACCAGCTGCGGTTCGCCGCTCTCCACGAGGTGGTGGCCGAACAGGAACGTCATGTCGCCGAGGCTGAGCTCGGTGAGGACCATGATGGTCATGCCGAAGAAACTCAACAACAGGGGCAACTATCCCCCTTACGGGTGTCCGACTGTGAACGCTCGTACGACAGCCTCAAACCCGATCTACTCTCTCAGATAACTCACTCCCGCAAGCGCCACTTGTACTGATATTTCCTGCCGTTCTGGTGGAGAAAGGTGCCCGGAGCTAGGTATCGTCCGAATTTGACGTCGGGGAGTCGTGCGGCGCGATGCCCGAGAGGCCGCCGTGAATCAGGTGCTGCAGCAGTAGTAGCGGGCGTCCGCCTCGACACCGGCCGAGATGTCGGACAGGTCGCCCTCGCTGAGCTCGGCGGCGTCGATGACCGGCGTCCCGGGGATGTGGAACTCGAACTGCCCGGTCGCCAGGCCCACCTCCCACAGCCCGACCTGGAGGTCCAGGCTGCCCTCCTCGCGATCCTCGGGGATGTGCCGGACGATGAGGATCTCGGCGTCCTCCGAAACGACCAGCCCGGACTCGGCCAGCGCCGCACGCGGATTCGTGGCGAGCCGGGCCGCGTACTCCTCGTCCGACCAGGCGGTGACGAGCGTGCGGGTGTAGGCGTTGATGAATTCCGCGCGCTTCTGCGCTTCGAGTGCCATGCGATTCTCCCTCTCGGGTGTTTGCCGCTGCTTTATGCGTCGGCAACCGGAATGGACTCTCGCATGCCGGGCTGCGCATACCAAGACTTGAGTCGCTCGCCATTCGCGTAGGTATTGGTACCTTCTTCGAGGTGGCGTCGTGTTGGCAGCATCCCACGGTGCGGGCGGAGTCATCAATGATGCTCGATACGTATATCCGGCACCCGTGAATACGTAATGGAGATACTCAGGCGCGTTGGACGGAGATGCCGGCGATGATCACCGGCACGCGGTTTCCGCCGGGTCCGCCGGTTTCGCCGGGTTCTTCAGGGCCGGTGGACATGGGAGGCATGCGCGGCGGCCCGCCGGGATTCGTGACCGGCCCGGCCCGTCGCCAAGGCGACGTCACCGGCCGTCTCACGCGAACGGCGAGACCGTCTTCACGGCGCACCGCCCGGATCTCCCTCAACCGGAGTTCGTGGAAGCGGGGGAGCAGCCGTGGGTCACGAAGTAGATCTCCATGGAGATCGACCCGTCCGGGGCGGCGAGGTCGTGGAAGTTCCGGGTCACGGCCGCCCCGAAGACGCGCGGGTACGCCTGGCGGGCGGCGGCGTTGACCCGCGTGGCCAGGCGGACGCCCGCCCCGGCGCCGTCGCCGGTGCCGAAGGTCAGGACCATGCCGACGCGCCGCCCGGCCAGGCGGTCCCCGTACTTACGCAGCTCCTGACGTACCCGCGCGGACAGCACGCCGTCACCGGTGCCGGGGGCGACCCGGAACGAGACCGTGGTCGGTTCCGCCCGTACGCCTCCGACGAGATCGGCGCAGGAGGAGGGGAGCGGCCGGGAGTGCGCGGGCCCTTCCTCACCCGAGGACTTCCCCCGCTCCTTCGACGGGGCCCCCGCCTCCGGCTCGGGTTCTTCCGTCGGCGGCCGGATGGTCTCCGGCTGGAGCCGGGTGCCGTCCGCCACGGCCTCGGCGGGCGGGGAGGGCGGCGCCTGCGTTCCCAGCGCGACGATCGTGAGCCCGAGCAGCAGGTTGGCGGAGAGCCAACCGGCCATCAGGGGCGAGATGAAGGCCCTTCGCCGGACCGTCACAGCGAGACCCTTCGCCCGGCCGTCACAGCGAGGCCCGGACTCTCTCGGGGGCGTCCGGGACCCTGATCGCGGTCGAGGTCCGGGCCACGGCGGCGGCGAGGTCGTCACACGTGCTGTTGATCGCCGCCAGCTGCCCGCCCAGGAGCTCGACGGCGTCACGCACGTCGATCGCGCTGCCGGTCAGCGCGTCCGTGGCCTTCCGGGTGGCCTCCAGGGTCAGGGTGAGCGCCTCGACCAGCTCGGTGTGCACCTTGCGCGCGGTGGTCCCGACGAAGCCGATGTCGGCCGCCGTCCTGCTGAGCTCGGCCCCGAACCGCTCCGGGGAGGAGAGCCGCACCTGGCCGAGTACGAGGCTCGCCCGGGTCAGTGCCCCGCGAAGCCGGACACGAAGGGCACGAAGCGCGCGCTCCGAGGCCTCCTCCCTGCTGTTCCGCGCGATGTTCTCGTACACGGTCCAGAAGACGAGGCAGGAGACGGCGGCGAGGGTGCAGAGCGCGACACTGCCGAACTCGAACACCCAGGGCAGCCTGCCGTCGAAGCCCCGCTGCCACATCTCCAGGAAGGGCCGGCGAGCCGCGTCCGTCCCACCGGCGTCGAGGACGTCGCCGTAGGCACGCGTGGCCATCATCAGCCCGAGCCAGGCGACGAGCACCGGCCCGAGGACGAGGACCGGCCCGACGGCGGCGACGAGCCTCCGGCGCCATCGCGGTTTCCTCGACGGGGAGGTGTCCTCCGGTTCGTCGTCCACGAGGATGCTGTCATCGGGGGCGAAGGCGGCGAACAGGTCGACCTCGCACCAGCGTCCGGCTCCTCCGGGATCGGTCATCGCGCCCGCGAGGTCGTTCAGCTGGTCCCGGCGGGCCGCCAGATGAGGATGATCGGCGAGTTCGCGAAGCTCGTCGGCGAGCTCCGAGTCCGTCACGGACAACCGACATCCTCTCCTCGATGGTGTCCCTCGGTGGTGCCGAGCACCTTTCCGGAATCCGGATGGACCGATACACGGCTCCGGAAGCCATGATCATTTTTGCACAAGGTACGCGCACCGGCGGACGGGTTGAGGTGGCGAGCGGGCGGGTTCACCGGTTCGCGGTCACCGGACCGGCTGATCTCGGCGGACGACGGGTCCGGCCAGGGGCCCCGGCAGGCTCAGGCACCGCAGGTCGAGACGGCGGCCATTCAAGCGGTGCGGGCCAGGGTGGTGGCCGTTCAGACTGCGCGGGCCAAGGCGGTGGCCGTACCGTCGATCAGGGCCTGGAGTCCGTGTTCGAACGCGTCCTCGCCGAACGACCCGCCGCTCTCGCGGAGCGCCGCGATCAAAGTGGACTCCATCCCCCCGTCGAGCAGCCCGGCCAGCCCCGCGAGCCGGTCGGTGGGCGTCCCCGAGGACTCCGCCTGGCGTTCGGTCTGCTCCTGCAGGACGCACCCGTTGACGTAGCGGGTGAGGGCGGTGATCGTACGAAGCGCCAGGGCCGGGGTGAAGCCCCGGCCGACCATGGCGGTCAGCTCCTCGTCGAACATCCTGACCGTCGCCGGGCTCAGGCTCGCGGCGTTGGCGACCAGGCGGGCGCCGTCGCGGTGGGCGAGCAGGGAGTCGCGGTACGCGTGAGCCCGGCGGGCGAGCCAGTCCTGCCAGGACTCGCCGTCGCGGGGCGGCCCCATCCCGGCGGCCAGGACGATCGCGTCGGCCATCCCGTCGAGCAGTTCCTGCTTGTTGCGCAGATGCCAGTACAGCGCGGGTGACTGGACCCCCAGCTCCGAGGCGAGCTTGCGCACCGTCAGCCCGTCCAGGCCGACCTCGTCGAGCAGCCGCAGCGCCGTGTCGATCATCATCTGCCGGGTCAGGCCGGCTCCCCGCTTGTTCTCGCCCATCGGTTGACACCTTAACAGCGCTAAGGAAACATGACGGCGACGCGCACTTAGCGCTGCTAAGGAAAACTTACCTACCGGTCCCAGAGGGGAGAACCATGTCCACCATGCGAAAACAGCGGCTGACCAGGGCACTGCTGACCTGCGGCGCCGTAGCCGGGCCGCTGTTCGTCCTCACGGTCGTGATCCAGGACTACACGCGTACGGACTTCGACCCCCGGCGGCAGCCGCTCAGCATGCTCAGCCTGGGCGACCTGGGGTGGATCCAGATCACCAACTTCGTGCTCACCGGGCTGCTGAACATCGCGTTCGCGGCCGGGCTGTGGCGGGCGCTACGTCCCGGCCGCAGCGGCACCTGGGGTTCGTTACCGATCGGCGCGTACGGGACCGGCCTGGTCGGGGCCGGCGTCTTCCGCTTCGAACCGGCGTGGGGCTATCCACCCGGCGCGCCGCAGGGCCTTCCCGACGACCCCGGCCTGGGTTACGTCCTGCACGGCGCCGCCTTCTTCGTGGTGTTCGTCTCACTGGTCACGGCGTGCTTCGTCTTCACCCGCCACTTCGCCGTACGCGGAGAGCGCGGATGGGCCTTCTACTGCGCGGCCACCGGCGTGGCGCTTTCCGCCCTCTACCTCCTGGCCGGAATGCTGTCGGACGGCGGCGAGAACTCCCGGCCGCTGAGCCTGCTGCTCCGGGCCATCGCCCTCCTGGGCTGGGGATGGGCCGCGGCCCTCGCGGTACGGGTACGCGGATCGCACACACCGGCCGGGATCAGCGCCTGCTGAGAGCGAGCTCAGCCGGTCGCGGCGCGGGAGACCTTCGGGAACTCGCGGATCCACGCCGGACAACCCGTCCCGTTTCGAGGTTCCCGTCTATGTGGTCCTCGCTGTCGACCAGGTCGCAGAGGTCAAGGCCCAGATCGTCGCCGACCATGCGTAGGGCGGTCCCGGCACATGAGGCGAGGGTGATGGTGACCGGATGGGCGTGGGTGAGGCGGTCCAGAGCGGCTCCGATCAGCGGAACCAGCCTCACCGCCGCCCCGAGAAGCCACTGAGCCCAGAAAAGGAGCGATCGAGTGTGCGCCGGCCGGTTTGGGTCGTACGGCGGCAGCATGCCGGGCCACGAGGGCCGCGATCGTCTGAACCACGGACTCGCGGCTTGATCACGTGCGAAACTGTGCCGCGACCGACCGGTGGGCGGGTTCTGCCAGTCGGATCGCCCCATCATGATCTCTTTGCTGCCGACCGTAATGATTGCGGAAGCGGCGAGGCCCCTGTCCGGTGATAGGCCGATCGGCGATGATGACAGCAGTCACGACAACGGGAGGAGGCGAGCGACATGGACGACATCCGGACTCGGACGGGTCTGCTGAATCAGAGCGACGCCGCCCGCTTCCTCGACATCCGGCAGCAGACCTTCAACCGCTGGGCCAGAGGTTACGAGCGGGGGCGTCCGCTACTGCACGTTCTTCCCTCCGGCGACTTCCGGCAGGCGACCGTGCCGTTCGTCGCCATGGCCGAGGCCTATGTGCTGGACGCGCTCAGACGGGCCGGGGTGAAGCCGAACAGGATCCGGCCCGCACTCCAGCGGCTCCGGCAGGAGTTCGGTCACGAGTACGTCCTTCTCGCTCCCGAACTGGCGACGGACGGCATCGACGTGCTGTGGGACTTCTCGCGAACGGAGGCCGGTGCGGGACTCATCGAAGCACGGACGGGCCAGCACGTCGTCCGGGAGATCGTCACCGACTATCTGGACTACGTGGTCCGAGCCGAGGACGGATTTCCTGCCAGCCTGCGGCTGCGGAGCTGTCTGCCGTCGAGTGTGGTGGTCGATCCACATCGGGCGTTCGGGCAGTCGATCTTCGCGGAGACGCGCACGAGGGTGTCCGAGGTGGCGGCCATGATGAAGGCCGGCGAGGAGCCGGAGGTGATCGCCGATGAGCTCGGAGTCACCCTCGACGACGTCAGAACCGCCACCCGCATCCTCCTGGGCCACGCCGCCTGAGTTCTACCTCGACGAGAACAGCGTCAGCCGCAGTGTCCGTAAGCTGCTGGCCGGACTGGGTTACCCGGTGCACACTCCCGCGGAACTGTTCGGTTCACGAGACGAGGCGCTGGGTGCCGCCGATGAGCGCTGGCTGCCTCTGGTCGGGCAGCGAGGTTGGCTGGTGATCGCCTGTGACATCCGTATCTTCGAGCGCCCGCACGAATACGAGGCATATCTCAAGGCCAAGGTCGCGGTTTTCCTGTTGCCGGGTGAGTCGAAGATCGAGGAACGCAAGAGACTGATGCCTGCAATCTCTCGGCGATGTGCAGCGAGGCCAGCCAGCTTCGATCAGGTGTGTGGCGACTGACCGCGCACGGTCTGGACCCCTACGAGGCTCCGGCTGCAAAGAAGAAGCGAGCGCGGCGTTCGAAGACGATTGGCTGTGGGTACTTCCGCGAAACCCTCTCCGAGATATTGGCTCGTACGGGGGATGTCGCGTTCACCGGTGATGCGGTTTCGGAGAACGACCGTTGATAAACCAGTGCGGCCGGTAGCGGTCGCGACGACTTCGACCTGTTTTCGAATTCACTTGATACGGCGATAGCGGTGGCGCAGTCGTCGGTGTATCAGCTTGGATCGGTTTGAGGTCCTTGGACACTCTCATGCAAGGCGGCGGAGGGAGACCGATCATGGTGGAGAAGTCGCGGCAGGAGAGTGGACCCCGAGCATGGCTGGTCCGCGGTGGGCGGAACGTCGAGGGGGCGGACCGGGCGGAGGACAAGGCGCTGGCCGAAGGGCTCACGATCGTTGGCTGGCGCGAGCTCGGAGACATCGGGCACTACGCGAATCGGGAAGACCTCAAGGAAGAGGTTCAACGCGCCTACCCGGAGAGTTCACCGGGCGTCATCGCCAACTGGGCCGGACAGCTCTGGCGCTTCTCCAAGGAGATCGAGGAAGGCGACCTGGTGGTGATGCCCAGGGCGACGGTTCCCGGGAAGGTCGCTATAGGGAGGGTGATCGGTCCCTACGAATACCGTCCAGGTGAGGTGCCAGGATTCCGGCAGGTCCGCAAGGTCGAGTGGATTCGCACAGATATTCTTCGCGATGACTTCAAGACCGATCTGCGGGCGAGCACAACCTCTCTCCTCACGGTCTGTGGGCTGACCCGTAATGACGCGGCACGACGACTCGCTCACCTTGCCGAACACGGCGTCGATCCTGGAATGGACGGGCAGGAAGAGATCACCACGGCTACCGATCTGCTGGAGGATGCTGTTTCGCGCAGCGCGCAGGATCCGCGGAAACTGACGATTCGCAACTTCCTGGGGCACTGGAACACCTCACGGCGGACCGGCACGACCATCGAAATGATCAAAGCCGACCTTGCCGAGAAGGGCCTCACGACTCAGCCGCCGTTCACCGAAGGCACTGTGGACACGGAGATCGCCCTGGTACGGCTCGTCGGAGAGCCCGATGTGGCCATGGACGTCGTCGAAGACGGCGACGACGTCGAGAACGTCTCCGACTACGAGCCCATGACGCTCAGGCTCGGCAGCCTCCCGGCGCCTCTTGTCTCGGTGCCGAGATCGGCGAAGCTGCGATACGCCAAGACCCTCATGTTGACGAGGAACTTCTCCCAGCTGGCCGTGGTCGATGAGGACGGGACCTTCCACGGTGCGATCAGCTGGGAGTCGATCGGTCACGCACACGTCGCCTCCGCCGACCCGGCGCTGAAGGACGCGTTGACGCCCGCCGTCGTGGTCGATCACGACGCGCTTCTGCTCGGCCAGATCGAGACCATCTACGAGAGGGGATACGTCTTCGTACGGAGCGCTGATCGGTCAAGGGTGGACGGGATCATCACGGCCGCGGATCTGACTCGCCAGTTCGGTTACCACGCACAGCCGTTCATCCTGATCGAGGAGGCGGAGAACAGGCTCCGCCGGGCGGCCGCGGTGTTCAGCGTGGACGAACTCCGGCAGGTGGGACGATCGCCCAGGGTCCGTCAGGCCGCGGATCTCACCTTCGGCAACTATTTCTACCTGCTGAAGGACCACGGGCGATGGGAGACGCTCGGTTGGAACGTCGACCAGGAGATCCTCCTCGAATACCTTGAGAAGGTTCGGAAGGTGCGCAACGAGCTCATGCACTTCTCCCCAGACCCGCTGTCAGCCGAGCAGTACGCCGCCGTGCACGGTTTGCTGGCGGTGCTCCGGGCCGCCGACCCACGACCGTAGCCGCACGCCCGAGTCGGGAGAGGCACGAGAACAAAGGGCTGGTCGGTGAGGGACGCCAAGCGGCTGGCGGAGGTCGTACCGGAGGTGGAGGAGGCGCTGCCGGTCGTGCGGGGCCGGATAGCACCGCCCTCCGCGTGGCCGAAAACGGATGTGCGTTGAGGGGGAGAGGGCAGACAGGGGCGGGGCGTACTGGGCCGCTGGCCGCGTCGTCACCAGACCTGCGGAGGTCACCGGATCGGTGCGGGGGTGGCCGTTGCCTGCCGTCGTCCGTGTTGTTCAAGAGAATTAAGTGACTTACTAATAACATTTATGTTTGCGTTAAATGCCGCTATTGGCATGGTTGGTCTGACGGTATTTGCGGTGAACCGGTCTGCGTCTCTTTCAATTGAGTGTCGTTGATGTACAACGGATTGGTAATGCGGGATCGGCCGGTGGTGCGCTGAGGGATCGGTGCGTGCGATCCCGGATGGTGGCTGAGGAGATGCCGGAGCCTCGGGCGCGGTGGGTTCGGAGGCCGAGGTGGGCGAGGAGTCCACGGGAGACGAAAGGGCCGCGATGAGCCATGGGTTCGGGGCGGGAGAGCATCCCATCAATTTCCTGGCACACCACCAGCGCAGGGGTGAGGCGGGGGCCAGGGAGGACTTCGAGCAGATGCTCGTCTCGCTCGTCTCGGCGGTCACCGGGCGGGAGGCGGTGCTGGTCCGGGCGAATCCCGGTGACTGGGGCATCGACGTGCTGGTGGGAGATCTCAACGATGAGATCACGGACTGGCAGGCGAAATACTTCATCAACGGGTTCGGGGAATCCCAGAAGGGACAGGTCAGGGACTCCTTCAAGTCGGCCCGGAAATACGCGGAAAAAGAAGGCTATGTCATAAAGAAATGGGTGCTGTGCATCCCCTGCAGCTTGGACGCTCCGACACTGCGATGGTGGCAGCGTTGGAGGCGGGAGCAGCAGGCGGAGACCGGCATCACCATCGAACTGTGGGACGAGAGCGGGCTGCGTCGCCAACTCGACCTCCCCGAGGCGGCGACCGTCAGGAGGGTCTACTACGACCCCTATCGGCCTCCCGGGCCGGTCGATCCGCCCTCCGTGCCGCTAGCGGGTCCCGTTCCGACGGATGTTCCCTGGCGCGGAGGCGAGGAGCTACGTCTCGGGGGCGACTGTTACCTCCTGCACGATGACGCTGCCGAGACCTTCAACCCCGACCGGTCATGGGCGTGGCGGGAGGCGACCGCCGACCGTATCGAACCCGCGTCCGCCCGAGTACGGCTGCGTCAGATCACGATGCTCCGTGACGGCCCCGCTTCGGCCGATGCCCGGCGTGCCATGCGGGACCAGGCGGCGCTGCTCTCCAGCATGTCGGGCGCGCGCCGACTGCCCCGGCTGCTCGGTCACTATGAGGATCCGGCTCGCGGGATCACCGTGGCCTCGGAACTGCCCCCGGGGCCGGTCTGGCACGAGGTCTTCGGGCCAGGCGACGGGCCGCTTGACCACCTCACGGTCGCGGCGGTCCTGGACGCGGCCGCGCGGCTGGCCGATTCGCTCGCCGAACTCCACCGGCGAGGTCACAGCCACCGGAAGCTGAGCCCCGACGCGATCGTCATGACCGGCCGGGCTTACGAACCGGTACTGCGAGACGTGGGACTGGCGACCTGGCCGCCGCGACCGGGGGAGGGCACTGACGGCTACCGCGCGCCCGAGCAGGCGCGTTTCAGCCCGCACTCCCCGAAGCCGGGGGCACACACCGATCTCTACCAGCTCGCCGCCGTCGTCCATCACACGGTGACCGGCCATCCACCCCTGCCCGGAGGATCCCCGCCGATACGGGTCACCGTACGGGGGTTCCCCTCCGTCGCCGACGAACTGCTGGCACGCGCCCTCGACGCCGACCCACGGCGCCGACCGGAGCGGATCGGGCTGCTCGCCGCGGCACTGCGGCAGGGACGGAAGGAAATCTCCCAAGGAGGGTTTTCGTGACGGTGTCGCCGGTTTCGCAGGTGTCCCTGCCCGGTCCGATAGCGGTGATCCCGTCGGAGAAGGTACGAAGCCAACTGGCGCCACACCTGCGGCCGGGCCAACTGATCGAGGCGATGACCCGCCTGTCCAGGATGGGAACGCTGCCCGCCAGGCTGGAGAAGGACCCTGACCGTCTCGTCGTCTACACCGACACACACGTCGCCTGGCTCTTCGTGACCCGGCACGGGGACGCCTACAACCTTGGAGCCGCGTTCCCGCGCGGCTTCCGGGAGGAGGAGCGGCTGTTGCGTGGGGCTCTGCTGCTGAAGTGCTCCGCCGGTTGGCAGGGCTTCCATCAGGTGCGCGACGTGCCGGACGGGATGTCGGCACACTGGCCGCTGCTGCGGCGGGCCTGGAGCGGGGTCGGTTCCTCCGAGCCAGAACGGCCGTCGCTGCCCCGGCACCACACCGCGTACCTCGACCGGATGGCCCAGGTCATCGAAGCGGGGCGGGACATCGAGATCGCCCGGCAGCGCGAGGCGCCCCCCGTCCACTACCGGAGCAGGGAGAGCGTCCGCGAGGAGCGGCGTTCCGCCCAGAGTATGTATGTCTTCGGTCTAATGCGTCCCGCCATGTTGGCGGCCGGGGCCATGGTGCATCTCGCCGACCAGCCCGACCTGAAGGGCAGGGTGGTGAGGGTGAAGGGGCTGGACGTGCTCATCCGGTTCGAGACGACGGTCGACTACGGCCGTATCCCCGCCCAGGGGGCCCTCGTGGTGATGCCCAGTGACCGCGTGTTCCGGGCACAGGCCGACACCGTGCAGGCATTGCGTCAGGGAGACGTGGTGAACCGCGGGTTGCTTGAATGGCTTGTCGACCGGAGCCTCACCCCGTTCACGGTGAATACCCACGATCGGCCCCGTGGGACGCTCGACCAAGACAGCCAGCTGTCGGCGTTCCAGCGGGCACTCGCCGTGCCCGACCTGCTGCTCATCCTGGGGCCGCCGGGCACCGGCAAGACGAGGACGATTACCGAGATCGCGGTCGCGTGCGCCGCGCGGGGCGAACGCGTGCTGATCACTTCGCATACCAACCGGGCCGTCGACAACGTCCTGGAACAGCTGCCCGCGGACCTCCTGGCGGTGCGCGTCGGCAACGAGGATGTCATCACCGGCCGTGCCCGCGACCTCATGGTGGAGAGCCACGTCACCGCGTTGCGGCAACGGATTCGCGTCTCCACGGAGGGGACGGTCTCGCGCCTGGTGCCGTTCACGGGCGATGGGGACGCGGCCGGCCGCTTGCTGGCGTACCTCACGGAATCTCTCGCGGCCGCCCGTACAGCCGAGCGGGATGAACAGGGACACGCGGCCGGTCTCGACGCGGTCATCCAGCGGCTGGAGCCGACCCAGGCCGGTCGGATCACCGATGCCGTCAACCGTCTCACCTCCGCACGTGCTACCGCCGAGCGGCTGGACGCTCAGCGGGAGACCTGGGAGCGGCGGCACGCGAGTGCCCAGGCCCGGACGGTTTCGGGGATGCTCGCTTTCTTCTACCGCCGACTGGCCGACCACCGGCTGGCCCGGCTGAACGCGATCCGGCGGGAGCTCGCGCTCGCCGCCGAGGAGGTGACGCGAGCCGAGACGGTGTGCCGCGCGGAACAGGCCGAGATGGAGAGACTCATCGAAACTCATCCGGAGGCGGCTCGGCTGATGGCGGCCAGGGACACCGCTCGTCGGGAGGGTGAGGAGGCGACGGCCGAGGCGTCCAGAGCCGCGGGATCACTGCGGTCGATCATCGCGGCCGTCATCCCGACCTTGGAGGAGCCACTGCCGGACGGACGGCCACCCGCGAACCTGGCCGGCTGGGAGGCTCTGCGTGACCGATTGGAACAGGTCGTGGCGACGTTCCGGACGCGGGCGGCCCTGTTGGACGAATGGCGGGCCAAGATCGGCGACGCCGAGCAGGACCTCCAGCGTGAGCTGGTGCGCTACGCGGACGTGGTGGCCGCCACCTGCATAGGCACCGCGACTACCAAACTGCTCGCCGAGCTGGAGTTCGACCTGGTGATCGTCGACGAGGCCGGCCAGATCTCCACGCCCAATCTCCTCGTCCCCCTGGTCCGGGGGAAGCGCGCCATCCTGGTGGGTGACCATCAGCAGCTTCCGCCGTACCTCGATGAGGAGGTACGCGATTGGGGAGACAACCTGGCTCGGAACGGGGATCTGCCGCCCGCCGACGCGAGAGAGATCGCCGACGTGCTGCGCAGAAGCGCCTTCGAGCGGCTCTACGGGGCCGTGCCGGCAGACCACCAGGTCATGCTGACCGTGCAGCGGCGGATGCCGCGTGAGGTCGGGGAGTTCGTGTCGGCCGCCTTCTACGAAGGCGTACTCCGCACCGACCACGCGGGAAGGCACGACGACCCCATCTTCGCCAGCTCGTTCGCGATGATCGACACCGGCGACAGGCCGGCGATCGAGCGAGCGGAGGAAGCGGGCAGTCGGCCCGGTTACGTCAATCGGCTGGAGGCCGACATCGTGGTGCGGCTGGTCGCCTTATACACCCGGTATTACAAGGACTGGGCGGTGATCGTGCCTTATCGCGCCCAGGCGGAGCGTATCCGTGCCGGACTCGCCCGCGTGCTCGGTGAGAGCACCGAGGTGGCGGACAACGTCGGCACGGTCGACTCCTTCCAGGGAGGTGAACGTGATCTCGTCGTCTACGCCTTCACCCGCAGCAACGCGCGTGGAGAGGTGGGATTCCTCAAGGAGCTGCGGAGGCTGAACGTCGCCGTTTCCCGGGCCAGGAGGCAGCTCGTGCTGGTGGGGGACACCACGACCCTCACCGCCGCCAGGGACGAGGGGTTCCGGGTGCTGGTGCGGCAGATGATGGACCATCTCCGCCGCGTCGGTGACCTGAGGCCCTCGGCCGAGGTCGCCGCCCGTCTCGACCGCCTTGACGAGTTCTCATGACGACACGCGCCATCTACCCCGCCCGGCGTGCCGTGGAGCACGCCGTCACCGTTCCCGGAGTCCGGCCGGTGCGCCTCTTCGCCGTCTCGTGGCCCCTGTGGGAGGTGGAGATCACCGCGAACGTTTACGAGGAGCAGGCCTACGAGGTCATCGACCGGTTCCTGGCCCGCGCCCTCGCGGATGGCGGTATCGGCACTCGGGACGGACTGGTCGCCTTCTTCGGGCTGGAGCGCTCCCTGGTGGACCGCTGCCTCGCCTTCCTCACCGTGATCGGCCATCTCACGGTGAGCCGCCACGGTGAGGTCCGGCTGACCGAGCTGGGGCTGCGGTCCGTGCGAGCGGGTGTGCGGTACACCCCGAAGGAGAGCAGGCAGAAGGTGCTGATCGAACGCTTCACCGGCAGACCGCTGCCACGGCGGTACCACCGGGGATCACTCACCGTGCTGCCCAACCCGAATGTTCCGCAGGAGTTGTTGGAGGACCGTACACGGTTCCTTCCGTTGTTCGCGCAGACGATGTTCCATTCGCGGATTGTCGACGACCTCGCTGCCCGTCCTGATCGAGCCGACTACAACCTTCCCGCCCAGCTCAGGGAGATCAGAGGCGTCGCGACACGGGATGCTTACCTGCCCACCTATCTGATCGAGACCAGCGACCGCTCCCTGCTCGCCTACACCGACACCGATTCCGGGCGGGACGACTTCATGGAGACCGTCTGCCGTGACGTTCCGGCGATCCGAGCGAGGATCGACACGGTGGACCGCGTGAACCCGCACGAGCTGTGGACTGAATGGCTCGCCGACAGGAAGCTTGGCCCTGGCCGACTTCAGGAACTGCCGAACGCCGTCTGGCGGGTTGTCCTGACCCCGGGCGCGTTCAGTGGATCCCCGAAGCTGCCATTGAGTCAGGTGGGTTCCTTCCAACTGCGAAACCATCATTTCCTGCAGCTGTGGTGTGACGACGCCGGGCTACGCCGTCGTGCCGTGTTGGAAAGAGTCCTTGGCATGGCTCGCCTGTACGGAGTCCGTACCCGGGCCGATCTGGCCGATCGCGCCGCAAGCCTCGCTGCTCAGCTGGAAGTCGCCGCACCCACGTTCGCCGAACTGCGCGCTCACGCTGTCGGTGAACGCATGTACGACCACCTCGGCCACCTCGACGTGCTCGAATGACTGGTCGGCGTGGGCTCTCCCCTCGCGTGTCCTGCCTTCCGTGACCTGGCCGTCGAAGGTGAACGGCCAGGTCTCATGCGTATGCTCCTGGTCGGCTCAACCCGTTTCCCTCACTTGCAGCTCGATGCGGTCACGTACTGCCACCGCCCGTGGGTCGTCGTAGTCGGCGAGGAGCCCCAGCGCCTCCGTCCAGTGCCGGTGGGCCGCCTGCGGGTCCTCGTCGAGCAGGGCCGCCCCCAGGCCGTCGAGGGCCAGAGCCTCGTTCCAGGTGTCGCCGAGTTCGTGGTGGACGGTGGCGGCCTGGCGGTGGAAGTCGGCGGCCTCCGCGTGACGGTCGAGGTGGCGGTAGGTCTCGCCCGTGCCGTGCCGTGCCGTGCCGTGCCAGGCCAGTGCCTCCCGGCTGCGGTCGCCGAGGCGGCGATTGAGCGTGGCGGAGCGGTGATAGGAGTCCAGCGCGTCGGCGAACCGGCCGTCAGCGAGCTGGGCGTTGCCGAGGGTGATGAGCCAGAAGCCCTCCAGCCGGTGGTTGCGGAGGCCGAGGGCGATGTCCAGCGCGGCCTGGGCCGACCGCAGGGCTTCCCGCACCTCTCCCCGCTCTCGCTGGAGCTCGCTCATGAGGCGCAGGACGTTGCCCTCGCCGCGTTGGTTGTCCAGGGACCGGTGCGCCGCCAGCGCGCGCCGAGCGGCATCCGCGGCTTCCGGCAGGCGGCCCGCGTGGTAGTGGGTGCTGGCGAGGTTGGACAGCATGGTGGCCTCCCAGTGGGCGGAGCCCTGCTCCTGGAAGGCGGCGGCGGCCTGCTCGAAGTGCTCCGCGGCGTCGTTCAGCCGTCTCGTGCGGAGATGCGCCAGTCCGATCAGGTTGAGCGAGTGCGCCTCGCCGAGCCGGTCGTCCAGCTCGCGCCAGATCGCCAGTGCGTTCCTGTGGCATTCGAGGCTCTCGGTCAGATGATTGATCCGGGTGTATCCCATGCCCAGCTCCGTGAGCAGCTGTCCTTCCGCGACGCGGTCACCCAGCCGTCCGGCCGCCGCCAGCCCCAGGCGGCCCACGACCAGCCAGTCGGCGGCCGGTGCCGAAGGAGACTGCGCGTTCGACAGGACGGCCGACAGCTGCCAGGTGAGCCGGTCCTGTCCGGCCGAGGCGGCGCTCCCGATCGCACGCAGGAGGTTCGTGTGCTCACGCTCGGACCAGTCCACGGCGGCGTTGTAGTCGGGGAAGGTCAGCGGGCGCACGCCGTCGGCCGGTGGCACGAGTTCCACCCGGGCCTCGGCGGGACTGATCCAGCCCTGGGCGGTGTCGGCGGTGTGCAGGTACCACTCCAGCACCTGGCGCAGCGCGGCCTCCCGCTCCTCGGGCGGTTCCTCCTGCTGTGCCTGGTCCGCGGCGTAGGCGCGCAGCAGGCCGTGGAACTGGTAGCGGTCCGGCGCCGTCTGCTCCAGCAGATGGGCGCCGGCCAGGGAGTCGAGGAGCTGTCTGGTGCGGCCGGGGGAGAGTCCGGCGAGGGCCGCGGCGGCGTGGAAACCGAATTCCGGGCCCGGGTGCAGGCCAAGCAGGCGGAACAGCCGGGCGGCCTGTTCCGGCAGGGCGCGGTAGGACCACGCGAACACCGTACGGACCGCTCCGGCCTCCTCGTCGTCTCCCGTGCTCAGGGCGTCCCACAGGGCGGACTCGTCGCGCAGGTCGGCGATCAGGTCGTCCAGCCGCATGTGTGGGTAGCTGACGGCGCGTTCGGCGGCGATGCGCAGGGCGAGCGGCAGCCGGGCGCACAGCTGGGCCAGTTCGGCGAGCTTCTCCTCGTCGTCCTCCGGATGGTATCCGGCGGTGACGGCACGCAGCAGGGCGACGGCCTCCGGTTCGGGCAGCGTGCCCAGCGTCAGCCGACGGGCCCCGTCGTGTACGGCGAGACTCGACAGGCGGTTTCGGCTGGTGACGACGACCAGGCAGCCCGTGCCGCCGGGCAGCAGCGGACGGACCTGGTTCGCCGTCGCCGCGTTGTCCAGAACGATCAGCACCCGGCGCCCGGCCAGCCGCGAGCGGTAGAGCGCGGCGGCGGCGTCGGGGTCCTGCGGCACGGAACGGGCGCGGACGCCGAGAGCGACCAGGAAACGGTGCAGGGCCTCGTAGGCGGTGACCGGCTCTCCCGGGTCGTAGCCACGGAGATTGACATAGAGCTGCCCGTCGGGAAAGCGATCCTGGACCTGATGGGCCCAGCGCAGCGCGAGCGACGTCTTCCCCACGCCCGCCGTCCCGGCGATCACGTACACCGAGATGACGCGCGGATCGCCGTCCTCGCCGATCAGGACCGTGTTCAGCTCTTCGAACTCGCCGACGCGGTTGACGAACCCACGCCCATCGGCCGGTAGTTGCCGTGGGGTGAGGTCGGCGGGGTCGCTCCGGTCTGGTTTGCCGTGCTCGTGGAAGTGGACTCCGCCACTGACGTCCCTGGCCTGCACGACATCGCGCGAGGAGCCCGACAGTTCGGAACGCGAACCGCCGTGGCGTTCCTCTCCTTCTCCGCGCTTTTTGACGCCTACTCCAGCTTTGTCCCGGGCGAGTGAAGGTGGGTCAACTCGCGGTTGAAGTAGGAAATCACATCTTCTCCGGCCTCATAGAGGTTTTTGATGTATTTCTCCCACTCCTCGATGATGCCGGGATCGGTGTAGCGGACCGCGCCGTCCGGGACGCCGGTCGCGGTGTAGATGATGTGGTAGAGGGTCCGGCCGCCGAGGATGACCACTTCGGGAAGCGGATCGGTCTTCTCCGAGGCCGCCACCTTTTCCACGCCGATCACGCGGATCCGCTCGCCGCATTCGGCGCGGAGCCGCAGAGAGTGCAGCTCCCACCGCATATACGGTGTGAGCGGTGTCTCGACCACGCGTACCCGGTGAAAGAAGGAGCCGCGGCGTTCGTCCTCCTGCGCGAGTGCGAGCAGGTCGCCTCGCCTCTCGTCGAGAAGGCGCATCGCCTCGTCCCAGTCGCCTCGGCGAAAAGCGTCACGGCTGGGGTTGTTCTGCTCCTCGAAATGCTGCCGCCGCTCGAACTTCCAGGAGTCTCGATTGCGAATCCGCGCGTCCCGTTTCCGGAAGTCGCGCCTGTAGGCCTCCCTGATGAGTTTCTCTCCCTGTGGTGGAACGCCTCGCGTGGGAGGGGCGAGAGGGGCGCGGGGATCAGGCATCGGCGATGTCCGCCTTCGCCACGCTGAGCATGATGCCCGGGATGACGACCAGTCGCTCGTCAGGGGCGAGGGAGACGCCCTCCGGCAGGCGAAGGCTGTAGGCGGCTGTGAGGTCCCTGCCGATCACCGCGATGTCACCGTTGTTGAGCTGCCAGATATCCGGGCATTCATCGCGGCCGTCCGAACTGTTCAGCTCTTTGGCCGCCTTCCCTAATCGCCGCTCGAACAACGCGGAAGGGTCGGCCTCCTAGGAACGAGCCATGCCCGCCTCCAGTCGGCTTGGCTGTACGTTTCACCTGTGCGGAGCATATGTTGGCCGGTCCTCCGGTACAACGGAATGCTTGGATTGTCGCGTAAAAAGTAATCTAAAAACAAACGGTCAGTCCGAAATGGGAGGAAAACGGGCTGAATGAAAAGTGTTCGCCGCGCTGTTCGGCCGATTCTCGATGCGCAGAGTTACGGTGGTTCGACGCCGGGTCGACCTCGGCTGGATATCTGCAGGATGCGGGTCACAATGAATGTTTTTCATCCTCGGGTGGCGTGAGCGACACGGTGGTTCTGAAGGACGGCGATGGCCTTGCAGAGATGGCCGGCCTTGGAAGGGCTGCAG
>NZ_JBIAQI010000035.1:0-44061 GCF_042888905.1 Streptosporangium sp. NPDC002721
ATCCCGGTGGTCTCCAACCTGACCGGTGAACCCGTCACGGACTTCTCCGCCGATTACTGGGTGCGGCACGTGCGTGAGGCGGTGCGGTTCGCCGACGGCCTGGCCTATCTGCGGGCTGAAGGGGTGGAGACGTTCGTCGAGCTGGGCCCCGATGGTGTGTTGTCGGCGCTGGGTGAGGAGGGGGTGTTCCTCCCGGTGTTGCGCAAGGACAGACCGGAGGCCGAAACCCTGGTGACGGCGCTGGCGAGGGCGTTCGTGGCCGGTGCGAAGGTCGACTGGAAGGCGTACCAGGCGGGCAGCGGCGGGAAGCTGGTCGACCTGCCGACCTACCCCTTCGAGCGTGAGCGTTTCTGGTTGCTGCCGTCGGGGTCGGCCGATCTGGCGGGGGCGGGTCTGGGGTCGGCGGATCATCCGTTGCTGGGGGCGGCGGTGTCGCTGGCCGACGGGGACGGTTTCCTGCTGACCGGACGGCTCTCCACCCAGGCGCAGCCCTGGCTCGCCGACCATGCCGTGGCCGGTACGGCGATCCTTCCCGGTGCCGCGTTCGTCGAGCTCGCCATCCGGGCGGGCGATCACGTCGGATGCGACCGGCTCGACGAGCTGACCCTGCACGCCCCGCTCACCCTCGCCGCCTCCACCGGTGTGCAGGTGCAGATCCTCGTCGGTGCCTCGGACGAGGAGGGACGTCGCACGGTCGGCGTGTATGGATCACCCGCGGGCGAGGACCACTGGACGCACCATGCTGGCGGCGTACTCTCCTCCAGCGACTCCAGCGACTCCAGCGACTCCAGCGACTCCAGCGACTCCAGCGACTCCAGCGACTCCGGTCCGGTCGCCGATCTCGGTGTGTGGCCGCCACCGGGGGCGCGGCCGGTGAACCTGGACGGCTGCTACGAGTCGCTCGCGGACAGGGGGCTGGTCTACGGCGCCGCCTTCCGGAGGCTGCGGGCCGCCTGGCAGGCCGGGGAGACCGTCTACGCGGAAGTGGACCTGGCGGAGGACGCGGAGGCCGGCCGTTACGGTCTGCACCCCGCGTTGCTCGACGCCGCCCTGCACGCCCTCGCGGCGGTGCACGACGACACCGTCGAGACCCGGCTGCCGTTCTCCTGGGAGGGGGTGCGCCTGCATGCCTCCGGTGCCTCGGCCCTGCGCGTACGCCTGACGCCCACCGGAGACGGCGCGCTGTCGATGGAGATGGCCGACGGCACCGGAGCGCCGGTGGCCTCGGTCAGGACGCTGGTCATGCGGCCCGTCGGCGCGACGGCGTCCGGCCTGTCCTCCACCGGCCACGACTCCCTGTACCGGCTCGACTGGCAGGCGGTTCCGGCGACGGGTGACGGCACGCGGACCGGCCCGGCCGGCCGGATCGTGGCGATCGACACCGATTGGGCCGCGACGATCGACGACAGCGGGACCGTGACGGTCGGCGGCGTGACGGTCGACACCGAATGGGCCGTGACGGTCGACGGCGGCTCCGGGGTCGACCTCCTCGCGGCGACCCGCGCCGCCACCGGTCAGGCCCTCGCCGCCGTACAGGAATGGCTGGGGCACGACGACCCGGAGCCGCTCGTTGTCGTCACCCGGGGGGCCGTCATGCCCGGCGGGCCGGTGGGCGCCGCGGTGTGGGGGCTGATCCGCAGCGCTCAGGCGGAGCATCCCGGCCGGATCGTCCTGGTCGACACGGACACCGACGACCCCGGCGCGCTGGCGCGGGCCGTGGCGACCGGCGAGCCGCAGCTCGCTATCCGGGACGGCGAGGTATACATGCCCCGCCTGGCCACCCTGGCCTCGTACGACGGGCTGCTGCCGCCCGCCGGGGAGGGGAACTGGCGGCTGGACGTCTCGCCCCGCGGCAGCATCGACAACCTGGTGCTCGCCGCCCACGACAGCGAACCGCTCGCACACGGGCAGGTGCGCGTCCAGGTGCGGGCCGCCGGGCTCAACTTCCGCGACGTGCTCCTCGCGCTCGGCATGTACCCGGACGACGTGCCGCTCGGCGGCGAAGGCGCGGGCGTCGTCACTGAGATCGGCCCCGGAGTCACCGGTACGGCACCGGGTGACCGGGTGTTCGGCCTGTTCGGCGGGGCGTTCGGCCCGAGTGCGGTCGCCGACCACCGGGTCGTCGCGCGCATCCCGGACGGCTGGTCGTTCGAGCAGGCGGCCTCGGTGCCGATCGCCTACCTGACCGCGTACTACGGCCTGGTCGAACTCGCCGGTCTGCGGCGCGGCGAGGCCGTGCTCGTGCACGCCGCCACGGGCGGGGTGGGCACGGCCGCCGTCCAGCTCGCCCGGCACCTCGGCGCGGAGGTGTTCGCCACGGCGAGCCCCGCCAAGCACGACGTCCTGCGCGGGCTGGGCTTCGACGACGCGCACATCGCCTCCTCGCGCACCCTCGACTTCGAACCGCGGTTCCTGGAGGCGACCGGCGGCAGAGGCGTCGACGTCGTGCTGAACTCCCTCGCCGGAGACTTCGTGGACGCCTCGGCGCGGCTGCTCCCGCGCGGCGGCCGGTTCCTGGAGATGGGCAAGACCGACCTCCGCGACCCCGGTGACATCGCGGCCGGCTACCTGCCGTTCGACCTCATGCGCGCGGAGCCTGAACTGGTCCGGCGCATGTTCACCGCCGTGCTCGCCCTCTTCGCGGACGGCGCGCTGAGGCTCCCCCCGATCGACACCTGGGACGTGCGGCGGGCACCCGACGCCTTCCGCCTCGTCAGCCGGGCACGGCATGTCGGCAAGGTCGTCCTCACCCTGCCCAGGCCGGTCGACCCCGACGGCACCGTGCTGGTCACCGGCGGGACGGGGGCGCTCGGCGCCGTGGTGGCGCGTCATCTGGTGGAGGCGTACGGGATGCGCCGCCTGGTGCTGGCGAGCCGGAGCGGTGAGCGGGCGGCGGGCGTGCCGGAGCTGGTGGCGGAGTTGCGGGGACTGGGGGCCGAGGTCGGAGTGGCCGCCTGCGACGTGGGCGACAGGGAACAACTGCGGGCGGTTGTGGAAGGGATCGGCGCCGACCTGGTGGGAGTGGTGCACGCCGCGGGCGTCGTCGACGACGGCGTCGTGGGCTCCCTGTCGCCGGAGCGATTGGACGGGGTGCTGCGGGCGAAGGCCGATTCCGCGTGGTACATGCACGAGCTGACGCGGGATCTGGACCTGTCGTTCTTCGTGCTGTTCTCCTCGGCGTCGGGGACGCTGGGGAGCGCGGGTCAGGGCAACTACGCGGCGGCGAACGCGTTCCTGGACGGTCTCGCCGCGCTTCGCAGGGCCGAGGGGCTGGCGGGGGTTTCGCTGGGGTGGGGGTTGTGGGAGGAGCGCAGCGGGATCACGGGTGGGCTGGGTGAGGGTGATCTGGCGCGGATGGGCCGGGCGGGGTTCGGCGCGCTGTCCTCGGCGGAGGCGCTGAGACTCCTCGATGTCGCCCTGACCGTGGACGAGCCGGTCCTGGTACCGACGAAGCTGAACCTGAACGCCCTGCGGAACCGCGCCGACGACGTCCCCGCGATGCTGCGCGGCCTGGTGAGGGCTCCCGCGCGCAGGGTGGCGAGGCGGGCGGACCCGGGCACCACGTTCGCCGCGACCCTGGCCGCCATGGCCGAACCGGAGCGCGGGCGTGCCCTCCTCGACGTGGTACGCAAACACGTCGCGGCGGTGCTCGGCCATTCCTCCCCGGAGGCGGTCGGCGTCGACAGCGGGTTCAAGGACCTCGGGTTCGACTCCCTGACGGCGGTGGAGTTCCGCAACCGGCTGGGCGCCGCCGTCGGTACGAGGCTGCCCGCCACGCTGGTCTTCGACTACCCGACCCCGGCCGGCCTGGCCGCCTTCCTCCGCCAGGAACTGCTGGGCACGACCTCGGCCCCGACCGCGGCTGCGGCCCCGGCCGCGGCTGCGGCCCCGGCCGGTCCGGTGGACGACGACCCGATCGTCATCGTCGGCATGGCCTGCCGCCTCCCCGGCGGGGTCACCTCTCCGGAGGAACTGTGGGAGCTGGTGTCCTCGGGCCGGGACGCGGTGTCGGAGTTCCCCACCGGCCGGGGCTGGAGCCTGGACTCCCTCTTCGACGACGACCCCGACCGTGCGGGTACGTCGTACGCGCGGTCGGGGGCCTTTTTGCATGAGGCGGGGGAGTTCGACGCGGGGTTCTTCGGGATCTCTCCGCGTGAGGCGCTGGCGATGGATCCGCAGCAGCGGTTGTTGCTGGAGACCTCTTGGGAGGCGTTCGAGCGAGCCGGGATCGACCCCTCGTCCCTGCGTGGCACCGACACCGGGGTCTTCGTCGGCGGCATGTACCAGGAGTACGGCCCCCGCTACGACCAGGCGGAAAAGGGATCGGACGGCTACCTGCTGACCGGCGGCGCGACGAGCGTGATGTCTGGACGTCTCGCCTACACGTTCGGCCTGGAGGGGGCGGCGGTGACGGTGGACACGGCGTGTTCGTCGTCGCTGGTGGCGTTGCACTGGGCGATGCGGGCGCTGCGGCAGGGAGAGTGCTCGATGGCACTCGTCGGCGGCGTGACGGTGATGGCCTCTCCCGGCATGTTCGTGGAGTTCAGCCGTCAGCGGGGGTTGGCGGCCGATGGGCGGTGTAAGTCGTTCGCGGGTGCTGCGGATGGTACGGGGTGGGGTGAGGGTGTGGGGGTGCTGGTCGTGGAGCGGCTGTCGGATGCTCGGGCGAACGGTCGTCGGGTGTTGGCGGTGGTGCGGGGTTCGGCGGTGAATCAGGACGGGGCGTCGAACGGGTTGACGGCGCCGAATGGTCCTTCTCAGCAGCGGGTGATCGGTCAGGCGTTGGCGGATGCGGGGGTGGCGGCCTCGGGTGTGGATGTGGTGGAGGGGCATGGGACGGGGACGCGGTTGGGTGATCCGATCGAGGCGCAGGCGTTGCTGGCCACCTATGGCCGGGGTCGGGATCGGCCGCTGTGGCTGGGGTCGGTGAAGTCGAACATCGGTCATACGCAGGCGGCCGCTGGGGTGGCCGGTGTGATCAAGATGGTGATGGCGATGCGGCATGGGGTGTTGCCGCCCACGTTGCATGTGGATGAGCCGTCGCCGCACGTGGACTGGTCCTCCGGATCGGTGTCGCTGCTGACCTCACCCGTGTCGTGGCCGGAGATAGACCGTCCAAGGCGGGCGGGGGTGTCCTCGTTCGGGATCAGCGGCACGAACGCGCACGTGATCGTGGAGGAGGCGCCCACCGTCGCGGAGGAGATCACCCTTGTTCAGGAGGGTGGGGTGGTGGTGTGGCCGTTGTCGGCCAGGAGTGGGTCGGCGTTGCGGGTGCAGGCCGAGCGGTTGGGTGCTCATGTGAGGGCTTCGGCGGTGTCGGCTGTGGATGTGGCGCATTCGTTGGCTGCGGGTCGTGCGGTGTTGGAGCACCGGGCGGTGGTGGTGGGCCGGGATCGGGACGAGCTGGTGGGTCGGCTGGCCGCGGGGGATGTGTTGACCGGGGTGGCAGGTCCGGGTGGGTTGGGGTTCTTGTTCACGGGTCAGGGTGCTCAGCGGGCAGGGATGGGCCGGGAGCTGTATGAGGCGTTCCCGGTGTTCGCGGCGGCTTTCGACGAGATCGACGGTTACGTCGAGGGGTCGTTGAAGGAGATGGTGTTCTCCTCGCAAGACGGCCTACTGGATTGGACGCAGAACGCTCAGATCGCGTTGTTCGCGATTGAGGTGGCGTTGTTCCGGTTGCTGGAGTCGTGGGGGGTGCGGCCGGATCTCCTGTTGGGGCATTCGGTGGGGGAGTTGGCGGCGGCTCATGTGGCCGGGGTGATGTCGTTGCGGGATGCGGCCGGTCTGGTGGTGGCGCGGGGCCGGTTGATGCAGGCGCTCCCTGCGGGTGGGGCGATGGTGGCGTTGCAGGCCACCGAGGCAGAAGTGCTGCCTCTCCTTTCCGGCATGGTCTCGGTGGCGGCGGTCAACGGCCCGCAGGCCGTCGTCGTCTCCGGCGACGAGGCCGCGGTGACGGAAATATCCGCTTATTTCACCGCTCAGGGTCGTAAGACCCGTCGCCTGAGGGTCAGTCATGCCTTCCATTCCCCCTTGATGGAGCCGATGCTGGAGGACTTCCACCGGGTCGCCGAGGCCGTGACCTACCGTCCCCCCTCGATCCCGGTCATCTCCAACCTGACCGGCGAACCCGTCACGGACTTCTCCGCCGACTACTGGGTGCGACACGTCCGTGAAGCGGTGCGGTTCGCCGACGGCCTGGCCTACCTGCACTCCCACGGGGTGCGGACGTTCGTCGAGCTGGGCCCCGATGGTGTGTTGTCGGCGCTTGGTGAGGAGGGGGTGTTCCTTCCGGTGTTGCGCAAGGACAGGCCGGAGGCCGAAACCCTGGTGACGGCGCTGGCGAGGGCGTTCGTGGCCGGTGCGAAGGTCGACTGGAAGGCGTACCAGGCGGGCAGCGGCGGGAAGCTGGTCGACCTGCCGACCTACCCCTTCGAGCACCGGCACTACTGGCTGTCGTCGAGGTCGGCGCCGTCGGCCGGGCATCCGCTGCTGGACGTGACGACGCCGCTGGCCGAGGGCGACGGCGTGGTGATGACCGGACGGCTCTCCACCCAGGCACAGCCCTGGTTCGCCGATCACCTCGTGGCCGGTCTCACCGTGGTCCCCGCCACCGCCCTGGCGGAACTCTCCCTGCACGCGGGGGACCAGGTCGGCTGCGACACGCTCGACGAGCTGGTCGTGGAGGTGCCGTTGCTCCTGCCGGAGGCGCGGACGCGGCTGTTGCAGGTGTCGGTGGGCGCGCCGGACGGGACGGGACGGCGACCCCTGGGCGTGTTCTCCCGTGAGGAGGGCGCGCCGGAGGACCTCCCGTGGACCCGGCACGCGACCGGTACGCTGGCCCCGGCCATCCCGGTGGAACCCGCCGAGTTGACGGCATGGCCCCCGCCGGGAGCCGCCGAGGTCGAGGTGGACGGGCTGTACGACGACATGGCCGCCGCCGGGCTCGACTACGGTCCCGCTTTCCGGGGGCTGAGGGCCGCCTGGAGGGACGGCGACCGGCTCTACGCCGAGGTGGCACTGCCCGAGGAACTGGACGTGGCGGGCTTCGGCATCCACCCGGCGCTCCTCGACGCCGCCCTGCACGCGGCCGGGCTGGGCCTGCTGCCGGGCACCGAACAGGGCAGGCTGCCGTTCGCCTTCGACGGGGTACGGCTGCACCGTACGGGAGCGCGGTCGTTGCGCGTGCTGATGACCCCGGACGGCGCGGACGCCGTGTCCCTCGTCCTGGCCGGTGACACGGGCGAGCCGGTGGCCACGATCGGCAGGCTCGCCCTGCGCCCGTTCGCGCCCGAACGGCTGCGCGAGACCCCCGACTCGTTGTTCCGGGTGGAGTGGGTGCCGGTGGTGGGCGGTGAGGTGGCGTCGCCGGGGGTGGTGGTGCGGGTCGGTGCGGGCGGTGAGGGGGACGTGCCGTCGGCGGTGCGGGGTGTGCTGGACGAGGTGCTGGGGGTGGTGCGGGGGTGGGTCGAGGACGTGCGTTCGGGCTCGTCGCGGTTGGTGGTGGTGACGTGTGGCGGGGTGGCGGTGGGTCCGGGTGAGGGGGTGGATCCGGTGGCGTCGGCGGTGTGGGGGCTGATGCGGTCGGTGCAGGCGGAGTTCCCGGGGTTGTTCGCGGTGGTGGACGTGACGCAGGAGGGTGAGGTCCCGGATGAGCTGCCGGTGGGGGAGCCGGGGGTGGCGGTGCGCGGAGGCGTCCTGTACGCGCCGAGGCTGGTCCGGGCACGCGTGCTCCCGTCCCCTTGGAAGCTCGACGGCACGGTACTGGTCACCGGTGGTACGGGGGCGTTGGGTGGTCTGGTGGCCCGTCACCTGGTCACCGAGCACGGCGCGCAGGACCTGCTGCTGGTGAGCAGGAGTGGCCGCGACGCCGATGGAGCCGCCGAGCTGGAGGGTGAGCTGGTGGCGCTGGGGGCCCGGGTCACCGTCGCGGCCTGCGATGTGGGTGATCGGGAGGCGTTACGTGGGCTGCTGGAGGGTTTGGACCGGCCGCTGACCGGTGTGGTGCACGCGGCGGGCGTTCTCGACGACGGGGTCGTCACCTCGCTCACCCCCGAGCGTTTCGACCGGGTGCTCGGGCCGAAGGCGGACGCGGCCTGGCATCTGCACGAGCTGACCCGGCAGATGCCGCTGGCGGCGTTCGTGCTGTTCTCCTCGGCCTCGGCGACCTTCGGTACCGCGGGGCAGGGCAACTACGCGGCGGCGAACGCCTTCCTCGACGGTCTCGCCGCGCGTCGCAGGGCCGAGGGGCTGCCCGCGACCTCCCTGGCCTGGGGACTGTGGGAACACGGCATGGGCGCCGGGCCCGCCGCGGCCGGACGGGCGACGCTGAGCGCCGACGAGGGGCTGGCGCTGTTCGACGCCGCTCTCACAACAGACGAGGCCCTCCTGGCACCCGTACGGCTGGACACCGCCGCGCTCCGCGACGGTGACGTCCCCGCCCTGCTGAGCGGCCTGGTCCGGGCCCGTCCCCGGCGTACGACGGGCGAGACCACGCTGGCCCGGCGGCTGGAGGCGGCGGAGGAGGGGGAGCGCGCGAGGATCGCCCTCGAAGCCGTTCGTTCCCTGGTGGCCGCCGTGCTCGGCCACCCCACGCCGGACGCCGTACCTCCGGGGAGCAAGTTCTCCGAGCTGGGCCTCGACTCGCTCACCGCCGTCGAGCTGCGCAACCGGCTGAACACCGCCACCGGCATGCGGCTGCCCGCCACGCTGGTCTTCGACCATCCCACCCCCGCCGCGCTGGCCGCCTTCGTGACGGCCGAACTGGCCGGTACGCCCGCCGCCTCCGTTCCCGCCGTACGGGCGTCCGCCGTGGACGAGCCGATCGCGATCGTCGCCATGAGCTGCCGCTATCCCGGCGGCGTACGGTCCCCCGAGGATCTCTGGGAGCTGCTGGCCTCCGGTGGCGACGCGATCTCGCTGTTCCCCGCCGACCGGGGCTGGGACCTCGACGCGCTGTACGACCCCGACCCGGACACGCCGGGGACCAGCTACACGCGAGAGGGCGGGTTCCTCTACGACGCCGACCGGTTCGACGCCGAACTGTTCGGGATCGGCCCGCGCGAGGCGCTGGCGATGGATCCGCAGCAGCGGTTGCTGCTGGAGACCACGTGGGAGCTCTTCGAACGGGCGGGCATCGACCCGCTGTCGTTGCGCGGCAGCGACACGGGCGTCTTCGCCGGGATGATGTACCACGACTACGGGACCCTGCTGCCCGCCGTCCCCGGTGAGCTGGAGGGTTATCTCGGGACCGGCACCGCGGGCAGCGTCGCCTCCGGGCGGCTCGCCTACACCTTCGGCCTGGAGGGGCCCGCGGTCACCATCGACACGGCGTGCTCCTCCTCGCTGGTGGCGTTGCACCTGGCCAGCCGCGCGCTGCGGCACGGCGAGTGCTCGCTCGCGGTGGCGGGTGGTGTGACCGTCCTCGCCACGCCGGGCACGTTCGTGGAGTTCAGCCGTCAGCGCGGGCTGGCTCCCGACGGGCGTTGCAAGTCCTTCGCCGCGGCCGCCGACGGTACCGGCTGGGCCGAGGGGGTGGGGGTCCTGCTGCTGGAACGGCTCTCGGACGCGCGTCGCAACGGTCACCAGGTGCTGGCCGTGATCAGGGGCAGCGCGGTCAACCAGGACGGCGCCTCCAACGGCCTGACCGCGCCCAACGGCCCCTCCCAGCAACGGGTGATCCACCGCGCGCTGGCCGACGCGGGCCTCACGCCCGGTGACATCGACATGGTCGAGGCGCACGGGACCGGCACGCCGCTGGGAGACCCGATCGAGGCCCAATCGCTGCTCGCCACCTACGGCCGGGACCGCGACCGGCCGCTCTGGCTCGGATCGGTGAAGTCGAACATCGGGCACACCCAGGCCGCCTCCGGGGTCGCGGGCGTGATCAAGTCGGTGATGGCGATGCGGCACGAGGTGCTGCCCTCGACGTTGCACGTGGATGAGCCCTCGCCGCATGTGGACTGGTCCTCGGGCGCGGTGTCGCTGCTGACCTCACCTGTGCCGTGGCCGGGGGCGGGGCGTCCGAGGCGGGCGGGGGTGTCCTCGTTCGGGATCAGCGGCACGAACGCGCACGTGATCGTGGAGGAGGCACCTGCCGTCGCGGAAGAGATCACCCCTGTTCAGGAGGATGGGGTGGTGGTGTGGCCGTTGTCGGCCAGAAGTGAATCGGCGTTGCGTGCGCAGGCCGAGCGGCTGGGCGCTCATATGAAGGCTTCGGCGGTGTCGGCCGTGGATGTGGCGCATTCGCTGACTGCAGGCCGTGCGGTGTTGGAGCACCGGGCCGTGGTGGTCGGCCGGGATCGGGACGAGCTGGTGGGTCGGCTGGCGCAGCTGGCTGCGGGGGATGTTTCGGCTCAGGTGGTCTCCGGGACGACCGGTCCGGGTGGGCTGGGATTCTTGTTCACCGGTCAGGGTGCTCAGCGGGCAGGGATGGGCCGGGAGCTGTATGAAACCTTCCCCGTCTTCGCGGCCGCTTTCGACGAGATCGACGGTCACGTCGAGGGTTCGTTGAAGGAGACGGTGTTCTCCTCGCAAGACGGCCTACTGGATCAGACGCAGAACGCTCAGATCGCGTTGTTCGCCCTTGAGGTGGCGTTGTTCCGGTTGCTGGAGTCGTGGGGGGTGCGGCCGGACCTCCTGCTGGGGCACTCGGTGGGGGAGCTGGCGGCGGCTCATGTGGCCGGGGTGATGTCGTTGCGGGACGCGGCCCGTTTGGTGGTGGCGCGGGGCCGGTTGATGCAGGCCCTTCCCGCGGGCGGAGCCATGGTCGCGTTGCAGGCCACCGAAGCAGAAGTACTACCCCTTCTGCACGGCAGCGTCTCAATAGCAGCGGTCAACGGCCCGCAGGCCGTCGTCGTCTCCGGCGACGAGGCCGCAGTGGCGGAAATATCCGCTTATTTCACCGCGCAGGGCCGTAAGACCCGTCGCCTGCGGGTCAGTCATGCCTTCCATTCCCCCTTGATGGAGCCGATGCTGGAGGACTTCCGCCGAATCGCCGAGGCCGTGACCTACCGTCCCCCCTCGATCCCGGTCATCTCCAACCTGACCGGTGAACCCGTCACGGACTTCTCCGCCGAGTACTGGGTGCGGCACGTGCGTGAGGCGGTGCGCTTCGCCGACGGCCTGGCCTATCTGCACTCCCACGGGGTGCGGACGTTCGTCGAGCTGGGCCCTGACGGTGTGCTGTCGGCGATGGGCCAGGACTCCGTGGACGACAGCCTGTTCGTCCCGGCGCTGCGCGGAGAACGGCCCGAGGTGACGGCCCTGTACACCGCCGTCGCGACGGCCTACACGCGGGGCGCCCTGCCGGACTGGGCGGCCGTGCTCGGCGGGCGCGGCAGGCGGGTGGATCTGCCGACCTACGCCTTCCAGCGGCAGCGCTACTGGCTCGAACCACCCCGGACGCCTCCCGCCGAGCGGGCCGGGGCGTGGCGGTACCGGGTCGAGTGGCGGCCGGTGAGCGGGACCGGCACACCGGTGCTGAGCGGCACCTGGCTGCTCGCCGCCCCCGAGGACGAGCCGCTGGCCGACGCCTGCGAGGCCGCCGTACGACGGCATGGGGCCGAGGTGGTGCGGATCTCCGCGGACGCCCCCCGCCTGCCCGCGGACACCGGGACGATCAGCGGGGTGTTGTCCCTGCTCGCGCTCGACGAGGAGCCGCATCCGTCCCACCCGGTCGTCCCCCGCGGGCTGGTCCGCACGCTCGACCTGGTCAAGGCGCTCGACGCGGCCGGGGTGACGGCCCCCCTGTGGCTCGCCACCCGCGGCGCCATCGACGTGGGCGGGACCGGCGCTGACTCCAACGCCGGGGTGTCCAGCGGAACGGGATCCCTCGCCCAGTCGCAGACATGGGGACTCGGCCTCGCGGTCGCGCTGGAGTACCCGCGGCTCTGGGGCGGCCTGGTCGACCTTCCCGAGTCGCTCGGCCACCGGGAGGCCGGCCACCTGATCCACGCGCTGGCGGGCTCACTGGGAGAGGGCGCGAGGGAGAACCCGTCAGGGAGCGCCGACGGCGGCACTGAGGACCAGGTCGCCATCCGCCCGGCGGGCCCGCTGGTCCGCCGCCTCGTCCGCGCGGGCGCGCCGGTGCGGCGGAGGGACTTCCGTCCTGCGGGGACCGTCCTCGTCACCGGCGGCACCGACGGTCTCGGCGCGGCCGTCGCCCGCCGCCTGGCGTCCGAGGGCGCCGAACACCTGCTGCTGACACATCTCGCCGATGCCCCCGAGGGCGGGACCGTGGACCGGCTGGTGGCCGAGCTGGAAGAGCTGGGCGCGGGGCGGGTCTCGGTCGTCGGGTGCGATCTGGCCGACCGGCGCGCGGTGGAGGAACTGCTCGGCACGGTGCCCGGCCTCACCGCCGTGTTCCACGCCGCGGGCGTGCCGGGCGTTGCCGCGCTCGCCGACCTCGACGTACCGGCTCTCGCCGGAGCGCTCGGGGAGAAGGCGGCGGGCGCCGTGAACCTGCACGACGCGCTCCGCGGCCGGGACCTCGACGCCTTCGTGCTGTTCTCCTCCGTCGCGGGCGTGTGGGGAGGCGCGGGCCAGGGCGCCTACGCCGCGGCCGACGCCTCCCTGGACGCGCTCGCCGCGCGCCGGAGGGCGCTCGGCCTGACCGCCACCTCGGTCGCCTGGGGGCTCTGGGAGGAGCCGGGGCAGGCGGACGCCGAGCGGCGTGACCAGCTCCGCCGCCGGGGGGTGTCCGCCATGGCGACCGAGGCCGCCCTGGCCGCGCTGTGGCAGGCCGTCGGGGAGGACCGGGCCACCGTCACGGTCGCCGACGTCGACTGGGCGCGTTTCGCCCCGGTGTTCACCGCACTGCGGGCCCGCCCGCTGATCTCCGACCTCCCCGAGGTACGGCTGGCGCTGGGCGAGACCGCGGGAGAGCCCGGCGACGGGCGGGTTCCCGAGCTGGTGACACGGCTCGCGGGCCTGTCCGAGGGGGAGCGGCGGCAGCGGCTGCTGCGCGTCGTCCGGGCCGAGGCGGCGACGGCGCTCGGCCACGACTCCCCTGACGCGGTCCCTCCGGCGAGGCCCTTCCTCGACCTCGGCTTCGACTCGCTGGCGGCCGTCGGCCTGCGCAACCGGCTGGCCGCGGCCACCGGCCTGAGACTGCCCGCGACCGTGGCCTTCGACCATCCGAACGCGGAGGCGCTGGCCGCCTATCTCGACAGCAGGCTGGACCCCGAGGCCGGGCCGTCGATCGACGCCGGGCTCGACTCCCTGGCCGCCACGCTCGGCGCGCTCGACACGGCCGACCCGGAGCGGCTGCGCATCACGGCACGGCTTCGGACGCTGGTCGCGGAACTGACCCGCGAACCGGCCGACACCGGGCCGCGGAGCATGGCCGAGCTGGTCGAGGAGGCTTCGGACGACGAGCTCTTCGGGCTGCTGGACGCGGAATTCGGCGAGGGAGGACCCGGGCTGTGAACGAGGACAAGCTGCGCGAATACCTCAAGCGCGCCACGGTCGAGCTGCACGAGACCCGCCGGCGGCTGCACGAGCTGGAACAGCGGCGGCACGAGCCCATCGCGATCGTCGCGGCGAGCTGCCGCTATCCCGGCGGCGTACGCTCCCCGGAGGACCTGTGGGAGCTCGTCGCGGGCGAGGTGGACGCCGTGGGGCCCTTCCCCGCCGACCGGGGCTGGGACATGGAGGCGCTCTACCACCCCGATCCCGACCACCCGGGCACGTCGTACGTCCGCGAGGGCGGGTTCCTGGACACGGCGGGAGACTTCGACGCCGCGTTCTTCGGCATCTCCCCGCGCGAGGCGCTGGCCATGGACCCCCAGCAGCGGCTGCTCCTGGAGACCTCCTGGGAACTGCTCGAACGCGCCGGCATCGACCCGGGCACGCTGCGCGGCGGCCACACCGGCGTCTTCATCGGCTCCAGCGGCCAGGACTACGGCGCGTTGCTCCAGTCGGCGGCCGAGGACGTCGTGGGCTACCAGATGACCGGCGTGGCGGCCAGCGTGCTGTCGGGCCGGCTGTCCTACAGCTTCGGCTGGGAGGGGCCCGCGGTCACCGTGGACACCGCGTGCTCGGCGTCCCTGGTGGCCCTGCACCTCGCCTGCCAGTCGCTGAGGCTGGGCGAGTGCCCGCTCGCCGTCGCGGGCGGCGTGGCGGTGATGTCCATCCCCGCGGGGTTCGTGGAGTTCAGCCGTCAGCGCGGGCTGGCCCCGGACGGGCGTTGCAAGTCCTTCGCCGCGGCCGCCGACGGTACCGGCTGGGCCGAGGGGGTGGGTGTCCTGCTGCTGGAACGGCTCTCGGACGCGCGTCGCAACGGTCACCAGGTGCTGGCCGTGATCAGGGGCAGCGCGGTCAACCAGGACGGCGCCTCCAACGGCCTGACCGCGCCCAACGGCCCCTCCCAGCAACGGGTGATCCGCGCCGCGCTGGCGGGTGCGGGGCTCGCGGCGGGCCAGGTGGACGCCGTGGAGGCGCACGGCACGGGGACCCCGCTGGGGGACCCGATCGAGGCCCAGGCGCTGCTGAGCGTCTACGGCGAGAACCGTCCCGCGGACCGGCCCCTGTGGCTCGGCTCGATCAAGTCCAACATCGGCCACAGCGCGGGCGCGGCCGGTGTCGCGGGGGTGATCAAGATGGTGATGGCGATGCGGCACGGCGTCCTGCCGCGCACGCTGCACGTCGACGAGCCCACGCCGCAGGCGGACTGGTCCTCCGGGGCCGTCGCCCTGCTCACCGGGTCGCGCCCCTGGCCCCGGGGCGACGAACCGCGCCGCGCCGGGATCTCCTCCTTCGGCGTGAGCGGCACCAACGCCCACACCATCCTCGAAGAACCCCCCGCGGACACCCCCGCCGCCCCTCCGCTCACCGCACCCGCACCCGCACCTGTATCCGCACCCGCCACCGTTCCGCGCCCGGTCACCCCGGCGTCCCCCGACGGCGCCGCCCCCGGGACCGAGCGGGCGTACGGCGGCCCGGTGCCCTGGGTGCTGTCGGCGCGCAGCGCCACCGCGCTGCGCGCCCAGGCCGCCCGCCTCCGCGCGCACCTGACGGATCTCCCCAACCACAGCGAGCCGGACGAGCCGGACGAGCCGGACGAGCCGGACACGGTGGAACCAACAGGCACGGCGGATACGACGAACCCGGTGGACGCGACGGTGGCGGACGTGGCCTGGTCGCTGGCCACCACCCGCGCCTCCTTCGAGCACCGGGCCGTCCTCGTCGCCACGGGACGGGAGCGGTTCGGCCGCGCGCTGGACGCGCTGGCCGGGCGGCGGCCCTCCGCCGACGTCATCGAGGGCGTGGCGCCGCCGGACGGCGCCCGGGTGGCGTTCGTCTTCCCCGGGCAGGGCGCGCAGTGGCCGGGCATGGGCGCCGAGCTGCTGCGCGCGTCCCCGGTGTTCGCCGAGGAGATCGCCCGCTGCGCCGAGGCGCTCGCCCCGTACGTGGACTGGTCCCTGACCGGCGTGCTCCGGGGTGAGGAGGGCGCGCCCGGCCTGGACCGGGACGACGTCGTCCAGCCCGCGCTGTGGGCCGTGATGGTCTCGCTGGCGGGCCTGTGGCGGTCGCTGGGCGTACGCCCGGCCGCGGTGACCGGCCACTCGCAGGGCGAGATCGCCGCCGCCACCGTCGCGGGCGCGCTGTCCCTCGACGACGCGGCCAGGGTCGTCGCGCTGCGGTCGGCGGCGCTGGCCGGGCTCACCGGCGGGTACGGCATGCTGTCCGTCGCGCTCCCCGCCGAGCGGGCGGCCGGACGGCTGGCCCCCTGGGACGGCCGGCTCTCGCTCGCCGCGGTGAACGGCCCCGCCTCCGTCGTCGTCGCCGGGGACACCGACGCGCTGGCCGGGCTGCTGGCCGGTTGCGAGGCCGACGGGGTGCGCGCCAGGACGGTCCGGGTCGCCTACGCCTCGCACTCGCCGCAGGTCGAGGCCGTCCGCTCCCGGTTGCTGGCCGACCTGGCGCCGATCGTGCCCAAGGCGTCCGAGGTGCCCTTCTACTCGACCGTCACCGGGCGGCCCGCCGACACCACCGGCCTGGACGCCGCGTACTGGTACCGCAACCTGCGCGAACAGGTCCGCTTCGCCGACGCGGTCGGGGCGCTGCTCGGGGACGGGCACACCCTGTTCGTGGAGTGCGGCCCCCACCCGGTGCTGTCGGTCGGGGTCCAGGAGAGCGCGGAGGCGGCGGGCGCCGAGGTGGCGGTGGTGCCCACCCTGCGGCGCGACCAGGCGGGAGCCGACGACTTCCTGCGTTCCGCCGCGCGGGCCCACGTCCACGGCGCGCGGGTCGACTGGACGCGGGTGCTGGCCCCGGCCCGCCGGGTGGGCCTGCCGACCTACCCCTTCGAGTCGCGGCGCTACTGGTTGTCGGCCGGGTACACCGCCCGCGCGCTCGGGACGGACCCGCCCGGAGCGGACCTCACGGACGAGGCCGCCGAGCAGGCCGCCCTGGCCGGGCGGCTCGCCGGGCTCGGCCGCGACGGGCGCGAGGAGGTCCTGCTGGACCTGGTACGCGCCCACGCCGCCGCCGTGTTCCGGCTGGACGCCCCCGCCACGATCGGCGCGGACCATCCCCTTCCCGACCTCGGGCTCGACTCGCTGACGGCGATGGAGCTCAGGAACCGGCTGAGCCGGGCCACCGGGCTGCCGTTGCGGGTGGCCCTGGTTTTCGAACATCCGACCCCCAGAGCGCTCGCCCGGCATCTGCTGGCGGGCCTCCCCACGGTGCCAGAGGTGCGAGAGAGATGAACACGAGCAAGGTGCTGATCGTCGGGGCCGGGCCCTGCGGTCTCATGACGGCGGTCGAGCTGACCCGCCGCGGCGTCGCGGTGACGGTGGTGGACGCCGAGGAGGAGGGCGCCAGGGGGTCGCGGGCGGTGCTGCTGTGGCCGTACTCCCTGGAGCTCTTCGACGGGCTTGGGCTGCGCGCCGAGGCGGACAAGCGGGGGCTGAACGTCCAGGCGCTCAGCTACCACACCGCGCCGGGCACCGTGCTGCGGCTGCCGCTGGACTCGCACCACGCGCCGCTGGTGCTGCCCCAGCAGGACACCGGCGAGCTGCTGGAGGAGGAGCTGCGCAGACTCGGCGGCACGGTGGAACGCGGCCTGCGGGTGACCGGCCTGGTCACCGGCCCCGACTCCGTCACGGTCACCGCGCACCGGGCCGACGGCACAGAGGTCGTCCTGACGGCGGACTGGCTCGTCGGCGCCGACGGCCACCACAGCACGGTCCGCGAGAAGCTCGGCATCGTCTTCCCCGGGGAGCAGGTCCCCACCTCGTTCCTGATCGCCGAGGGCCCGCTGGAGGGCGCCTTCGACACCGATTCGGTCAACTACTACCTGGGCCGTACGGGCGTGATGCTCATCGCGCCGCTGCCCGGCGGCAAGGCCCGCATCTCCGGCACCCTGGACGGCGGCACCGAAGCCACGCCCGAGACGGCGCGGCGCATGCTGGACGAGCGCGGGCCCGGCGGGCTGCGCTTCACGGAGGTGACGCTCGCCTCCGTCTTCACCAGCAGCGAGCGCGTCGCCAACACCTTCCGCGCCGGACGCTGCTTCCTGGTGGGCGACGCCGCGCACGTGCACACCCCGACCGGCGGGCAGGGGCTCAACCTCGGTTTCGCCGACGTGCGCAACCTGGCCTGGAAGCTGGCCGGCGTGATCGAGGGCAGGTACGCCCCGGCCATCCTGGACAGCTACGACGCCGAGCGGCACGCGGCGGCCGAGCAGACCGTCGCGGCCACCGGCAGGATGACCCGCAACGCGGTGCTCGGGCCGGTGGCCCTCCTGGTGCGCAACACGCTCATGAGCCTGGCCCACCGCACCGGCGTGCTGGCCAGGCAGCTGGTCCCCATGCTCGCCGGGTGGCAGGTGCGCTACCCCGACGCCCTCGGCCTGGCGGGCCAGAGGACGCCCAGGGGCCTGCCCGCACCGGGCACCCGCAGCCCCGCCTGGCCCCTCGAACCCGACCCCGACCCGATCGGGCGCTTCCAGCTCGTCAGCATGGGCCCGGCGGACGGCACGATGAGCCGCCGCGGGCGCGGGCTCGCCGAGGAGGAGCCCACCCTGGTCACGCACCGCCACCGCACCACCGCGGGCAGCGGGTTCGTCCTGCTGCGGCCCGACGGCTACGTCGCCGCGGCCGGACGGGAGACCGACTTCCCCCCGCTCGTCCGCGCACTGAAGCAGATCCTCCCCACCCCCACCCTGGAGCGCTAGTCATGTCATCCGAAGAGTTCCCCCCGGTCCTCGGCGGCTTCGACCTGTCGGACCGGAGCAGATACGCCGAGGGCTTCCCGCACGACGTCTTCACGAGGTTGCGCCAGGAGGAGGGCATCCTGTTCCACCCGCCCGGCAAGACCGCCGACGGCGATGGTTTCTGGGTGCTGAGCCGCTACGAGGACATGGTCGCCGCCGCGCACGACCCGGTCTTCTCCTCCCAGGGCGGCGGCGGCCGCACCGGCGGCGGCACGCACATCGACGACCTCGCCCCCGGGGTGCACGCCGGGACGCTGCTCAACATGATGGACGACCCGCGCCACCAGCTGATCAGGGACCAGGTCCAGCCGGGCGCGACGGGCGACACGCTGGCGGCCGTCGAACCCGACCTGCGCGCCCTGGCCGACTCCGTGGTGGCCGACGCGGTGGCCAAGGGCGAGGGCGAGCTGATCGGCGACATCGCCGGGCAGTTCGCGATCAAGTCGGCGCTGCGGCTGCTCGGCGCGCCCCGCCAGGACTGGGACGCGCTGCTGGGCTGGGTGGACGTCAGCACCGGCTTCGACGACCGCGAGGCGGGCGAGGACAACGAGCGCTCGCAGATGGCCAGGCTGGCGCTCTACCAGTACGGCACGGGCGTGCTCAAGGGCAAGCAGGCGGCCCCGGAGGCCGACCTGATGTCGGCCGTGGGCCGGGCGGAGATCCCGGCCGATTCGGGCCAGCCGCCGCTGGGCACGTACGAGCGGGAGGTGTTCTTCAACCTCACGCTGGGCGCGGGAACCGAGCCGCCCCGCAACGCGATCGCGCTGGGCCTGCTCGCCCTCGCCGAGCACCCCGAGCAGTGGGACGCGCTGCGCGCCGACCGCTCCCTGCTGCCCGGGGCCATCGAGGAGATCCTGCGGTGGGCCTCGCCCACGCCGTACAACCGGCGGACGGCCACCCGCGACGTGGAGTTCCGCGGCGCGAAGATCAAGGCCGGGGACAAGGTGACCTTCTGGTGGGCGTCGGCCAACCGGGACGAGACCGTGTTCGACGACCCGTTCACCTTCGACATCCGCCGCGCGCACAACCCGCACCTGGCCTTCGGCTTCGGCGGGCACAGCTGCATGGGCGAGCAGATGGGACGGCTCGACGTCCGGCTCGTCCTGGAGGCGCTGCTCGACCGGGTGGAGCGGATCCGGCTCACCGGCCCCGTGGAGTGGGCCAAGGACAACAAGCACACCGTGATCCTGCGGATGCCGGTGGCCTACGACGGCGTCAGGGACGTGCCCGCGCCCGCCGCGCCGGAGCTGCCGCCCTCGTCCCTGCCGCAGCAGGCCGGGCAGTACATCATCTCGCAGATGCTGCCCTTCAACCCGTTCGACCCGGCCTTCCGCGACGACCCGTACCCCATCTACCGGCGGATCGCGGAGAAGGGGCCCGTGGTGCGCACCCCCGCGGGAACCGTGGTCGTGACCGGGCACGCCGAGGTCACCGAGGCGCTCGCCGACCCCCGCAACGGCTGGGGCGACGGCCACCTCGTGGCCGACCACTTCGCCAAGGACGCCGAGGGCAACCCGGTACGGCAGTTCGCCTTCATGGACCCGCCCGACCACACCCGGCTGCGCGGCCTGGTGAGCAAGGCGTTCACCGCCAAGGTGGTGGAGGGGCTGCGGCCCAGGGCCGAGCAACTGGTCGCCGAGCTGGTCGCCGAGGCCCGCGAGGCCGGGACGACCGGCCCCGTCGACCTCATGAAGGCGGTCGCCCACCCGCTGCCCAGCATCCTGCTCGCCGAGCTGATGGGCGTACCGGCCGACAACCTGGAGGAGTTCCGCGCCTGGTCCACCGCGATCGGGCGCGGCCTCGACCCGGACTTCGTGCTCACCCGCGACCAGGTGGGCCAGCGCCAGGGCGGCCGGGAGCGGTTCAACCGCTACTTCGCGGGACTGGCCGCCCAGCGGCGCGCCGAGCCCGCCGACGACCTCATCAGCGCGCTGGTCGCCGCGGAGCAGGAGGGCGACAAGCTCACCGAGAGCGAGCTGGTCACCACCTGCACCCTGCTGATCAGCGCGGGGTACGCGCTCACCGTGCACCTCATCGGCAACGGCGTGCTCGCGCTGCTGCGCAACCCCGCCCAGCTCGCCTGGCTGCGCGCCAACCCGGGGGAGGTCGCCGGGGCGGTGGAGGAGCTGCTCCGCTTCGACGGGCCGACCCAGATGATCTCCCGGCTGGTGCTGGAGGACACTCAGGTCGGCGACACCCGGGTCAAGGCGGGGGAGACCCTGCTGCTCGTGCTCGGCGGCGCCTCCCGCGACCCCAGGGTGTACGAGAACCCGGACGAGCTGGACCTGACCCGGCGCTCCGGGGCGCGCAACCTCGGTTTCGGCCACGGCATCCACTACTGCATCGGCGCCCCGCTGGCGAGGGTGACCGCCCAGGTGGCGGTGGGCGCGCTGGCGCGCCTCGACATGCGGCTGGCCGAGGAGAACCCGGCGCGCAACGAGGGCATGGTGGTACGCGGCCTCGCCGAGCTCCCCGTCATCCTGAAGTGATCCGGAGGTGAACGTGAAGCGCCCATGAGGCGATCCGCTACGGGCTCCGGGGCCACGGGGCCGCGGGGCCACGGGGCGCGAAGGGTTCCGGACGGCCCGGCCCACCGGCACGGCGGGCCGGGCCGGGCCGTCCGTGACGTCACGGACGGCCCGTCACGTCACGGCAGGCGCCACACCTGGGCACCCGAGGCGTTGCAGTCGTGGATCTGCAGCTGGATCCCGTTGGCCGGGTTGGAGCCCGGCACGTCGAGGCAGCGTCCGGACGGAGGGTTCACCAGTGCCCCGCCGGGCTTCGGCCACCACTGCTGGGCGCCGGTGCCGTTGCAGTCCCACAGCTGGACCTTCGACCCGTTCGCCCGGGCGCTCTGCGAGACGTCGAGGCAGCGGCCCAGCGCGCGGACCGTCCCGTCGGAGGCGAGGGTCCACTGCTGCGCGGGCGATGCGTTGCAGTCCCACAACCGGACCTGGGCGCCGTTGGCCCCGGTGGCCGGGTCGGCGTCTAGGCACTTCGACGACAGCCCCGAGACCGCCCCGGACCGCGACGGCACCGGGCCGACGTCGTAGGACGGCGGCGCGTCGCCCGCGGCGTTGCCCCAGCCGGTGTTCGCCGCCGTGCCCAGGGTGAAGTCGAGCGTGCCGCCGGCGGCGACGAACGACTCCGGCAGCCACGCCCGGGTCGAGGCCTGCCCGTTGACCCGCAGGCTCTGCACGTACTTGGCGCTGTCGGAGGCGTTCGGCGCGGTGACGGTGATGGTCTTGCCGTTGCCCCTGGTGATGACGGTCTCGGGGAACTGCGGGCTGGCGAGCACCAGGTCGGCCCTGCCGGGTGCCTGCGGGTACATGCCCAGCGCGGCCCAGACCGCCCACGACGACATCTGGCCGAGGTCGTCGTTGCCGACCAGCCCGTCCGGGGTCGGCTTGAAGATCGTCGTCAGCGCGCGGCGCACGACGTCCTGCGTCTTGTGCGGGGCGCCGGCGTAGGCGTACGCCCACGGGGTGTTCAGGGTCGGCTCGTTGCCCAGGTAGGCGTACGGCTTGTCCGGCCCGCCGTTCAGCTCGGTGAAGAAGGTGTCCAGCCTGGACAGGACGGCGGCGTTGCCCCCCATCGCGTCGAACAGGCCGCGGTGGTTGTAGGGCACCATCCAGGTGTACTGCGCGGCGTTGCCCTCGACGTACTCGTTGTGCTGGACCGGGTTGAACGCGGGGAAGGTGGTGTCGGTGTTGCGGGGCTGGATGTACCTGCTGCCGGAGTTGAAGAGGCTGCGCCAGTTCTGTGCCCGCCGCAGGAACGTCTCGGCGGTCGCGTTGTCACCGATCCTCCTGGCGAGCTGGGAGATCGCGAAGTCCGCGCTGGTGTACTCCAGCGTGGTCGACGCCGAGCCCCACACGTCGCCGAGCCCGGTCGGCACGTAGCCGTAGGTGTCGTACTGCAGCCAGCCCGGCCGCTGGCGCACGTCCCTGGTGCCGGCCACGATCCGGCGCAGCCCGTCGGCGCTGTCGAAGCCGGTCGCCCCGAAGGCGTGCGCGGTCGAGATGATGATCGCCAGCGGGTCGCCGTTCATCACCCCGGTGCCGCCGTTGGCGACGGTCCAGCGGTCGAAGTAGCCGGCGTGCGCTCCCTGGTTGATCGCGGACTGCGCGATGTCGGCCGCCTCCTTCGGCGCGATCAGCGCGATCAGCGCGATCTGGGAGCGGTAGACGTCCCACCCGGAGTAGTTGGCGTACTGCGCGCGGCCCGCCGGCACGGTGTGGATCTGTTTGTCGAAACCGATGTAGCGGCCGTCGGCGTCGCTGAACACGTTGGGGTGCAGCAGCGAGTGGTAGAGCGAGGTGTACAGGGTGCGCCGCTGGGTGTCGGTCCCGCCGGTCACCGAGACGCGGCCGAGCAGGTCGTTCCACGCCGCCCTGGTGCCGGTCCTGATCTCGTCGAATCCCCGCGACCCCTGCTCGGCGGCGAGGTTGGCCCTGGCGCCGTCGAGGCTGACGAAGGAGATGCCGACCCGGACCGTGACCGTTCGCTGGGCGGCGGTGTCGAAGGAGACGAACGCCGAGGCGGCGAGTGCCCGGACGTCCTCGCGCTCGGCGGTGACGGCGCGCGCCTTCCCCTGCTGCCTCGCGGTCTTCGGCGCCGGGGGAGTCACGCCGGCGCTCTCGCCCTCGATCGTGCGCCTGCTCTCGTCGACCTCGCCGTCCGCCCCGGCCACGCCCGCGGTGGCGAAGGGGCGGTCGAACGCGGCGTGGAAGTACAGCCGGTAGCGGTTTCCCGTACCGCAGAAACCGCCGCCGTCGGTGTACCCGGAGATCGTGTCGGTGCCGATGGTGAGCGACCCGCTGGCCGCGTTGAACGCCTTCGCGGCGTCCACCGAGAGCGAGGCCCGCTGCCCCGCCGGGTAGGTGAACCTGCCCACCCCGGAGCGGGGGGTGGTGGTCAGCTCGGTCCGCAGGCCGTTGTCGAACGTCACCGAGTAGTAGCCGGGCGACGCGGACTCGTTGGCGTGGCTGAAGGTCGAGTTGGCCACCGGGGAGGAGCCGAGCGCGGGCATGAACGGGATGTTGCCGAAGTCCCCGCACCCCGGGCCGGACAGGTGGGTCAGGCTGAAGCCCCTGATCCGGTTGTCGTCGTAGTGGTATCCGCCGTGCTGGTAGGTCACCGTGTCCGGGCTCCACTGCAGCATGCCGAAGGGGGCGTCGGCGCCGGGGAAGGTGTTGCCGGCGCCGCCGCCGTGCCCGAAGTCCGGGCCGCCGGGTCTGGTGCCGACGAACGCGTTGACGTACTGGGCGGGGTCGCTGATCGCGAGCCTCGCGGGGCCGTGTGCGGCGGTGGCGGGGGCCGGTACGCCGAGGAAGGCCAGGATGAGGGTGAGCACGAGTAGGGCACGCACTGTGCGCCTCCTGCGGGGAGCGACGACGATGCACGGGAATCGATCATTCGCCGTGGGGGGACATCGTTGTCTCGAATAGCGAGTTGACCGGATAATCAGCTGATGGTCAATCACTGTCAACAGATTGTGTCAATTTCCCTTCTTTTGCGCAGATCACAGCCTTATTTCGGACAGTGCACAAAGTCCGGGAACGGTGCCACGAAGGCCGGGAGGTGTCACGATCGCCGAAAGGTTGCGACAACGAAATCCGCGCACCGAGAAGCGCGAGCCGCTCCGCGTCCGTCTCCCGGTGGCCGGTCCGGCCGACGAATTCCGCCTGCCGCCCCGCCGTCGTCGCGGATCCCCTCTCAGGGCTTCGACGGCTTCACGCCGCGCCGGACGAGCCTGGTGCCGATCACGGTCTCCGACGGCCAGGAGTCGTCCCCGCCTATCCGGTCGAAGAGCCGGGCGGCGGCGGTGCGGCCCAGTTCCCGGACGTCGTAGGCGATCAGGGTCAGCGGGCGGGGCATGAGCGCCGACAGCTCGAAGTCGTCGAAACCCACCAGCATGGCGTCGTGGCCGCGGCGGCAGAGCTCGTGGATCGCGCCGACCGTGATCCGGTTGTTGCCGGTGAAGAACGCGGTGGGCGGGTCGGCGCCGTCGAGCATGTTCGCGACCACGCGGACGGCCTCCCCGGGATGCGTCACCCCGACCCGGACCAGGGAGTCGTCGTAGGGGATGCCCGCTCCGGTGAGCGCCGTCCGCACCCCGGCCAGGCGTTCGCGCGCGGTGTAGATGGCCGAGGAGTCGGTGATGACGCCGATCCGGCTGTGCCCGGCCGCCAGCAGCGTCTCGACGCCGGCCCGGGCCCCCCTCGCGTTGTCGATCACCACGCTGTCGGCCAGGATGCCGGACGGCGGCCGGTCCAGGAAGACCACCTGCATGCCCATCTCCATCTCGGGCCGGGTGTAGGAGTGGTCCGATCCGGCGGGCACGATGATCAGCCCGTCCACCCGGCGCTGGCACAGCTCCAGGAACTGCCGCTGCTCCAGCCGGGGATCCTCCTCCGAGCTGACCGTGATCAGGTGGGTGTCGTGGGAGCGCGCGACCTTGGCCACCGCCGCCGCGATCCCCGAGTAGAAGGGGTTGGCCAGATCCTCGATGATCAACCCGATCGTCGCGGTCCGGCGGCCGGAGCGCAGCGAACTGGCCATGTCGTTGCGCCGGAACCCGAGCTCGCCGATCGCGGCGAGCACCTGCTCGACCAGCTCGGGCCGCACCGTCGGCACGTTGTTGATGACCCGGGAGACCGTTTTCACGCTGACCCCGGCCGTGGCCGCCACGTCGGAGACCGTGGGCCTTCGCGGCCTGTCCTGTCTGCCCACCGAAGTCCTCCCGCCGGGGGTGCGCGCCCGTCCGCGATCCACGCCGCCCACCGCCGCGGGCGTGACGACCATGTCCTGGTCAAATGTAGTTCTTTGTTTCGCGGGAGAGCGTGGGGTCGCCCGCCCTCCGTGCCCCCGGCGATCCCCCGCGATCCCCCGCGATCCCCCGCGAGCCGCCGGGGGAGCGGGGGCGGCCGGGGAGGGAAGCTCTCGCCGGCCCCGGCGTCGCCGCCGAGGGCGGTGACAGCCGTCTCTGGCAATCGCGAAGACAACGTTGACAGACGCCGGTCGTCTCCTCTTACGAGTATCTCGACGACACCGGCTGGTGGGGCCTGGCCTGGGTGGCCGCCTACGACGCAACGCCGACACCGCCCACGCCAACAACCGCGACAGCCTCGACAGTTACGGCAGCCACTGGGCCGGCCCGTTCGTCCCCACCAACCACAGCTGCCAGCACAGCGCGCTCGACCTGCTCAACGCCGCCCCCTGACGGCGTCCACGAAGGCGCCGCCCACAAGGAGTGAGAGGCACGAGCCGACCGTGTGATCGCCGGGCCCGCCCGGCCGCGCGCACGAGCCCGGCGAGACGGCATCCCCCGATCCCGTCTCGCCGGCGTCGCCTCTCATGTCACCGTCGAACGCCCCGGCCACGTGACCCGCGCGCCCCGGCCGGCCACCCGGAACGGGCGGCCTAGAGATCGACGGACGCGCCCGCCTGGAGGCGGGCGTAGTCGGTCTCCTCCTCCAGGTACGCGTCGAAGTACTCCAGGCCGATCTCGCTGAGGTGGATGTCGTGGATCGGGAACGCCCGGGCGGGCCGGACGCCCCGGACGAAGGTGATGGCCTCCCCGATCTTCACCCAGGGCCCGGACGCCGGGACCAGCAGGGTGTCGACCTCCTCGGAGGGCACGAAGAAGGAGTCTCCGGGGTGGTAGAGGCCGTCCACGATGAAGCCGAGGTTCGGGCAGCCGGGCCGGCCGTCGATGACCTCGGCGTGTTCGCCGCCGACGGCCTTCACGGTGAAGCCGGCGGCGGTGAAGGTCTCGCCCGCGGCGACCGCGATCGCTCCGTCGCCGAGCTCCGCGGCCAGCGCCGCATGGGTGTGGACGGTGAGCGCGGGGTTGCCCGCCCGGGCCGCCTTGAGCGCCTTGACGTCGATGTGGTCGGCGTGTTCGTGCGAGACGAGCACGGCCGTGGCGCCGGACAATGCGGTCTCCGCCCCGGAGAAGGTGCCCGGATCGATCACCAGCCGCCGATCGCCGTCCTGCACGCGCACACAGGCGTGTCCGAATTTCGTGAATATCACTGGATCATCCTATCGACCGCCCCCGGAAAGGCCGCTTTTCCAAGGAAATCCGAGGCCCGGGGAAGCGGCCCCATCCCGAAACCGGTCACGACCGCCGACCACCGGCCACCGGTCACCGGTCACCGCGAGGATCCCGATCTCGTCTCCTCCCTCCGCCGCGGCGTCACGGAGGCCGCGTGCGGCTCGGTCATCGGTCACCGGCTCCAGGGACGGGCGAGGAAGTCCCGCATGTCGGCGGCCGGGGGCACCCGTCGCCCCGACGCCGGCGGCGACGGCGCGGATGGATTCCCCACGCCGGCGGCATGGGCCGCTACTTGGCTCGGGCCGGAGGCTTCGGTCTCACTGTCGCCATCGCGCCGTCGCTGTGGCCTGCGTTGGCCCGGGGAGCCTCTGTCGCCGGTCGACCGTCTCGGCCTGGCGCAAGGGCCCTCAATTATCATGAAATATACTGATAATTCACCTCGTGAATTTGGCTGGTCACCGTTTGGAATCATCGCTTGGCAAAGCGGGTCACGCAGGTCGAAAATGAGGCGTGCGAGAAGCAGATACTGCGGACACGGACCCTTTTTTGAAGCCGTCGGAAAAGTCCGATCAGGATGTCCGGACAGCCTACGAGCAAGCGAGCGAATTACGTCGCAAGGGGCTGTCGCAGGAGGCGCTGACGCTCCTGGAGGGCATTCTTCATCGCGACCCGGACCACACCGCCGCGCGTTACGCGCTCGTCGTGTGCCTGACCGATCTGGGACGCGCCGCCGACGCCGTCTCCCACCTGCGCCGTGTGCTGGCCGCCGTGCCCGAGCATCACGAGGCGGCCTACCGCCTGGGCCGCATCCTGCAGGCGGCGGGCGACCGGGCCGGAGCCGCGGATGCCTACCGGCGGGTCCTGGAGTTCGCCGAGTTCTCGGACGCGCGCGCGAGGCTGCGTCAGTGTGAGCAGGCACCTTCGGGCACCGCGCCCGGCGGCTTCACGGACCTGGGCCACACCTTCCCCTCGGGTGAGGAGGTCCCGCTGTCGCTGCGTGCCCGGGTGGACAGCCGCCACGCCGCCGACCGCGGCGAGCTGAAGGACGTGCTCCGGCTCCAGGCCAGGCACCTCGCCCCCGCGATGCTCGGCAAGGCGCTCATGGCCGTGGTGGCCGCGGTCCTGCTGGTGGCCGCGCTGGCCGGCGACCTGCCCGGCGTGCCGCTCTTCGTCGTCGCCGCCATCCTGTTCGGGGCGCCTCGGGTCGCGGGGGTGGCGGCGCTGCTCGTCGCCGTGGGCGGGATCGTCACCGGATACCTCCGCCCGCCGGTGCAGATCTTCGACAACGTCGGGGACGCGCTGGCCCTGCCGTCCCCGGACACGCTGCTCTCCGTCTGCGGCACGACCTTCGTCCTGATCATCGTGATCATCGGAATTCCCGGCGCTCTCCTGAATTCCTGGATCAATGGATCGGACGTCTACGAATACGGTGTCGAGATAAAGAGAGGACTTATCCGGCGTACCGTCCAATTCATTTGGTATTACCAGATTGTTGAGTCACCCAGCTATCTCCGCACCCTCAGTAGCTACTTCACGCACACCGCATCACTGGGGATCCGCTACAACGACAACGGGGCGTCGTCCGTCACCCGGATTGAGATGTCCGGCGTCGGAACTCCGGCGCTGGTCAAGAAGGTCGGCCGTTACCTCGAATCCCGAATCCCCTCCGAACGCCTGCCGATCCGAGGGCCGTGGACCTGACGTCCGGCCTCCCACCTCAGACCAGAACGGAGTGGCGACGATGGCTTCGGGCTCTGACAAGCACACGGCGACCGAACACCAGCCGGCCGAGCATCCCGGCAAGATGCCGCAGGGGCAGGAGCACGCGCCGCACGCCGCGTCGCAGACCCTGGCCGACCACCAAGCGGCCGACCACTACTCCCCGCCCTTCACCCTGACGGAACACTCGGCCTCCCACGCCCCCCACAAGGCGGACGTGGCGCCGCGGCCCGAAGCAGCGCACGAAGCCGGCCTTCCGCAGGAGCCCGCACAGCACGCCGCGCCCGCGGCCTCCGCACCGCACACATCCGCGCCCGCGGCGTCCGCGTCACACACACCGACCGCCGACGGCACCCCCGAGCAGCCGATCCTCTTCGACGCGGGTGCTCCCGAGATCTGGCAGGCCAGGGCGCACCACGCGCAACCCGGCCTGGACGGCGGCGCACCCGCCGATGCGGCGCAACGACCGGGAATCGCGCAGAGCGAGCTGGACCGGACCCAGTCGCAGAGCGGGATCGACAACTCACAATCGTCGGCACCCCGCGTCCTGGAGTCACACGGGGGGCCGGGTTCCAGTGACTCCCAGACCACCCCCGCGCACAAGCCAACGGTCTCGGCCGAGCACCACGAAGGCCTCCGGCCCGAAGCGAGCGACGACGCGTTCCCGTCGAAGGGGCCCTCGGCGGGAACGCTGCCAGGCACGGACTTCGGCGACCCCCACATCGGCGGCACCGGCCACCACGCCGGCGACGGCACGCCCCACGGCCACCTGCCGGGTACGGACTTCGGCGGGCAGAACTCCGGCGACCTGCCGGAAACGGACCTCGCCCTCGGCACGGGCTCCGATCAGCCGGGCACCGGCCTCGGCATGGATCACGGCTTCGCCCACCACGCGGACATGGGTCCGCCACCGGCCGTCGCGTAGAGCCTGTTTCATAAGTTGATCTTTACGTCACTTCTCGTCGAGATGACCGCCGCGTGCGTGGGGATCTGACCGATGAGCGGCGGCAGGTACGGCAGCCGGGGTTGCCGGGCACGGCCAATTCCGAAACGGGCCCTAACCGCCCAGCCGGATGATGCCGCGGGAGGCGGCGACCGTCACCGCGGCGGTGCGGTCGTCCACGCCGAGCTTGGCGAAGACGTGCAGCAGGTGGGTCTTGACCGTGGCCTCGCTGATGCACAGGTGGGCGGCGATGGCCTTGTTGCTCATCCCCGTGGCGACCGCGCCGAGGACCTCGACCTCCCGGCCGCTGAGGGCGTCGGGGGCGTCGGCCCGCGCCCACGACAACACCCGGGTCGCGATCGCCGGCGACAGGGCGCTCTCCCCTCGCGCCGCCGCCCGGATCGCGTCGAACAGCCGCTCACGGCCGGTGTCCTTGAGCAGGTAGCCGATGGCTCCCGCGTCGATGGCGCGTGAGATGTCACCGTCGGTGTCGTAGGTGGTCAGGACGATCACCCTGGCGTCCGGGTCGTGGTCGCGGATCCGGCCGATCGCCGTCGCGCCGTCGATCCCGGGCAGCTGCAGGTCCATCAGGGTGACGTCGGGCCGCAGGTCGCGCGCCAGCCGCACCGCGTCGGTGCCGGAGACCGCCTCGCCGACCACCTCCAGGTCGTCCTGGGTGCCCAGCATCGCCCGGATGCCGTCGCGGACCACCGGGTGGTCGTCGGCGATCAGGACCCGGACGGTCATCGCGCCCCGCTCAGTGCCGCCACCGGAAGGCCGGCCGCCACCGTGGCGCCCGCGCCCGGGGCGCTTTCCACGAGCAGCGTGCCGCCGAGCTGCTCCATCCTCTCTCGCATGATCGAGAGGCCGTGCCCGGAGGCGGCCCGTCCCGGATCGAAACCGTCGCCGTCGTCGTGGACGTCGAGCACGACCAGGTCCTCCATGTACGACAGGGTCAGCGTGACCCGCTCGGCGCGGGCATGGCGGCGGGCGTTGGCGACCGCCTCCTGCGCCACGCGCAGCAGCTCCGCCTGGACCTGGGCCTCGAGCGGCCGGAGCTTGCCGGTGATCACGGTGTGCGCCTGGATGCCGGTCTCGTCCGACAGCCGGCCGGACAGCCACCGCAGGGCCTCCGGCAGGCCGCACTCGTCGAGCCGGCCGGGGCGCAGCGCCCCCACCACCCGGCGGCTCTCGGCCAGGTTCTCCCGCGCCGCCCGCAGCGCCTGGGTCAGGTGCTTGTTGTCCGGCAGGGTCGCCTGGGCCGCCTCCAGCAACATCGCCACGCTGGCGAACCCCTGGGTCAGGCTGTCGTGGATGTCGCGGGCCAGCCGCTGCCGCTCGGCCGCCACGCCCGCCTGCCGCTCGGCCGCCGCCCGCGCCTCCTGCTCGACCTGCAGCCGGTCGAGGAGCCGCTTGCGCTCGGCACTCTGCCGCGACACCGAGCCGAAGTATCCGACCGCGGTGGCCGCGCTGATCGCGATCAGCGCGGCGATGACGACCTCGCTCCAGGTGATCGACCCGGTCGCGTGGAAACGGTGCCACAGCCAGCCCCCGGCGCACGACACCACCGCGACCAGCCCGACCCGCACGGCGTCCATGCAGTACGGCACGAGCACGCTCAGCACGACCACCAGGAAGGAGGAGTCGACGGCGAACAGCCCCAGCCAGAGCAACCCGCCGCCGAGCGTGTACGGCGCGGGCACGCCGTCCGCGGGTGGCGTGCGCAGCACGAACCACACCGCGTACCAGGCGGCCAGCCCGGCCACCAGCACGAACGGGAGCACCCGGCCCACCTCCCCCAGGGGGCCGGCCGAGGTCAGCACCAGCCATGAGGCGAAGAAGGCGTGCTGCCACCGGCGCTGCGACCGCTCCCAGGACTCCACACCGCCGACGATAATCAACCACCCGCCCGTTCGGCATCAACCGGTCGACTGATCACATGATCAGTATTCCGCTCGATGCGGGCGCGACCGGACCGGAACCAGACTCGACGGCGTGACCGCCATCCCCAGCCCGACCCAAGCCGTCTGGCACCTCGGCCCGCTCCCGATCCGCGCCTACTCCCTGCTGATGCTGCTCGCCGTCCTCGCCGGCATCTGGGTGACCCGGCGCCGCTGGGCCGCCCGCGGCGGCGATCCCGGCGTGGTCGGGGACATCGCCACCTGGGCCGTGCCGTTCGGCATCGTCGGTGCCCGGCTCTACCACCTGGCCACCGACTGGCAGCAGTACTTCGGCCCGGGCGAGGACCCGCTGCGCGCGTTCGCCATCTGGGAGGGCGGGATCAGCATCTGGGGCGCCGTCGCGGGCGGCGCGGTGGGCGCGTGGCTGGCCTGCCGCCGGAGCGGCGTCGCGCTGCGCGACTTCGCCGACGCCGTCGCGCCCGGGATCGCGCTCGGGCAGGCGATCGCCCGCTGGGGCAATTGGTTCAACCAGGAGCTGTACGGCAGGCCGACGACCCTGCCCTGGGCGCTGGAGATCGACCCCGCCCACCGGCCGCCCGGTATGGAATCCGTCGCCACCTACCATCCGACCTTCCTGTACGAGTCGCTGTGGAACCTGGGCGTGGCCGGGTTCGTCATCTGGGCCGAGCGGCGCTTCCGGCTCGGCCGCGGCCGGACGTTCGCGCTCTACGCCGCCGCCTACGCCGCCGGTCGGGCCTGGATCGAGTGGCTCCGCATCGATCCCACCCATCACATCCTCGGCCTGCGCCTCAACGACTGGACCGCCCTGCTCGCCTTCACGGCCGCGGTCACCTACCTCGTCGCCACGCGGAAGGCCGCTCCGGCGGACCGGCCGGGCGGCGGGCCCGGAAACCGAGACCGGCCGGGCGGCGGGCCCGGGAGCTGAGGAACATCGGAAACGCCGTGCACGCCGAGCGGCCCACCGGGCACCGGGTCCGGGAGCTGAGAAGCATCAGAGACGCCGGGCGGGCCGGCCGCCGGGCCCGCCCTTCGCGGCGGAGGCGTAGCCCGCCAGGATGTCCGCCACCTCTCCGGGGCGGCCGAGCGCGACGCAGTGGCCGCCCGCGATCTCGTCGGGGACGACACCCAGGCGCTCGGGCACCAGCCGGCGGAAGAAGGCGGGCGGGAAGAAACGGTCCTCGTCGCAGAGCACGAACCTCGTCGGCACGTCCGGCCACGCGTCCAACGGCCACGGAGCGGCCGACGCGGCCTTGGACGGATGGGCGCGCTCCCTGCCCATCGCCTCCACGGCCAGCTCCCGGGGCACGTCGTGGTAGAAGCTCACGAACGGATCCGGGTTGCCGGTCAGGCCGCCGTCGCGCCCGGCCTGCTCCTCCACCGCGCTCCGGTAGCCGGTGTCGGCCCACCACTCGTCCGGAGACTCGCCCGGTGACGGGATCATGCCGGCCAGGAGGACCAGCACGTCCACGGGCAGCCGATCGGCGACCAGCGGGGCGGTGAACGCGCCGAACGAGTGGCCCACGACGACCAGGTCCCGCCTGTCGCCGACGGCCTCGACCACGGCGTCGGCGTAGTCCGTCAGGGTCTTCGACTCGTCGTCACCCGGAAGGTCGGGAGCCAGCGCCTCGTGCCCGCGCGCCCGTAGCGCGGCCTCCACCAGGTGCCAGGACCATCCGGTGTCCCCTCCGCCGTGGATCAACACGAACGTGCTCATCTAATCCTCCCTTGGTCGGTGCCCCCGGCGAGCAGGACGGGGCTTCGGGCTTTCGCCGGTGCGACGGTGGTCACCACCGCACCGCCCACGCTAGGAGCCGGAAGCCATCGGGAAAAGCGATTGTCTCCGATCAAGTCGATCGTCGAGAGCGATGGATGAGCGTACGCTGGAACCCGTGACCGATCTCGAACTGAGGCACCTGGCCGCGATGGCCGCCGTCGTCGAGGAGGGCTCGTTCGGCCGGGCGGCGGCCCGCCTCGGCTACACCCAGTCGACCGTGAGCCAGCAGATCGCCGCGTTGGAGAGGTCCGTCGGCGGTCCGGTCTTCGATCGGCCGGGCGGTCCCAGACCGGTACGGATCACACCGCTCGGCGCCGTCGTCCTGGAGTACGGGCGCGAGCTGCTGGCGAAGGCGGCGGCCCTGGCCGAGGCCGTGGACCGGTTCAGGGCCGGTGACGGCCGGATCGACATCGGCACCTTCCAGAGCGTGTCCGCGGTGATCCTGCCGGTCGTCGTGCGCCGGCTGCGCGACGAGCACCCCGGCTGCGACATCCGGCTCTCCGAGGAGGAGCCGGAGGCGCCTCGGATCGGCGACCTCGACCTGCTGTTCTACGACGGCCCCCTCGACGGCTCCCTTGACGGCGACGTCGAGCACGTCAAGCTGCTCGACGACCCGTACCTGCTGGTGGCCGGGCGTGACACCTTCCCCGGGCGTTCCGTCCCGCTGGAGCGGCTCGACGGAGCGCCGCTGGTGGCCTGGCCGTCGACCTGCGACCAGCCCAGGGTGGAGGAGGCGTTCACCCGCGCCGGCGCGAACCCGAGGATCGTCTTCCGTACGGCGGGCAACGAGACGCTGCTGTCGATGGTGCGAGCCGGGATGGGGTCGGCGGTGCTGCCGTGGCTCGCCGTCCGCGCCGCCGGAGCCGGGTCCGACGACCGGCTCCGCGTCCACGAGCTGCGCCCGGCCATCCCCCCGCGCGAGGTCCGCCTGTACTGGCGGGCCGGCCGCACCCACTCCCCGCTGGCGGCCCGCGCGATCGAGATCGCCGTCGAGGTCGCCTCCGGCCTGGCCGGGGAGCCGATCCTCGGACACTCCGGCCCGGCCGGGTGAGCGGGGCCGTCGCCGGAGATCCGTCTCAGCCGGGCATCGTCTCGCCGCCGACCGGCGCGAGGACCTCCCCGGTGTAGTACGAGGAGAGCTGCTCGGCGGCGAAGAAGACGTAGGAGGGGGCGATCTCGTCGGGTTGCGCGGCGCGCTTCATCGGCGCCTGCTGCCCGAACTTCTCCACCTTCTCCGCGGGGAGGGTCGCCGGGATCAGCGGCGTCCACACCGGTCCCGGGGCCACCGCGTTCACCCGGATGCCCCGCTCCAGCAGCGTCTGCGCCAGCGAGTAGGTGAAGGCGAGGATCGCGCCCTTGGTCGCCGAGTAGTCGATGAGCGTCTTGTTGCCGCGAAGCCCGTTGATCGACGAGGTGTTGATGATCGCCGCCCCCCGCGGGAGGTGCGCCAGCGCGGCCTTGGTCACCCAGAAGTAGCTGCCGATGTTGACCGCGAAGGTCCGCTCCCACTGCTCGTCGCCGAGTTCTTCCAGGGAGTCCACCGGCGACTGGGTGGCGACGTTGTTGACCAGCAGGTCGAGCCCTCCCAAGCTGTCGGCGGCGGTCGCGACGACCTCGCGGCAGTGGCCGGGAGTGGCCAGGTCACCGGGGAGCAGCACGCATCGCCTGCCCTCCTTCTCGACGAGTTCCCTGGTGTGCCCGGCGTCCTCGTGCTCGTTCAGGTAGGCCACGGCCACATCCGCGCCCTCCTTGGCGAACGCCACCGCGACCGCCCGGCCGATCCCGGAGTCGCCCCCGGTGATCAGCGCCTTCCTGCCCGCCAGCAGGCCGCGGCCGGCGTACGCGCGCATCTCGTCCTGCGGCTCCGGGTCCATCGCCTTGCTGCTTCCCGGATATGACTGCTCCTGGGGCGGCCGCTCGGCGCCCTCGTGGTTGTCCGACATGACATGCGCCTACCCGTCGCCTCCGGGGGCGAACGGCCGCCGAGACCAAAATTCTTCCCTGCCGGACGGTCCCGACCTTTCGCGACCTGACCGGAGGGCGGCCGATCTTCCAGCACGCGGCGGCGCGGGACGGGACGGCGCGGTCGTTTGCGTGTCATCCGCCAGGGCGCGCACCCGGCCGGACCACGCAGTCCTGTCGGATGGAGTCCGCGTCCGGCGCCTCCTGCCCGGTTCCTGGTGGGCTGCTCCTGACAACGACACCACCGGCCACGGATCGAGATCTCGCCGTTGGAGAACGAGGAACCCGCCTGAGACACCTCCCCGGAGCGGATTGATCACGGACGCGTACACGCGTGTGCTCCCGGGCGGCGGGGGAGGGCCCGCCAAGACTTGAATCAGTCAATATCTTAAATTCCTCATGTTCATGAGGGTATGTTGGAGTCATGACCGCATCCCAGCCCCCGACCACCGCCGAGGAGCTGCGAGGTGCCGGCCTACGGGTGACGGCGGCCCGTGTCGCACTGCTCGAAACCGTCCGGAACGGTGACCATCTCGACGTCGAGGCACTCACCTCGGGAGTACGTGACCGTATCGGCCAGATCTCTCTTCAAGCCGTGTACGAAGGCCTCCACGCGCTCACCACCGCGGGGCTCGTCCGCCGTATAGAGCCGCCGGGCAGCCCGGCCCTGTTCGAGGGGCGGGTCGGCGACAATCACCACCACATCGTGTGCCGATCGTGCGGCGTCGTCGCCGACGTCGACTGTGCGATCGGTGAGGCGCCCTGCCTGACCGCGTCCAACGATCACGGCTTCGCGATCGACGAGGCCGAGATCATCTACTGGGGCGTGTGCTCCAACTGTTCCACCGCCAGCTGATCCGGAAGGATTTCCATGACCGAGAACCACGACGCGATCGTCACCGGCGCCAAGAGCGGGGGTGAAGCAGGCGGCTGTCCGATCGCGCACGACTCCGTGACCGCGCAGGGCAGCGAGAGCGAGAACCCGGCCATCGACTCGCCGACCCCGAAGACCGGCGGTCGTCCGCACACGAACCGGGACTGGTGGCCCAACCAGCTCGATCTTTCGGTACTGCGCTCGCACTCCTCCAAGAGCAACCCGCTGGCGGAGGACTTCAGCTACGCCAAGGAGCTGGAGCAGCTCGACGTCGAGGCCCTCAAGCAGGACATCACCGAGGTGCTCACCACCTCACAGGACTGGTGGCCGGCCGACTTCGGCCACTACGGCGGCCTGATGATCCGGATGAGCTGGCACGCCGCGGGCACCTACCGCATCCACGACGGCCGCGGCGGCGCCGGCGACGGCTCCCAGCGTTTCGCCCCGCTCAACAGCTGGCCCGACAACGCCAACCTCGACAAGGCCCGCAGGCTGCTGTGGCCGGTCAAGCAGAAGTACGGCCAGAAGATCTCGTGGGCCGACCTGCTCGTGCTCGCCGGCAACGTCGCCCTGGAGTCCATGGGGTTCAAGACCTTCGGCTTCGGTTTCGGCCGCGAGGACATCTGGGAGCCGGAGGAGATCTTCTGGGGCCCGGAGGACGCCTGGCTCGGCGACGCGCGCTACGTCACCGACAACTCGATGTCGCCGGACGTCGGCGCGACCGAGATGGGTCTCATCTACGTCAACCCCGAGGGTCCCCGCGGCAACGCGGACCCGGCCGCGGCGGCGTACTTCATCCGTGAGACCTTCGGGCGGATGGCGATGAACGACGAGGAGACCGTCGCCCTCATCGCCGGCGGCCACACGTTCGGCAAGACCCACGGCGCCGGGATCGCGGACGACCACGTGGGACCGGAGCCCGAGGGCGCGCCGCTGGAGTCGCAGGGGCTGGGCTGGCTGAGCACCTACGGCACCGGCAAGGCCGCGGACACGATCACCAGCGGTCTCGAGGTGACGTGGACCGACGTGCCGACGCAGTGGAGCAACCGCTTCTTCGAGATCCTCTTCGGGTACGAGTGGGAGCTCACCACGAGCCCCGGCGGTGCGAAGCAGTGGGTCGCGAAGGACGCCGAGGCGATCATCCCCGACGCCCACGACCCGTCGAGGAAGCACAGGCCGACGATGCTCACGACAGACCTGTCGCTGCGCGTCGACCCGGCGTACGAGAAGATCTCCCGCCGCTTCCTGGAGAACCCCGACGAGTTCGCGCTGGCCTTCGCCAAGGCCTGGTACAAGCTGCTGCACCGTGACATGGGCCCGGTCAGCCGCTTCCTCGGGCCGTGGGTCGCCGAGCCCCAGCTGTGGCAGGACCCGGTGCCGGCCGTCGAGCACGAGCTGGTGGGCGAGGCCGACATCGCCTCCCTGAAGGCCAGGGTCCTGGAGTCCGGTCTCACGACCGCCCAGCTGGTCTCCACCGCCTGGGCCTCCGCCGCGAGTTTCCGGTCCACCGACAAGCGCGGCGGCGCCAACGGCGCCAGGATCCGGCTGGAGCCGCAGCGGAGCTGGGAGGTCAACCAGCCCGAGCAGCTCGCGACGGTCCTGGACACCCTCGAGGGCGTCCGGCGTGAGTTCAACGAGGCCGGCGGCGCGAAGATCTCGCTCGCCGACCTGATCGTGCTCGCAGGTTCGGCCGCCGTCGAGAAGGCGGCACGCGAGGCCGGTGTGACGGTGACGGTGCCGTTCCGCCCGGGGCGCACCGACGCCACCCAGGAGCAGACCGACGTCGAGTCCTTCCGGGTGCTCGAGCCCCGCGCCGACGGGTTCCGCAACTACCTGTCCGCCGGTGAGAAGACCCCGCCGGAGGTGCTGCTCGTCGACCGTGCCTACATGCTCGGCCTGACCCCGCCCCAGATGACCGTCCTCGTCGGCGGCCTTCGCTCTCTCGGGGCCAACGTCGGCGGCACCCGGCACGGCGTCCTCACCGACCGGCCCGGCGCGCTCACCAACGACTTCTTCGCCAACCTGCTCTCCCCGGGCACCCGGTGGAAGGCGTCGGAGTCCGAGGAGCACGTGTACGAGATCCGCGACGTGAACACCGACGAGGTGAAGTGGACCGCCACCGCGGTCGACCTCGTCTTCGGTTCCAACTCCCAGCTTCGGGCCCTCGCGGAGGTCTACGCCAGCCAGGACGCCTCCGGCAGGTTCGTGACCGACTTCGTCGCGGCCTGGACCAAGGTCATGGAGCTTGACCGGTTCGACCTCGCCTGATCCGTTCCCACCCGGCGAGCCCGGTCGAGCCGTCACGGCCGGCCGGGCTCGTCCGCTGTCCGCCCTGCCAGCTCGTCCGCCTTGGCCAGTTCGCCTTGGCCAGTTCGTCCGCCGGGTAGGCGACGGCCTGCCGCCGCACGCGGAGGTGGGGGAGGGGCCGGTCTGCCGCCACACCTTCTGCGCCGCCCCCACCGGATGCCGCATCGTCACCGCGGGGCGGACACCCGGCGGCTTTCCCCTGGAGAACCCTTCACCCGAGGGAGCGGACCGCCACCGGATCCAGGGAGGCGAGGGACTCCAGCGGGTCGCGCGAGCGGTGTGCTCAACATGCACCGTACATTCGGACATATGATTATAAATCTACATTGTAAAGACATTGGCCTGGAGTTCAAGATCATTTACTGCTGCACCACCCCTGGACCTGGGATCGAACCCTCGTGCAGGGCTTCGGTCATCGACTGCTTGGTGGCCCGTCCCGCGACTTCCCGTGGACAGGGCGAAAGGGGCCGATGGCGGGGGAAGTGGATGCAGTACCGTCGTGCATATGACGAGACCCGCCCTACTGGGCGCCAGCGTCCCAGTGGGGCCTTCGGGCCTGCCCGCGATGAGACGCGGAATGCCCGCATCATCGAAGCGGTCTTGGACCTGATCGTCGAGAGCGGGTACGCGGATCTCACCATGGGCGCGGTGGCCGCGCGCGCGGGGGTGGCCAAGGCCACCGTCTACCGTCGCTGGGCCTCGCGCGAGGACCTGGTCGCCGACGCCCTGGAAAGCCTCATGCTCCCTGCTGTCCCGGCCGGGGTGACAGCCGCCGGGACGCTGCGCGAGGACCTCATCGCCACGCTGACCCACAGTTCGGCGTGCCTGCAGCCCCAGCGGCGTCACTTCTCGGCCGTGCTGGCCGGCGTCTCCGGCTCTCACCCTCAGATCACCGAAACTCTGCGTGAGCGGTACATCACCGGGCAGCGCGAGGCAATCGCCGCCTGCCTGCACCGCGCCCAAGAGCGCGGCGAGATCACTGCGGACAGGGTGGAGCGCCTGCTGGCGCCGGGCAGGCTGGAGATCGCCGCAGTCGTCGGGGTGCTGGCTTGGCAGGAGGACCTGCTCGGTGGGCTTCTCGGCGTCGAGGGGATTGCCCGATTGGTGGACCAGGTGCTGCTGCCCCTGGCCGGCGGCACCGCCACCGTCTGAAGCCCTTCCAGCCACTCGGTTTCGCGCCATCGCGCCATGTCTGCCCATCCGGCTACCGGCCTGCGCTCTGGCAGATCGTCAACTAGGTACGGCCGTGACTCGATACGGACAAGTCTCTAGTTGGCGGGCTTTCGTGCCCGCATGCCGGAAGAACATGATCAACCGAAAGCAGGACGTGTTGTGACACCTAATGACAAGGCGAAAGTACTGGTCACCGGGGCAGGAGGGATGCAGGGCGGCGCCGCGGTCCGGGCGCTCCTGCGCGCGGGTCACCCCGTGACCGCGTTCGTGCGCGACCCCTCGTCGGCCGCCGCCCGGGCGCTCGCCGGGCAGGGCGTCGCCCTCGCGACCGGGCACATGGACGACACCGCGTCCCTGGACGCCACCAGCGCCGGGCACGACGTGGTCTTCTCCATGCAGATGGCGGGCGTCGACCCGGCCGATCCCGGCGCCGAGCGGCGCCAGGCGGTCAACATCGCCGGCGCGGCCGAGCGGGCCGGCGTCGCCCAGATCATCCACACGTCCGTGTCGGCGACCGGGTGGCGCAGCCGGTACCCGGACGTCGAGGTGACCGACCCGGTGATGAAGGCGTACTGGGACGAGAAGGAGGCCGCAGAAGAGGTGATCCGGCAGTCGGGCATCGACCGGTGGACGATCTTCAAGCCCGCGTTCTACATGGACAACTTCCTCCCGCCCAAGCGGGACACGCAGTTCCCCGGCCTGGCTAAGGGCAAGCTGTTCACCGCCACGAGTCCGCAGACCGTGCTGGCGCTCACCTGCGCGCACGACTTCGGACCAGCCGTCGCCGCCGCCGTGGCCGACCCCACCACGTTCCACCAGGCAGAGATCGACCTCGCAGGCGACGCGCTGACCCACACCCAGATCGCCGACACCCTCTCCAAGGCCTTCGGCCGCGAGATCACCGCCGTCCACATCACCCCGCAGGAGCAGGAACAGCGCCTCGGCGCACCTTCGGCGTACGGAAATATCTGGAACGACCTCGTCGGCTACCCCGCACGCCCCCACCACGCCGCCCGCTACGGCCTGACCACCACGACCCTCGAAGGGGCCCCACTCGGGTCGCTGTCACCAGGGGCAAAGTAACTCTGGGTGACGATTGAGCATTGCCTGCTGGCTGAGCTGATCTCGGATCGCGTGGCGCTTGGCTTCTTCGCGGGCGAGTGTTTGGTGATGGATGACGGGATCGCGGTGGGCCTCGATCGCCGTGCGCACGAGGTTGGCGAGGATGTCCGGTGGTAGCGTCCGTCGCGAGGTCACCCGGCGTTGTGGAGGTCGGCGAAGTCTGCGCGGGCCTGGGCGACGGCTTCGGGGTAGGCCTGGGCCTTCTCGTGCTCGGTGAGTGCCCGGTAGATGCTGGCCAGGCCGGGGTTCTGTCCCTTGCGCTTGCCGGTTCCGATGATCAGGTCGGGGGGTGGAAGAAGCTGACCCGTGAGCGGTAGGTGGTCCAGGGCCTTGGCGAGCTCTTCGCCAGAACCTTGAAACCCTCCCTCACGCCAGCCAAAACCATGTTATGGCAGGACTGGTTCTGTTGAGCCCAAGGCGAGGTGAAGCGCACTACGGAGGGACCCGGCGTGATCGCGGGCAGTGCGAGCACGAACAGCCGCATGAGCCTGGCCGTGCACGTCCTCGCCCGGCCCGCGAGCCCGACACCATCAGGGAGATCACGACCAGCGTGAACACCAATCCGGTGGTGATGCCAGAGAGCTTGGATCGGTTACAGAGCGGCAGGCTGATCGGCCAGGGCGCTGATGGACGTGTTCTGTGCGCTCTTCCGACTTATCGGCTGGGGTGCCTTACGGCCCCGCGAAGGGAATTCGACGATCCGGTCACGGGGTACCAGCGGTCACGGCCTGCGATGCCAGTGTCATCCGTAACACGTCGGCGAGAGTGGTCTCGCGCAGGGACCGGCACAGGGCTTCGGTCGCCTCCTGGTAAACGTCGGAGAGTGCGGACTGGATACCGGCACCGACGTAACACTCCGCGTCGGGAGTCGAGGCGTGCATGCCGAAAACGGGCTCATCAGGAAGCGAGCGGTAGACGTCCAGAAGAGTGATGTCCTCCGCGGCGCGAGCCAGGTTCCAACCGCCGCCTCTACCATGGGTGACCGTCACCAGCCCGGCGTCCTTCAGCTGTCCGAGACAGCGCCGGATGATGACGGGATTCGTATTCACGCTGCTCGCGATGCGCTGTGACGTCGCGACCTCTTTATCGGTCCCTCGGCGGTCGTAGGCCAGCCAGGTCAGGACATGCACGGCCAGACTCATGCGGCTGTTCGCGCTCAAGCCGTCCACCTCCTCCGATCCTCGCTTCACAGCGGCAGATGGCGTCCCCCGCACCACTGACCCTGGAAGTGTAACCGTTCTTGTATCCGCCAGGAGCTTGCGAGCTCTCGCCACCGACGGACGGGGTCGTACTCGGCAGTCGAGTCGCACACCCCTCAGATCTGGGCGAGACCGCCGTCGACGAAGAGTTCGGCGCCCGTAGTGAAGGAGCTCTGGTCGGAGGCGAGGAAGACCGCGGCGGAAGCCACTTCGTCCACGTGCCCCAAGCGCCCCAGAGGGATGGAGCTGGAGAAGTTGTCCTTGAGTTCACGCCTGGCATCGGCGTCTTCGCCGGCGAAGCCGAGGAGTCCGGGAGTCTCGATGGGGCCAGGGCTGATCGAGTTGACCCGGATTCGCCGGCCCGCCAACTCTGCCGCCCAGGATCGGGCGAAGTTGCGGGCAGCCGCCTTGCTGGCGCTGTAGACGCTCATCGCCGGAATTCCCTGGGAGGCGTTGGTAGAAGACGCGAGGATGACGGATGCGCCGTCGGGCAGGAGCGGCAGGGCCTTCTGCATGGTGAAGAGCATGCCCTTCACGTTGATGCCGAATGTCCGCTCATACTCCCCCTCGGTGACCTCCTCGAGCGCCACGAGAGCGCCCACGCCCGCGTTGGCGAACAGAACGTCGAGTCGCCCGCTGCGTTCCCTGATGGTGGCGAACAGCGCATCGAGATCCGCCAGTCTGGAGACGTCACTCTGCACACCGATGACACCTGTGCCGATCGTTTTCACCGCGGCGTCGAGTTCCGACTTGCGGCGCCCCGTGATGTAGACGGTGGCGCCTTCACGCGCGAAGCGCTGGGCCACCCCCAGGCCGATACCGGCGCTACCGCCCGTGACCAGGGCGATTTTCCCGTCTAGCTGTCCCATGTCCCATCCTCCTTGCACAAACGGTTGCTGTTACGACTGTGGTCGCAGGCTCCGGCCGGCCGCAGCCCCTCCAGGGAGGCCGGCCATCGACATTAATGTAACACATGTAGTTACACTTTTTGGTGATGGCCGGCGTCGCGATCGGCAACGCGGGCGGGGCCGCCGGCGCCACAGTGGCATCGATCGCCGGGCCCGCTTGGTGGAGGCGGCCGGTCCGTGCTCGGCCGGGGTGCGCGCCATGCAGGATGTCTGCCGGTTGCCGCGGGCGCCCCGGGCCTTCATGGGTCGTACATCACAGGTCGGTGATGTGGGTGTCGGCCACGCTCAGGGTCAGTTCCGGGCCGTAGGCGGAGGCCGGGGACTGGAAGCCCGCGGTGTAGGCCCTCCGCTCGGGTTCGTGCAATGAGCCCAAAATAGCTCTGCGTGATTATGGCTACTGTGTGTCTTTGCGGATCTGGGTCAGCTCTGGCGACCACTGATGCTGCGTCAGCCTGTGACGGATATCGATACGAGGACAGCTTCGTCGTGCTCACGGAACATGCGCATGACGGTGGCAGGGGAGGGGTGCTGGCCCCTCTTCTTGCCTTTGGTGATCACGAGGCGGGCGGCGATGTCGCGCAGGCTGAGGTTCTGTTCGCGCAGGTGCAGGGCCATGGACAGCATGGCGTCGTCGGTGACGGTGGCGCCGCCGATGGCCTTGCCTCGGCTGCGGGCGGATTCGTGGCCTTCCAGGGTGCGGTCGCGGATGTATTCGCGTTCCATCCCCGACAGGGCGGCGAGCACGGTGAACACCACCCCTGCGGGGTCGTGGGAGCCCTGCAGCTCGCCGGTGAGGAATTCCAGGCCGATGCCGGCGGCGCGCAGCCGCTCGGCCAGGGCGGCCAGGTCGAGGCCGCGGCCGAGCCGCTTGTGCTCGTGCACCGCGAGCGTGACCGCCACCCCTGCCGAGCGAAGTTCCCGGGCCAGGGCGACGGCCTTGTCGAGCTCGGGCCGGGTGGTGGCGCGGGTAGAGATCTTCTCGGAGAAGATCCGGGTGACGCCGGCGGCCTGGAGCGCGTCGAGCTGGGTGTCCAGGGATTGGCGGACGGTGGAGGCGCGGGCGTAGCCGATCCGCACATGCCCGGCCGGCTCCGCGCCGGCCTCGGCAGGGCGGGGCAGCTCGACCCAGAGCGTGCCCGGCTTACGGATGGCCGGAGTGGGGACGTTGAGCGCCTTGGTCAAGGCGGGGACGAGGCGGAAGCGGGCGGTGTGGTAATGGACAGCGACCTTGCCCTTGCCGGTGCGGCAGGGCGCCCCGGCCGGGGCGGCGCAGGAGGACATCGGGCAGTCGGAGGCCTCCACGCGCAGAAAGTCGTCGTCACTCACCCCGAGATCGTTTCATGGGAGCGTTTCAGACGGCCACCCTTTTGCACCGACCTATGAAACGGCGTTTGCCCTGGACGGGGTCGGCCGCGGGCTGTGTTTCATGGGTCCTCGCTTATGAAACAGCTGTGAACAACCGTATGCCATCACGACCCCCCGGTGGATCACGGAGCACTGCTTCGGGGATGACTTGGTCCTGCCCTCACGACCCGGAAACGGTGGATGGCGGCAACCCCACCCTCGTTGGCGGGCTAATGCCACTGACCGTTCCTTGTCGATCAGCCCCGAATCCACGCTGCTGACCGTTCGCTGCCGGCATCCCGATGATGCCCCGTCTTCGCGTCCTGCGACAGAGCGCGTTCGCCTTCTCCTCTGGTTGGCATACGCACGCCGGTCGGTGGCGCGGCGACCGTGTGGACCCGGGCGCCCCCGGCGGGCGCCCCCCCCCCCCCCCGGCCCCCGGCGGTTCTACCACACGCAGCCCCCCCAAGGGGGGGGGGTGGGCAGCGGCGGGGGGGGGGGGGAGGGGGGGCGGTGGGGGGAGGGGGGGGGCGCC
>NZ_JBIAQI010000035.1:44071-88696 GCF_042888905.1 Streptosporangium sp. NPDC002721
CCGCCCCCCCGGGGGGGCCGCCCCGCGGGGGGGGGGGCCCCCGGGGGGGGGGGGGGGGGGGGGCCGGGGGGGGCCCCCCCCCCCCGCGCCCCCCCCCCCCCCCGGCCCCCCCCCCCGCGCGGTGTCATCCGACCGGGTCCCGCAGAATGGTGCGTAGGTGCTCCTGCGGGGTGGTGGCAGTGAAGGGGTCCAGGTGGATCTCGTGGTGCGCGCCGACGCGCCGCAGGCCGCGGTCCGATGCGAAGGCGCCGAGCCGTGCGAGGGTGCCGAATTCGTCCGCGAAAGGGCCGTGGTGCATGATCTGCACGACCAGTTGTTCGGGCAGGGTGAAGAGCGTCAGCTCGTCATCGGCCGAGGGGACCGCGCGTCGGGCGGATGAGAGGTCAGTGGCGGTGGTGTCGTCGCTGACGTGTGCCAGCACGCGGTATTCGAGTGTGTCGACGGGATTGACGCTGTAAAAGTCGGCGATTTCGACGGGGACGGCCTCGGCGGGGTACCGGTAGAGGATCTCGACGACGTTCGCGGTGTCGTCCGGCTGCAGGGCGGGTGGGAGGGCGGCGGCGACCGCCGCGACGAGCGCCTTCTTGCGGTAGAAGCCGTCGGTGCCCGGACGCCCCTTACCGGTGGTGGAGATGAAGGTGGCGCGCGGTGCCCGCACGAGCTCGGGTGTATCGGCGGCGTGCAGGTGCGCTGTCGCCGGAATCGCGGTATTGCCGGTGGTGTCCATGGGTCCTCCTGAGTTGTCTGCGAAGGTGTGACTCGGGGCGTCAACGCCGACGGCTCTCGCCGCCGTCGATGACGAGTTCGGCTCCGGTGACGAAGCCGGCGCGATCGGTGGCCAGGAAGAGCGCCGCTTCGGCGGCTTCGGCCGCCTGCCCCAGCCGTCCGAGGGGCACGCCCTCGGCGAGCCGGTCTCGCAGACGGGCGCGAGCGGCCTCGTCGTCGCCGGCGTCAGCGAGGATTCCGGGCGTTTCGATGTAGCCGGGAGCCAGGGTGTTGACCCGAATGCCGCGCGGAGCCAGTTCGTTGGCCCAGACCCGGCCCAGGGCGTGCACGGCCGCTTTCGACGCCCCGTACACCCCGAAGGACGGTGTGCCGGTGAAGGCGGCGGTGGATCCGTTCAAGATTACCGAGGAGCCCTCGTGGAGCAGGGGCAATGCCTTCTGCACGGTGAGGACGACGCCGTGTACGTTGGTCCGGAAGATCTGGTCGAGGTGTTGCTCGGTCACCTCCTCCAGCGTGGCGAAGGATCCGCCGCCCGCGTTGACGAACAGGACGTCGATCCCTTCCCCAGCGGCGGCGATCGTGTCCATGAGCCGGGTGATGTCGGCCGGTTCGGCCATGTCGGCCCGCACGGGCGTCGCCCGCTCGCCGATCTGCTCCGCCGCGGCGGCCAACTCGGGTGCGCGGCGGCCCGTCAGGTAGACGTGCGCCCCTTCTTCGGCGAACCGCCGGGCGGTGGCAAGTCCGATGCCCGAGCTGCCCCCGGTGACCACCGCAGTTCTACCGTCAAGCTGACCCATTCTGTGTACCTCCATAGCGAATCTCGAAAGCGCCCTGCGCGATCGCGCCGGTCGCGGTGTTGACACCGTGCAGTCCGGATTTCACTGTCCATCCCCATGGGTGCCGCGCAGCGTCTTGCGCAGGCCGGTGTCGATGCGGTCCATCGTGGCCTCGTACGCCTCTGGGAGATCGACGCCGAGCTTGTCGGCCAGGACGAACGCCCACCAGAGGCATTCGGCCAGCTTGTGGCGTAGTTCGGCGTCCACGTCGCCGTCGATGTCCCAGGTGCGTTCGGCGGCCAGCACCAGGCGGCCGACGTAGGCGGCGTCATTGGTGAAGCCGACCGCGAGTTCCGGCAGCGTCCAGGTCCTGCCCAGGAGGCGTTGTTCGAGTTGCTCGTAGTGGGCTCGCACGCGCAGGGCCATCTCGGCCGCCTCGGCCAGGCCGGTCGGGGTGTCGTGAGGCCGGGTCTCGTTCATGAGATGGTTCCTCTCTGGTGTGGTCGGCGCGGGGTCACAGGTCGGTGATGCGCGTGTCGGCGATGGACAGAGCCAGGCCGGGGCCGTAAGCGGAGGCCGGTGATTGGAAGCCCGGGGTGTAGGAGCCGGCGAGGACGCGGCGGGCGATCTCCACGGAGGAGAGCTGGGTGAAGCGGTAGCCGGTCGGCGTGTCGATGAGGGCGCGGGCCACGGTGCCGTCGCGGCCGGTCGCCTCGGCGACGACCTTGCTGCGGCCCATCTGCCGTTCGGCCGCCGTGGGGCCGTCGGGAAAGGTGGCCAGGTCGAGGTCGATGGGCAGGGGCTGCCCGGTCTGGACGTACACCTCGACGGCGGGTGCGCCGGTGGACAGATGCGCGGTGATCAGGTCTCCCATCGGCGCGGACACGCATTCCTCCGGGCCGCCGTCGCCGAAGTCGAACGCGGCGACCTGAGGCTCCGGCAGCGTGACGATGTCGCCGCCTGCGCGGACGAGGGCGCCAAGGTCGCCGATGCCTGCGGTGGCGCTGGCGATGGAGCCTCGGGAGAACAGGTTCAGCCCGGCGGCCTCCTCGGGGGTGGCGCTGAGCAGCTTGAGCGCGATGCGCAGCCGGACGGGCTCGGTGACACGGGCGGCGGCGTATGCGGCGACGCAGTCGCTGGGCACCACGTCCCAGCCGGTGCCGGACATGACCATCACTCCGGCCGCCGCGGCGTCGGCGCCACGGGCTTGCGTGGCGGCGAAGACGTCGTACTCCGCGGTGGTGTCCAGGTAGTGCACGCCGGTCGCGATGCAGGCCTCCAGCAGGGGGCGCGCCGTCTGACGGAAGGGACCGGCCACGTTCAGCAGGACCATGACGCCGCGCAGGCCGTCGCGTACCGACGCCGGATCGTCGAGCGGGAAGGCGCGACCTTCCACGCCGAGCTCGCCGGCGAGGGCCGCGACACGTTCCCGGTTCCGGCCGGCGACGATGAGGTCGAGGCCCAGGTGTCGAGCGTGCTCGGCGATGAGCCGTCCGGTGTAGCCGGTGGATCCGTAGACGAGCAGATTATTACTTTCTGTCATGAGTTTGCTCCGTATGGTGGCGACAAGGTTCACGCTAGAACCAGACGCGGGCACGATCACTTCTGGTGGGATCGGCGGCCGTCATTCCTGATCAAGGAGAGTGGAGAACGTGGCAGTCAGGTGGCGGGGGTGCCGGCCACCGGCGCGGTCCAGCTGGCCAGCAGGCGTAGCTTCTCCTGCGCCGGGGAGCCGCGCTCGGCGGTGTAGACAAGGAGGCTCTGATCGTCCTTCGGCAGGGTCAGCGTCTCGTAGTGCAGGGTGAACTCGCCTACGGCTTCGTGAAAGAACCTCCTTGTCCCTCGGGGGTGCAGATGCAGGCGGTACTCCGCCCAGTACCGGGCGAACTCGGGTGCGGCGAGCAGGACCTCGCCGACGAGCCGTTCCAACCGCGGGTCGGCGGGCCTGCCGGCGGTGAGGCGGCGCAGAGCGGCAGCGACTTGCGGGGCGATCTGCCGCCAGTCGGGGTGGACGATCCTGGCGCGTGGGTCGAGGAACGTCCATCGGGCCAGATTGCGGTCCTTGATCGGCAGCCGGTCGAAGTCGTCGATCACGACTTTCGCCAGGTCGTTGGTGGCCAGGACGTCCAGCCAGGGTCCGTGCAGCAGGGCCGGGGCGTCGAGCGCGTTCATCATCGCGATCAGGGCCGGGCGCACTTTGGCCGGCCGGGCGACCGGCCCGGCGACCGGGCGAGCCATGGGGCGGCCGGAGGCGTTCTTCACGAGGGCGCGAAAGTGCAGGCGATCGAGGTCGCCCAGCTCAAGGGCGTCCTCAACGGCCCGGACCACCTCGGCGGGAATTCTGCCCGCGCGGCCCTGCTCCAGCTTGGTGTAGTACGCGGTGCTGATGCCGGCCAGTGCGGCGACCTCCTCTCTGCGCAACCCTGGCACCCTGCGCGGTGCCAGGCAGGCGGGTAGCCCCGTCCGTGCGGGATCGAGCCCGGCCCGGCGCGAGGCCAGAAAGCCCCCCAAGGGGTTGGCGCCCGTCATGTCGTCCTTCCTGAAAGCAACGCGTATCCGCTCGCGGCGGCCTGGGCCGCGCGCTGGACGGTGTCAGGTTCCGGCTTCGTTGTTCCACATGCGGAAGCTGCTGCAGCGTCCGTCGCCGGCGAAGGTGACGACCCACAGGTTGTCGAACCTGCCGAGTTCGGTGTAGACGCCGGTGCCACGGATCGCCGCGGTGTCTCCAGTGATCATGAGCGGGGACCAGTCGAAGTCCCAGCCGCCCTCCTGCCAGGGCCGGCGGGACAGCCAGCCCTGGACAATGGCCTCGCGCCCGATCCAGTCGGTCTCGTACGGCTGCTCGTGGTATTCGGCGTTGGCGGTGAACAGGGCGGCGATGTCGGCGGGGTCCGCGGTGCGCCAGGCGTGCACGTAGCGCTCGACCCAGCCGGTGAGCTGCTCGTTCGTCAGCATCGATACTCCTCAGCGAACGAACGCCTGGGCGGCCAGGCCGTTGACGGTGGTGTCGCCCTGCTGAAAGCCGACCATCGACTCGATCAGGTTGTACGGGTAATCGAGGTCAGGCGCCGTCAACGCGTCGAGCCGGGCCGCCTGCTCGGCGGTGAGGGTGACGTCGAGCGAGGCGAGGTTGGCCTGCAGTTGCTCGGGGGTACGGGCCCCGATCAACGTGCTGGTGACCTCGGGCCGCCGCCGGACCCAGGCCAGCGCGACCGCGGCCACCGTCGCGCCGAGCTCGCCGGCGATCTCCTGTAGCGCGTCGAGCAGGACGAACGTGGACTCGGTCAGGTGCGGCCCCGCGTACGCGGTGCGCCCCGAGCCGGCCACCTCCGTGGTGGTGCGCGCGTACTTGCCGGACAAGGCCCCGCTGGCCAGCGGACTCCACGGAGTGATGCCAAGGCCGAACCGCCGGGCCGCGCCGAATGTCTCCCCCTCGACGCTGCGGGCCAGCAGCGAGTATTCGACCTGCAGCGCGGCGATCGGCTCCCAGCTTAGGAGCCGGGCGGCGGTGGCGGCCTCGGCCACCTGCCAGGCCGGCACGTTGGACAGGCCGATCGCGTGGATCTTCCCGGCTCGTACCAGGTCGGTGAGGGTGGACAGGGTCTCCTTGATCGGGGTGTGCCGGTCCCACTGATGCATCCAGTACAAATCCACGTAGTCGGTGTTCAACCGGCGCAGCGAAGCGTCGAGCTGGGCCCGGATCGCCTTGCGGCCGGCGCCGCCGGAGTTCGGGTCGTCGGGCGCCATGCTGCCGCCGAACTTGGTGGCCAGCACCACCTGATCCCGGATCCCGGGGCGCTTGCCGAAGTATGCGCCGAGCGTGCTCTCCGAGGCGCCGCCGTTGTACATGTTGGCGGTGTCGACGAAGTTGCCACCCGCGTCGAGGTAGCGGTCGAGGATGGCGAAGGAGGTATCGGGGCCGGAGCCCCAGCTGCCGTCGTCGAAGGTCATCGCGCCGAGCGCCAGCGGGCTGACCCGCAGGCCCGAGGTGCCCAGCGTGCGATATGAGGTGAGGGACATGACATTCCTTGGTGTGCGGTACGAGCTGTTCCGCAACCCACCTTCGTCCCTCACGAGCCGCTGAAGAAGGCCGCGCGAGAGGGGGTGTCCGACCCCTAGGAACGGCTTCGCGCCGCGACGAGCCCGGCCACGGCCACGGCACTGGGGCTGCCCGGTTCGGGCGTGCCGACCAGGAGCTGCTGACCGGGCGCGTCGCTGACGTCGAAGGTCTGATAGGTCAGTTCCACCCGCCCGGCCTCCGGATGCACAAAGACCTTGTACGTTCGGGTGAGCTCGCCCACGACCTGGTCGTGCCAGAGCGACCGGAACGCCTCGGACGCGCCGAGCAGTTCTTCGACCAGGTCCTTGATCTGCGGGTCATCGGGGAACTGGCCGGCGTGCAGCCGCAGCGCGTGCACGGTCTTGGGCACGATCTCGTCCCAGGTGGCGAACACCACCTGGGCCTGAGGGTGGGTGAACAGGACCCGCACCATGTTCGGCTCGCCGCCGAAGGGCGATAGCAACGCGGCCGCGACCGCGTTGGTGGCCAGCACGTCAAAGGCGGGACCGAGGACGTAGGCCGCCGACGCCGGAAACGCGTCCAGGAGCCGGGCCAGCGCGGGATGCACCCGGGTCCGGTCCGCGTCCGGGGCCAGGCCCGGATTCAGGCCGGCCAGCCGATACAGATGCTCGCGCGAATCGTGATCCAGGCGCATCGCGCGGCTGATCGCCTCCAGCACCGGAGCCGACGGATTGCGCTCCCGCCCCTGCTCCAGCCGGGCGTAGTAGTCGCTGCTGACCCCCGCCAGCACCGCGACCTCCTCCCGGCGCAACCCCGCCACCCGCCGCTTGGCACCCGACGGAAACCCGACCTCCCCAGGCTCGATCCGCGCCCGATGCGCCTTGAGAAAATCGCCGAACTCTGTCGTATACATGCTGGTCACCCCACCCAACCTATAACCCCTCGCACCAGGCGCCGCATTTCAGGCATGAGCATCGCCTCACCCCGGGCGCTCACCCTGCCCGCAGACAGCAGGCCCGCTCACCGCGGGAGCGACCGATCTGCCCCTTCACCCCGCAGCGCTGGCCGACATGGTTACATGGCCTACCGTGCCCTGGGACGCGACAACCTCGCTGCGATCACCCTAGCCCACCACCGCCACGCCATCTCTCCCGGGTAGACGTCCCTCGAAGAGAGCTGATGGCAACCAACCATGACTAGCGCACTGTAGACCTGAACAGCAGCGCCGCCGGCGAGGCACCGCCACCAGAGGGCAGCCCAGCAAGATCGCCGGGTGGTCCGACGGACCCACGAAGCAGGAGAAGCATGATTTGTAATCGCTCGACTACCAACCGGTATGTGCGGGCCGCAACCGCAACGTGGCGTACCTGAGATGCAACAAACAGTTACCGGCCTCCGGCTCGGACAGCCCTCGTATCCTGCGAGCCACCCGAACCACGATCTCGTAGAGCTACTTTGCCCCTGGTGACGGCGACCCGAGTGGGGGGGCCTCGAACAGTGGGCGGCACAGCAGGACTGGAACACCCCGGCCGCCTGAACTCAGGCAGCCCTGGAACGCGATCACCCATGTCCAGGACGCCGGGAGCGCACCCACGACGCCGAGCCGGGCCGAGCTGAGCCCGGCGCCGTAGACTCCCGCCGACAGCATGGGTCACGTCGCGGTCGGCCGTGTCGCGGGGAGAGATTTCTCCGGGGCGGTGTCGATCGGCGGGCCGCCCGTTCGACGTATGGGGGCGAGGGCCGAGGGGCGGCCTTGCCGGACGAGGAGAACGCGATGCCGAAATACGTGCTGATCATGCGGGGCACCGACGAGACGAACGCGGCCATGATGGCTGATCTCGACGAGATGATGGCCGCGACCCACCGGTTCATCGAGGAGATGATGAAGGCCGAGGTTCTCGTCGCGGCGGAGGGGTTGGACGATCCGGGCCAGGGTGTCGTGGTCGACTTCGGCGGCGAGGTGCCGGTGGTCACGGACGGGCCGTACGGCGAGACCAGGGAACTGTTCGGGGGTTACTTCCTGCTCGATGTCGCCACGAAGCAGGAGGCGGTCGAGTGGGCGAAGCGGGTCCCGGCGGTCCGCGGGTCCAAGATCGAGGTCCGGCGGGTGGCCGGGGCCGACGAGGTCCCGCGGGGCGGCGAGAGCGGCGGCCGGATCTGATGGGCGGGGCTGACGTCGAGGCCGTCTGGCGGATCGAGTCGGCCCGGATCGTCGCCGCCCTGACCCGGTTCACCGGTGACTTCGGGCTGGCCGAGGACGCGGCCCAGGAGGCGGTGGCCGAGGCGCTGGTGTCGTGGCCGGGTGCCTGTCCGGCCAATCCGGCCGGCTGGCTGATGGCCACGGCCCGGCGGCGGGCGATCGACGCGATCCGCCGCCGGGCCGCCCTCCAGGACCGGTACGCCCTGCTGGCGGCCGACCCCGTGGCCGATCAGGACATCGACGTCGACGTGATCGACGACGACGTCCTGGCGTTGATGTTCGTCAGCTGTCACCCGGTGCTCTCCCGTGAGGCCCGGGTGGCGCTGACCCTGCGTGTGGTCGGCGGCCTGTCCAGCCAGGAGATCGCCCGCGCGTTCCTGGTGCCCGTGGCGACCGTGCAGGCTCGTATCACCCGGGGCAAGAAGGCGATCGCGGCGGCCGGGGTGCCGTTCGAGCTGCCGTCGGCCGATGAGCGCCGGGAGCGGCTGGGCGGCGTGCTCAGCGTCCTGTACGTGATCTTCACCGAGGGGTCGACGGCCACCTCGGGTGACCGGCTGCTGCGTCCCGACGTCGCCTACGAGGCGATCCGGCTGGCCCGTACGCTGGCCGCGCTGCAGCCCGGGGAGCCGGAGGCGCACGGCCTGCTCGCGTTGTGCGAGCTGACGGCCGCGCGCTTTCCGGCCAGGACCGGCCCGGACGGTTCGCCGGTCCTGCTCGGGGACCAGGATCGGCGGCTGTGGGATCTCTCGGCGATCCGCCGGGGGCTGGCCGCGCTGGCCAGGGCGTCGAGCGGTGGTCTGGGTCCCTACGGGCTGCAGGCCGCGATCGCCGCCGTCCACGCGTCGGCGTCCTCGGTCGAGACGACCGACTGGGACCGGATCGTGCTGCTGTACGAGATGCTCGGCCGGGTCGCGCCCTCGCCGGTGGTCGAGCTCAACCGGGCCGTCGCCGTGGCGATGGCCTCGGGGCCGGCGCGGGCCCTGGCCATGGTGGACGAGCTGGTCGCCTCCGACCGGCTCCCCGGTTCGCATCTGGTCCCGACCGTACGCGGGGAGCTGCTGGCCCGGCTCGGCCGGCGGGCGGAGGCGCGCGCCGAGCTGGAGCTGGCCGCCCGGTTGTGCGCCAACCGGCGCGAACGCTCGGTGTTGCTGGGCAAGGCGGCCGCGCTGGGCTGACCTTCCCGGCGGGCCGGCCCGGATCGGAGGCCGTGGGGCCGATGTGTTCCGGGGTGTCGTCGTGCTCGCGTGTCGCGGGCGGGTGAAGGCGCGGGTTCTGGCGGCGGGGCGGACCGGGGGCCGGGGTGGGGCGGGCCGCCGGTCCGTCGTCCTCACGGGCGCTCGCGGTCCGGGAGCGCCCGTCGTGGCCTGGCCGCGGGACGCCTTCCGGTCGTTCCCGTCTCGCCTGCCCCGGCCGTACCGTCCGCGGGGTCCGCCGGCGCGGGGTGGTGGATGGCGAAGACCTGGTCCAGGCCCACGATGCGCAGGACGCGGGCCAGGTGGTCGGGGGTGGCGGCCAGCGTGATGCCCGCGTGGGCCTCCAGCGCGCGGTTGCGGGCGACGAGCAGGACGGTGATGCCGCTGGAGTCGCACGTGATGAGGCCGGCCAGGTCGATGACGAGCCGCTGGCCCGGCAGCGGGGCGACGCTCCGGAGTGCCTCGCGCAGCTGTGGCGCGGTGTGGAAGTCGAGCTCGCCGGCGACCTCGAGCGTCGGGCCGGTGCCGGTGTCGTGGGTGGTGACCCTCAGGCGGCTCATCGGGCCTCTTCGGCGGCCGGGGCGGGGACGCCGAGGGCGAGGATGGCGGTGTCGTCGTCCAGGCCGTCGCCGAAGGAGGCCAGCAGCTCCTTCACCGCGGCGACGGCGGCGGTCGCGGTGGTGGGGGAGAGGGCGGCGGCGAAGGCCTGCAGGGCCTCTTCGCCGTGGCGGTTGCCCTCGGTGTCGAGGCGGGCCTCGGTGAGGCCGTCGGTGTAGAGCAGCAGGGTGTCGCCGGGCGCGAGCCGGGTGGTGGTGGTTGCGAAGCGCGCGTCGGGCAGGACGCCGACGAGCAGGCCGCCGGGGGTGGGCTGGTAGTCGGCCCCGCCGTCGGCGCGCATCAGCAGGGCGGCGGGGTGGCCGCCACTGGCGAGGGTGAGGGCGAAGCCGTCGTCGTCCGGGGTGAGCAGGCCGAAGATGACGGTGCAGTAGCGCAGGTCCTCGCCGGTGTACTCCTGGCGCAGCACGGTGTTGAGGGTGGCCAGCACCTCGGTGGGGTCGGGGGTGTGGACGGCCGCGGCGCGCAGGGTGTAGCGGGTCAGGGAGGTCAGGGCCGCGGCTCCGGCTCCCTTGCCGCACACGTCGCCCAGGAAGAAGCCCCAGCGGCCGTCGCCGAGGGGGAACAGGTCGTAGAAGTCGCCGCCGACCTGGTCGGCGGAGGCGATGTGGTAGTGTGCGGCGGCCTCCAGGCCGGGTACCGCCGGGAGGACCGCGGGCAGCAGGCTGCGCTGCAGGGTGGTGACCAGGCGCTTGAGGCGTTCGCGCTCGCGTTCGGCCTCCTGGCGGGCGCGCAGCAGCTCGCGTTCGTAGGCGCGGCGGTCGCGGGCGTCGAAGACGGTGGTGCGGATCAGCAGGGGCTCGCCGTCGGTGCCGGTCTTCAGGACCGAGGTGACCAGTACGGGCAGGCGGGTGCCGTCGGCGGCCCGCAGGTCCAGGGCGATCCCGCCGAGCTCGCCTTGCATGCGGAGCAGGGGGGCGAAGTGCGTCTCGTGGTACAGCTTGCCGCCGACGGTGAGGAGGTCGCTGAAGTGTCGCCGGCCCACCAGCTGCTCGCGGGTGTAGCCAAGCCAGGTCAGCAGCGTGGTGTTGATCTTGGCGATCTGACCGTCCAGGAGGGTGGACAGGTAGCCGCACGGCGCGTTCTCGTAGAGGTCCTCGGCGCTGTCTTCCAGCAGCGCGTTGAACAGTGCCCGGGGGATGCTGTGGTTGCCGGAGTCGGCCGGTCCGGGAACGGCCCCGGTGCCCGACATCACCGGTCGGCCGCGAAGGAGGCGATCGCCTGGGCGGTGGCCTGCGGGGCGCTCAGCTGCGGGCAGTGCCCGACGGCGTCCAGGGTGACCAGGTGGCTTCCGGGGATCTGGGCGTGGACGAACGCGCCCACCTGCCGGGGGGCGATGACGTCGCTGGCGCATTCGAGCACCAGTGTCGGCAGCTCCACCTTGGCCAGGTCGGCGCGGTTGTCGGACAGGAAGGTGGCGCGTGCGAAGACGGAGGCGATCCGCGGGTCGGTGCGGCAGAAGCTGTTGGTCAGCTCCTCGCCGAGTTCGGGGCGGTCGGGGTTGTCCATGATGATCGGTGCCATCGCCGCCGACCAGCCCAGATAGTTGCTGTCGAGGGATTCCAGCAGTTCCTCGATGTCGGCCTCGCTGAACCCGCCCCGGTAGTCGCCGTCGTCGATGTAGCGCGGGGAGGGGGTGAGCAGGACCAGCTTGGCGAACCGGTCGGGCTCGCGTACCGCGGCGAGCACTCCGATCATGGCGCTGACCGAGTGCCCGACGAAGGTCACCTGCTGGAGGTCCAGCTCCCGGCAGATTCGCAGTACGTCCTCGGCGTAGCCGTCCAGGGTCGCGTACCGCTCGGCCTGCCAGGCCGACAGGTCCGATCGGCCCGCCCCGACGTGGTCGAACAGCACGAGGCGAAACTCCTCGGCCAGCGCGGGCACCACCAGGCGCCACATGTTCTGGTCGCAGCCGAACCCGTGGGCGAGCATCAGCAGCGGCCCGTCTTCCCTGCCGACCATCACCACGTTGTTTCTGACCATTGCTGTCATTGGCCCATCTTTTCACCTGTTTCACTCCCCGGGGGAATTTGCCCCCGCTGTCGAGACCGTGATCGGGTCGAGCGGAGAGGGCGGGACCGGGTCCCCGGTCCGGTCGTGACCGTGGTCCACCACCCGCGCGTGGTCTGGGAGGACGCTTTCGTCAACGCCTGCCGATGGTGTCGCCGGATCCAGGGGCCGAGCTCACCGCGGTGTGGCTCGCGCGTATGCGTGCGAGCCACACCTTCTCTTCAACTGATGAGTATTTCTATGGCGGCTTTGATCTGGGCCGGGGCGAGGGCGGCTCGCGGAGCGGAACAACGGTGCCGAGCAAGCCCCGAAGCGGGTGCCGAGCAAGCCCCGAAGCGGAGCGTTTTCGCAGATGGGACGCGCCGCCGTCGGAAGCCCGCGATCCACCGCGGGCTGCTCCGGGTACGACCGGGTCCTCGCCCCGGGCCGCCGGGGTTCGTCCGGTCCGGTGGCCGCGGGGGTGGCCGGCCGGGCAGGCGGATAATGATTGGACGGGACGACGCCCGGGCTTGTAGCTTGCGGTTGGCCCGTGACACCGCCCGAGGAGGTGAGACCCATGAACGCTGTAGCGATGTGGGTGCTCCCCCCTGCCGTCACGGACGGGCGATCGACGTAGGTGTCGCCGGGAGCGCCTCGCCACCAGGCACTCCCGAAAGGCAACACCTATGCACTCTCAGCAGGTCACCGCCGGGCCGTCGTCGGACGACGGCGTCGAGCGTGACTCCACGGCGGGCGAGGTTCCCGGAGTTCTCCGGTCGCCGGCCTCCGGCGCCGATCGCGCGCCCCTCGTCTTCGATGTGATCATTGCCGGGTGCGGGCCGACCGGTGCGACGCTCGCCGCCGAACTGCGGCTGCACGGCGTGCGGGTCCTCGTCGTGGAGAAGGAGACCGAGCCCGCGTCGTTCGTCCGCATAGTCGGCCTGCATATTCGCAGCCTCGAGCTGATGGCGATGCGCGGGCTGCTGGATCGCCTTCTCCAGCACGGAAGGCGGCGTCCGGCCGGCGGTTTCTTCGCCGCCATCCCCAAACCCGTGCCCACGGGCCTGGATTCCGCGTACGCCTATCTGCTGGGCATCCCGCAGCCGGTCGTCGAGCGTCTGCTTGAGGAACACGCGGCCGGACTGGGCGCGCAGGTCAGGCGCGGTCGCGCGGTCGCCGGCTTCGAGCAGGACGACGAGGGGGTGACCGTCGAGCTGTCCGACGGGGAACGGCTGCGTTCGCGCTACCTCGTCGGCTGTGACGGCGCGCGCAGCACGGTGCGCAAGCTGCTCGGCGTCGGCTTCCCAGGCGAGCCCTCACGGACCGACACGCTCATGGGCGAGATGAAGGCGAGCGCGTCGCAGGAGGAGATCGCCGCCAGGGTGGCCGAGATCAGCGAGCCCCATCGGCCGTTCTGGCTCAGGCCCTTCGGCGAAGGGGCCTACAGCGTCGTGGTCCCCGCCGAGGGAGTCAGCGACCGCACGGAACCGCCCACCCTCGATGATTTCAAACGGCAGCTGCGCGCCATCGCCGGAACCGATTTCGGCGTGCACTCCCCGCGCTGGTTGTCCCGCTTCGGGGACGCCACCCGGCTGGCCGAGCGTTATCGGGTCGGGCGGGTGCTGCTGGCCGGCGACGCGGCGCACATCCATCCGCCCATCGGCGGGCAGGGGCTCAACCTGGGCGTTCAGGACGCGTTCAACCTCGGCTGGAAGCTGGCCGCGCAGATCCGCGGCTGGGCGCCGGAGACGCTGCTGGACACCTACCAGGCCGAACGTCGTCCGGTCGCCGAGGGCGTGCTGGACAACACCCGTGCCCAGGTGGAGCTGACGTCCGCCGAACCGGGCCCGCAGGCCGTGCGCAGGCTGCTGACCGAGCTGATGGATTTCGAGGAGGTGAACCGCCATCTGATCGAGAAGATCACCGCGGTCGGCGTCCGTTACGACTTCGGGGAGGGCCCCGACCTGCTCGGCCGCCGCCTGCGCGACATCGAGGTGAAACAGGGCAACCTCTACGGTCTGCTGCGTCGCGGCCGCGGCCTGCTGCTGGACCGCACCGGACGCCTGACCGCCGGCGGCTGGTCCGACCGGGTCGACCACCTCGCGGATCCCACGGCGGGACTGGACGTCCCGTGCCTCCTGCTGCGCCCCGACGGCCACGTCGCCTGGATCGGTGACGATCAGCGGGACCTGGACGACCACCTCTCCCGCTGGTTCGGCAGGTCCACCGGCTGACGCACGACCGGTTAACGCACGACCGGTTGACGAGCGGCCGGCCGCGGGAACGGCCGGCCGCTCATCGTCCTCGTTGTCGCGGCGTACCGGTCGGACGGCCGGCCGCGGCGTCCTCGTCGAGCCTGCCGGCGACCGTGAGGACGGTCTGGACGAAGGCGTTCACCCTGGGGGTCTGTCCGGTGGACGGCCACATGAGCGCGTAGTCGATGGGCGGGGCGTCGTGGAGGGGGACGAAGGCGAGGTCGGGCCGGGAGTAGTAGTCGGCGGCGAGGGCGGAGGTGGGGCAGACTCCTTTGCCCGCGCCGACCAGTGAGAGGACTTCCTGCCATGCGACGGTCGCCGGGCCGCGGGGGATGGGGGCGCCCGAGGGGGTGTGGGTCGGGAGGTGGAAGTCCAGCCAGTACCGCGGCGGACCGGTGACCGTGATCAGCTGAACGTGCGCGAGATCTTCGAGTGAGACGGACGGGCGTGCGGCGAAGGGGTGGCCGGCCGGGACGACGAGGGCACGTGGGACGGAGAAGACGGTGGGCCCGGTGGTGATGTCGGGTTCGTCGGCCGGGAGTTCGGTGAGCTGGAGGTCGAGTTCCCGCGCGCGCAGCAACGCGAACCCGTCGTTGAGCGCCAGTTCGTGGATCTGGACGTCGCAGCCGGGGTGGTCGGCGTTGAACGCGTCGGCGGCCCTGACGACGAGGTTGCCGCACCAGGCGGCGGAGAACCCCACGCGCAGCGTGCCGGTGACGCCGCGGCCGGCCGCGGTCGCCCTGGCGATCGCCTCCCGGATCTGCCGGTAGCCGGGAAGCAGGTCGTCGCGAAACCGCCGTCCGGCCGGGGTGAGGCTCACCTGCCGGCTGGTGCGCTCGAACAGCGCGGTGCCGAGCCCGCGTTCCTGCTTCTTGATCGCTTGGCTCACGCGTGCCGGGGACACATGGAGCCGCTCGGCGGTGCGACCGAAGTGGAGCTCCTCGGCCAGGGTCAGAAAGATCTCGATGTCGCGCAGCTCCACCCCGGCCCCCGGTTCATGAACCTCTGTGTTAACGAACCTTAAAGGATCTCCCGTTGTTCTCCGCCCCGGCCGGGGCGGATGCTTGAGCCCGTCACCGGCGGTCTCGCCCGGTGACGCCGGTGGAGCACGCTGATCTTCACCGCCCGTCTCTCGCACCTCACCCTCAGGAGAACTCATGCCGGAAAATCCGAGCTGGAACGCCGAAGGCGGCCGGCCGGCCGAGAAGGGCCCCGGCTTCCACCCCAAGCACTGGCAGGACCGGCTCGACGAGCTGCGCGCCGCCCACCACGTCCCCGGAGCGGCCCTGGCCGTGCTGTCCGGCGGCGAGATCCACGAGCTGGCCAGCGGGGTGCTGCACCGGGGTACGGGGGTGGAGACGACGACGGACTCGGTGTTCCTGTCCGGTTCGATCGCCAAGGTCTACACCGCCACGCTCGTCATGCGGCTGGTCGACGAGGGCCGGCTGGACCTGGACGCGCGGGTGTGCGACGTGCTGCCCGAGTTCGCCACCCCCGACCCCGCCGCGACCAAGGCGATCACCGTACGGCAACTGCTGTCGCACACCGGCGGCGTCACCAACGACTTCAACCACGACAGCGGCCGCGGCGACGACTGTCTCACCAGGTACGTCCAGGCGGCCAGGGACGTGCCGCTGGACTGCCCGCCCGGGACCGCGATCTCCTACGGCGGCCTGGGCTACATCGTGCTCGGCCGGCTCGTCGAGGTGCTCACCGGCCGGACCTGGGACCAGGCGCTCAAAGACCTGCTGTTCACCCCGCTCGGCCTGGAGCGTTCGATGACCCTGCCCGAGGAAGCGCTGCGCTTCCGGACGGCGATGAGCCACCTGGGCGACCCCGGCGCCGACCCCGACCCGGCGCCGGCCTGGGACCTGATGCCGCGCTCGGCCGGCCCGGCCGGCCGCGTCATCGTCTCCGCCGGGGACCTCGCCCGGTTCGCCCGGATGCACCTGGACGGCGGCCTCGCCCCCGACGGCACCCGCGTCATGTCGGCCCAGGCGGTGGCGGCGATGCAGCGCCGTGAGGTCGACGTGCCGGACAAGTGGACCGTCAGCGCCGACGGCTGGGGCCTGGGCTGGACCCTGTACGACTGGGACGGCATCGCCGGCTACGGCCACGACGGCGCCGCCATCGGCCAGTACTCCTACCTGCGCGTCGTGCCGCGGGCCGGTGTGGCCGTCGTCCTGCTCACCAACGGCGGCGCCGCCCGCCGCCTCTACGCCGAGCTGTTCGCCGAACTGCTGGCCGAGCTCGCCGGGGTGCGCGTGCCGGACGCCTTCGCGCCCGCGCGGAACCCTCCCGTCGTGGACATGACCGCGCTGGTGGGCACCTACCGGCGCGAAGGCGTGGTCATCACCGTCACCCGGCACGACGGCGGCGGCGCACGCATGCTCTACGAGTTCGTCGACGGCATGAAGGACCTCTCCCCGCCGCTGGACATGGAGCTGACCCCGCTCTCGCAGACGGTGTTCGCCGCCTCGGGCGCCGGCCCCTCCTTCAGCGAGGACTACATGCCCGTGGTCTTCTCCACCCTGACCGACGGAACCCGGGTCTGCTACGTCGGCATGCGAGCCACCCCCAAGATCGGCTGATCCCGCGGCCGACGACGCCGGCGGGGCCCGGGTTCGCGGCCGGTGCGGGCGGTGGTCCGGCCCGGCGGGGGTGGCCGGCACCCGAACCGGTCGTGGGAGCCGTCGCGCGATCGGCCGTGTTCGTTGCGATCAGACGGCGCGGGAGGAGCGGGCCAGCACCAGCCCGCCGAGGACCACGGCGATCAGCCCGACCGCCAGGGCCACCACCCCACCGACCGATCCGTAACCGGTGCCGGGACCACCTTCGGCGGCGGCCACGACCAGCCCGCCGGCGACCGCGCCGGACAGTCCCGCCACCAGGGCCGCGACGGCCCACCCTCTCCGAGGGCCGGAGCCGACCCGGCCGGTGGGGCGGGCCAGGGCCAGCCCGCCGACGACCACGCCGGCCAACCCCAGCAGCACGGCCACCAGGGACCACAGACGCCCGGCGGTCAAGGTGTAAGTGCCGACGGGTTCCAGCTGGGCCACGGCGTGTACGGCCGCCGGGGCGGCAGGCTCGAAACCTTCGACCAGGGCGGCGCCGGCCGCGGTGAGCGCACTTCGGACTGACACGGGGTGCTCCTCTTCTTCGGATGGACGTTTCTTCGGGTGGACGTCGCCCGATCATGTCCGCCGGAACCGGGGCCGGTCATCCGGCGGACGCGGACACTTCGCGCTGCCGCCGGTACCGTGGCCGGCTACCGCGGGAGCCGTGGGAGCCGCGAGGCTACCGCGTGTGCGGTAGGCGGCCGGTCATCCGCACGCAGGAGTCGCCCGCGCGGGCATCCGGGTAGGTTGCGCGCATGAGCACAGGACGGCCCGGTGTCCGGGCCGCTGTCACCGACTGGGCGATCGCCGTCGGTGTGACGGCGACGCTGCTGGTCACCGCCCTGTCCGGGCAGCGCCCGGCCACGGGAGCGGACCTGCTCGGCTACGCGCTGCTGGCGGCGGGCGGCCTGGCGCTGGCCGCGCGCCGCCGGGCCCCGCTCCCCGTCCTGGCCGTCACCGGGCTGTGCGCGGCGGGTTACCAGGCCGCCGGTCTCGACGTGCCCGCCGTCGCGTACCTGTTCGCGGTGTACGCGGCCGTACGGGCGGGACACCGCGCCGTCACGGTGGCGGCGAGCGTGGCCATGCTGGCCGCCCTTCCCCTCGCGGCCCTGGCCTCGGGCCTGCACGAGGTGGGCGAGGCGTTCGCGCAGGCCAGGGGCGCCCTGGAGGTGGCCTGGCTGATCGCGGCCGGTGCCGCGGGCGAGGCGCTGCGCCAGGCCGAGCGGCGGGCGGAGGAGGCCGAGCGCACCCGGGAGGAGACCGCACGGCGCCGTGCCGACGAGGAGCGGCTGCACATCGCGCGGGAGCTGCACGACTCGCTCACCCACCAGATCTCGGTCATCAAGGTGCAGGCCGAGGTCGCCGTCCACACGGCCCGCAAGCGGGGGGAGCCGGTACCGGAGGCCCTGCTGGCGATCCGGGAGGCCGGACGCGAGGCGGCCCGGGAGCTGCGCGCGACCCTGGAGGCGCTGCGTGAGGACCGTACGGGCCCGCCGCGTGGCCTTGACCACGTCGCGGAACTGGTGGAACGGGCTCGGGCGACCGGCCTGGACGCGACGTTGACGGTCGAGGGACAACGACACGACGTGCCGGCCGCGGTGGGCCGGACCGTCTACCGGATCGTTCAGGAGTCGCTCACCAACGTCGCCCGTCACGCGGACGCCGCCACGGCGTCGGTCCGGATCGGCTACCGTCCCGGCGCCCTCACCGTCCGCGTCGACGACGACGGCAGGGCCACACCGGATGCCGTTCCGGCGGGCGGCGGCGTCGGGCTGCTCGGGATGCGCGAACGGGTCACCGCTCTCGGCGGCCGGTTGCGGGCGGAGCCGCGCGGCGAGGGGGGCTTCACCGTGCACGCCGAACTCCCCGTGGACCAGGTGTCGTGATCCGTGTCCTGCTGGTCGACGACCAGCCTCTCCTGCGCGGCGGATTTCGCGCGCTCCTCGACCTCGAGGACGACATCGAGGTGGTGGCCGAGGCCGGCGACGGGATGGAGGGTCTGGCCCTGGCCAGGGAACATCTGCCCGACGTCGCTCTCGTCGATGTCCAGATGCCGGTCATGGACGGCATCGAGACGACCCGGCGTATCGCCGCGGACCCGGCCCTGGCCGGGGTGCACGTCGTCATCCTGACCAACTACGGCCTGGACGAGTACGTCCTCGACGCGCTGCGCGCCGGCGCGGCCGGGTTCCTCGTCAAGGACATCGTGCCGGAGGACTTCCTGCACGCCGTGCGCGTCGCCGCCCGCGGTGACGCCCTGCTCGCACCGTCGATCACCCGCAAGCTGATCGACCGGTACGTCGCCCAGCCCCTTCACGCCGGAGCGGACGCCGGGTTGGCGGGGCTGACCAACCGCGAGCGCGAGGCCGTCGCCCTGGTCGCGCGGGGCCTGTCCAACGACCAGATCGCCGAGCGGATGGTGATCAGCTCGCTGACCGCGAAGACCCACGTCAACCGGGCCATGGCCAAGCTCCGCGTCCGCGACCGCGCACAGCTCGTGGTCTTCGCCTACGAATCCGGCCTGGTGGTCCCGTACGGCTCCTGACATCTCCCCGTCGCCCGCGTTCCAGGAGGGCGAGACGAACCGGCGGGGGCCGTGACGTCCCGGCTCACAGCCCGAACGTCGCCGTCACCCGCCCGGCCAGGTCGTCCTCGGTCATCGTGGTGTCGACCTCGATGACGCGCAGCCGGAGGGACTTCGTCCGCTCGCGAAGGTGTTCGGTGAACATCCGATCGCGTTCGAGCAGATTACGCAGGGCCCTGTCCGGATCACCGGTCCTGCGGGCGATGTCCCAGGTCGAGCCCCTGCTGTCGATCGCCGCCCGGCGGAAGCCGGGCGTCGGGAGGAGCCAGACGGCCTGGTCCGGCGTGGTGAGGAGGGGCTTCACGAGGTGTGGCAGCAGCCGGAAGCCCTCGACGACCACGCGGGGGTCCCTCGGGAGGCGCAGGAGGTCCTCGACGATCAGGTGGAAGCCTTCCCCGCGAAACCAGTGGAACGTCTCGAGCATGGTCTCCGGAGATCTGCCGACCCATCGCTCGTCCATGTCCATGGCCTTGAACGCGCTCAGGAACGGGCTGTCCTCGGGCGTGCTCCGGCCGGCGTGATCCGACATCACCTCGTCGGTCGCGTAGAGCCGCAGACCGTGGCGGGCCGCTATGCGCCCGGCGATGGTCGACTTGCCCGCGCCGCTCCCGCCGCCGATCCAGTGGACGTGCCGCAGCCGTGCCCGCAGTGCCGCGGCGTCGGCGGTCCCTACGTGGTGTTCAGGTCCGATCGCGTCGTTCACGGCGGCTCCTCGGACGCGCCGATCGTCACCGTTGTCGATCTCGCTGCCGGCGCTCGTGGTCACCCTTGCTCTCTTTCCCATCCGGGAAGATCATATCGACCCTCCCCGGACAGACGGACTCGTCCAGGCGCTGACCACCTGTGTCCGGCACGCCTGTCGAGGCGGGCCGCCGGTGAGGCCGGCCGCGAAAAGGGGCGAACGCGAAAAAGCCGGGCGCTAAAAAGCCGGGCGCGAAAAGGGCCGGGCGTCCCGCTGGACGCCCGGCCCGCCACCGGCCCGCTCCCGTGAGGCCGGTCGCTCAGATCTCGCAGTTCTCCTCGGTCTCACCGGTGCAGTTGTCGGTGTTGGCGCCGCCGTCGGTCGTGTCGTTGCCGCCACGGCCGTGCAGGAAGTCGTCGCCGGTACCGCCGACGAGGACGTCGCGACCGCTGCCGCCCCACAGGGTGTCGTTGCCGGCCGAGCCGAAGATCTCGGTGAACCGGTTGACGGTGTCGTTGTTGACGATGTCGTCGCCCTGGCGCATGTTGACCATGATCGTGCTGGCGTTGTTGCAGCTGACCCCGCCGGAGATCGGCTGGCAGTCGCTGTCGGTGGAGGTGACGCCCACCCCGGTCACCCTGATGGCGCCACCGGTGCCCTCGGCCAGGGTGATCAGGTCGGACACGGTCGTGCCGGTGACCGACAGGCCGCCGAGGCTCACGGTCACGTTGATCGGCGCGGCCGCCTGGGCGGGAGCGGACAGGGACACCATGCCGGCTAAACCGGCGACGGTGAGGGCGAGGGCGGCGATGTGACGACGCATTTTCATCCAGTCCTTCGATTCGGTGATCCCGGCCCCCGTCGGGCCGATGACCCAAGGAAACCGCCTCGCCGCCCTCCGCTCTGTGCTGAAATGCGCGCCCGCTACCGGTCCAAGTACCTACAGCGCCGGACGGGACGCCGCTCGCCCGGACCCGCACGGTCAGGCGATCACCAGGTTCGCGTGACGCGCCCGGGCGGCCGGCGGGCGTCACCGGCCGATCCCCGGGCTCCCGGCCCCTCCGGCCTCCACGGCCGGTCATCGCGTTCCGGCGGCCACGGCGGACGGCGCCGGCGGCGGTACCACGCAGTCGCCCGACGCGGTCGCCTCGTATATCCACGCCGAACCGTCGGGCGCGGTGTAGAGGTGCCTGGTGGTGGCGGACACGCCCGAGCAGACCTCGCCCGCCGCGGCGGCCTGCTGGTTCAGCGCGGCGCGGGCGTTGCCCTCGGCGGCGCTCCTTCCCGCCTCCGGGCTGGGGCCCCAGCCTGAGGAGGTGGCCGAGCGGTAGGCGGCGGCGAGCGCGGTGGGAGCGGACAGCACCGCGCCGGTGGTCGATGCCAGGGCGATGACGAGGGCGAGGCGCAGGACCTGGGCGGGATGACGAACGCTGAGTGGGGCAGCTACACGACGCCTCGCGGCCTCGCCAAGAGCTCCTGGACCAAGTCCGACGACCGTTTCAAGCTGAAGATCACGGTTCCCCCGAACACCACGGCGGAGGTCCGGGTCCCCACCACCGACCGGCAGACGGTGATCGCCCCGCACAGGGCGACCTTCGAGCGTGTCGAAGGAGGCCACTCCGTCTACTCGGTCCCCTCCGGCGACGACTTCGTCTTCGTCGTGAGATAACGCCGGGGCGCTGATCGAAGCGCCCGCCGTTCCGCCCTGACGGGCACGGTATGGGTGCCACCTACGGTGGCACCCATATCGTCGTCGCCCACTGTCGCCGCCAGACACACGAATCTGCCGGAGGACTTGACCCTGACGCTGCGTCAACCCTGCATGCTGGCTGTCATGAGCAGCCCGCCAACAACCGGTCAGGTCCAGGGGACCGCATGTGAGTCCCGGCGAAGGACGGCCGGGAATCTCCGGAGCCACGTGGCCGGACACGATCCCTTGACGGCAGATGTACGGCCCCGCCGTGTGGCGGGGCCGTACATCTGCCGAGGTGGTGGGTCATCGTCGCCTGCCTGTTCGCCAACCCCTCCTACCCTGGCAGGATCTCCTGAGCCGGCGCGAACAACCCGTCCCGCGGAGCACCGGTCACGTCCACATGAACGTCCACCTCCTGGCCGACGGCACGCTCCTGGCGCTGTTCCGGAGCCGGTGGGCGGACTCGATCCACGCGAGCCGGTCGCGGGACGAGGGGGAGACCTGGAGCGTCCCCGCCGCCACCGGGCTGCCCAACAACAACTCCTCCATCCAGTACGTCGTGCTGCGTGACGGGCGGCTGGCGCTGGTGTTCAACGCCGCCGGCGCGGCGGACGCCACCGGGCGCAGGGTGTCCCTCTACGACGAGATCGACGACGACGGCCTCGCCGCGACCCCGGCGAGTCCGGCCGGGACGGTTGAACCGGCCGGTGAGGAACCGGCGCCTACCGGCCCCGGCGAGCGGGCCGCGTTCTGGGGCGCCCCGCGTGCGCCGATGACCCTCGCGCTGTCCGGCGACGGAGGGCTCACCTGGCCGGTCCGCCGTGACCTGGAGGTGGGCGACGGGTACTGCATGACCAACAACTCCCGTGACGGGCTCAACCAGGAGTTCTCCTACCCGTCCCTCCAGGAGACCTCCGACGGCGACCTGCACATCGTCTTCACCTGCCATCGCCGCGTCATCAAGTACGTCCGGGTACGACCTGACTGGGCGGCTCGTGCCTGACATGTCCGGGGACACGGGTGAGGCCGGACGGGCGCCGGGCGGTCCGCGGCACGCGGTGGTGACCGGGGCCAGCTCCGGCATCGGCCGGGCGGTGGCCGCCCGCCTGCTCCGCGAGGGCTGGAACGTCACCGGGATGAGCCGTACGCGCCCCCCGGAGCACCGCGAGGACACCTCCACCCGCTCCTGGATCCAGGTCGACGTGACCGACCACGACCGGCTGGGCGCCGCGGCGGCGGAGGTGGGCGCCGTGGACGCCGTCGTCCACGCGGCGGGCGTGCAGCGCTCCGCGAAACTCGGACGCCTCTCGGCGCGCGACGGCGCCCTCATGTGGCGGGTCCACGTCGAGGCCGCGACCGTCCTGGTGGACGCCCTCGCCGAGGCCATCCGTCCCGGTGGCCGTGTCGTGCTGGTCGGAAGCCGTACGATGGCCGGCGCGGCGGGCAAGAGCCAGTACGCGGCGACCAAGGCCGCGCTGGCGGGGCTGTCCCGTTCCTGGGCCATGGAGCTGGCGCCGCGCGACATCACCGTCAACGTGGTGGCTCCGGGGCCCACCGACACCCCCATGCTCCGAGATCCCGGACGCGCCTCCACCCCGCCACGGGTTCCGCCGCTGGGCCGGTTCGTCAGACCCGAGGAGGTCGCGGGGCTGATCTCCTTCCTGCTCGGCCCGGAGGAGGGCGCGATCACCGGCCAGCACCTGGTGATGTGCGCCGGGGCGTCACTGTGAACCGGCGGTTCTCGCACGGTCGAGATCGTGGGGGTTAGCCTGGGCCGATGACGGGGCGGTGTCGTGGTGAGGGGGGCCGGGCGGGCGGCCTTGACGGGCTGCGGGGCCACCTGACCGCGGGGGTGGGCGGGCATCGGCTGCGGTTCGGCTCCGGTGCCGCGGGGATCGAGCGTCTTGAGGCGTCGCTGGTCGGTGAGGGGTTCGCGCCGCACCGGCACGACACCTACGCGATCGGGGTGACCCTGGCGGGTGTGCAGACCTTCCGCTACCGGGGCGAGCTGCGCCACTGCCTGCCCGGAGACTGGCACGTCCTGCATCCCGACGAGGTGCACGACGGCATGCCGGGCACGGACGAGGGCTTCGGCTACCGCATCCTCTACGTCGATCCGTTCCTCGTGCAGCAGGCGCTGGGCGGGCGGCCGCTGCCGTTCGTCGCCGACCCGGTCGTGAGGCGGGGCGAGGCACGTTCCCCGCTGTGGGAGTGGCTGCGCCACATCGACGAGCCGCTCGACGACCTCGATCGGATCGACCTGGGGCTGCTGGTCGCGGACACGCTGGAGGAACACTCCGCCGCCCGCCCGGCGAGGCGGTCCGCGCCGGCGTTGGAGGCGTTGTCGCGCGTACGCGAGCTGATCGCCGACGACCCGGCCGTGAGGCGTTCCGCCGAGGAGTTGGAGCGGCTCTCGGGGCTGGACCGGTGGACGCTCGCCCGCCAGTTCCGCGCCGTGTTCGGTACCAGCCCGACCCGTTTCCGTACGATGCGGCAGCTGGACCGGGCGCGGCGGCTGCTGCGCGGTGGCACGCCGCCGCGCGAGGCGGCGCTGGAGGCGGGTTTCGCCGACCAGAGCCACCTGACCAGGATGTTCAAGCGGGCGTACGGGCTGACTCCGGCGGTCTGGACCGCGGCGCTCGCCGGACCGTGACCCCGGCCGCGCGGGACCTCGCGGGCCGCGGCGGTAGCCGGAGGGTCAGCCGTCACCGCGTCCCGCGGGCGGCCGGGAGGTCCTGGCCTCGACGGCGTGGATGACGGCCGCCATGTCCGCCCCGCCGTGTCCCAGCGCCAGGGTCTCGCCGAACAGGGCGAGGCAGACGTCCAGCAGGGGAGTGGCCGTCCCCGAGCCGCGGGCGGCTTCCGCGATCAGCCGGTTGTTCTTCAGCACGTCGGCGATCGCCGCCTGGGGGCTGAAGTCGCGCTCGGCCAGCTTGACGGCCTTCGTGCGGGAGACGGCGCTGGCCATCGGCCCGGCGCCGAGCACGCGCAGGAGCACGTCCGGGTCGAGGGCGTGCCGTTCGGCGAAGTGCACGGTCTCGGCGAGACCGCTCACCATGGTGATCAGGAACAGGTTGACCGCGAGTTTCGTCAGTGCCGCCGAGGGGACGGCGCCGCACACGACCGTCTCGTGACACATCGGCCGGAACAGCGGCCGGACCTCCTCGACGGCCTCCGGCTCCCCGGCGAGCATCGCCACCAGCCGCCCGGCCTCGGCGGGTCCGCGTGACCCCGAGACCGGAGCCTCGACGTAGCTCCCTCCGGCGGCGCGGACGTCGGCCTCCAGCGCGGCCGAGTAGCCGGGCGCGGTGGTCCCCATGTGGACGATGACGTGCCTGGTGACGTTCGCCGAGAACCGTGGTGTCCCGCGTTGCAGCACGGCGTCGATCGCGGTCTCGTCGGCCAGCATCAGCATCACCACGCGGGCCCGTCCGAACACCTCGGCGGGGCTCGCCGCCACTTTCGCGCCGGCCGCGCGCAGGTCGTCGTACCGGCCGGGGGAGCGGTTCCAGACGATGAGGGGTGTGCCCGCCCGGGCCGCGTTGAGCGCCATGGGCCGGCCCATGAGCCCGAGACCGAGAAAACCGACGTCCATCCGCCCACCTCCGCCGCGCCCCACGGCGGAGCACCGGCAGGACAGTTGTAGCGGCAGGTGGCGGCAGCGGTCTTGAACGATTGTGCGGGCAGCCTGTGTATCGCTTCTAATAAATCTACATTGTAAAGGCGGTGGCCGGAAGTTCAAGATCATTTACAGGGGACTGAAGACTCATCACCCACAAGCAAGGGCTCGCTGGGTGCTGTCGGACTGCGCCGACCTGTGCCTGGACTTATCGGTGGCCTCGTGTAGGGTCAGGCCGGCGCCCCGTTCATAGGCGCTGTGGTAGTCGGTACGGCCGAGCGACTTCGTGAGCGTCTCCGAGAGGCGGCGCAGTTCGGTGTCGCCGTGGTCGAAGGCGCCGCGGATGGCCTGACTCAGGCCGAGCGCGGTGGCCGCGCCTGCCGGATCGTCCTCCAGCGACAGTAGCCTGGCCAGGAGTTGGGCGGCCAGGGGGGCATCCATGATCGCCTGTGCCGCCTCGACGGCGCGGGGCATCAGCTGGCGGGCGCGTACGGCGTCGCCGGCTGGCCACGCCGCCAGGCCGTTCGTTCGGCGGTGTCGATGTCGCGCCTTGCGCCGGCCAGGTGGCCGGCGCGTATGCGTTCCGTGGCGAGCCCGAGGCGGGTGGAGACCTCGTCCTGGGAGCCGAGGTCGGTGGCGATCGCGAGGCTGTGCTGGTAGGCGGTGATCGCCTGGTGGTGGTCTCCGGTGATGGCGTGGATCTGGGCCAGGCCGTACAGTGCCTTCGCCGTCCACCACCGATCGCCTGTCTCCTCGAACAAGCGTAGTGCCGTGGTCATCGCGGTCGCTGAGTTCTCCTGGTCGCCCTGTTCGCGATGGCGCATGGCTTCGATCATGAAGGTGCAGGCGATCGCCCAGCGGTCCGGGCCGCTGCGTACCTGGGCGATCTCTTGGTCGAGCAGTTCGTCCAGTCCGAGTGTCGCCGCCATCACCAGCACTGTCGTGAGCAGCATCGGGTAGCGGCGTAGTGCGCCGGTGCGTGCGCAGTCGGTGATGAGCGTGTGGAGCCGTTCGTGGTCGGTGATCGGCCCGCCTTCGACGCCTGTCAGGTGGATCGCGGTGAACGCGGCGCGGGCGTCGGCGGGCAGTGCGTCGCCGAACTGGGTGACCTTGGCGATGTAGGTTTCGGCCCGGGCGTCGTAGTGGAGCATGACCCAGTACCAGTACAGCGGTCCGAGTATCCGGGCCGCGGTTTCGGCGTCGTCTTCGTCGATGGCTGTTTGCGGGGCGTATGTCAGGTTGTCATACTCGGCCTGGAACAGCCGGAGTGATTCCGCCTGCTTGTCCGAGCGCAGCAGTGGCTCGTGTTCGTCGGCCAGGTCTGCGAAGTACCGGGTGAGCCTGTGTAGGAGGGTGTCGGTCTCTCCTGTGAGTCGGAGCTTTTCTGCCGCGTGTGCCCGGATGGTTTCCAGCATCCGGTAGCCGTCGTCGGCGCGTTCCACGATGGATTTGTCGATGAGGGAGTTCAGGAGGTAGATGATCTCGTTGGCGGGGAGCGTTTTGTCCGCGCAGACCGCTTCGATCGCGGCGATACCTGTCCGTGCCGGAAATGTTGATATTCGGGCGGCTGTCTGCCGACGAAGCTGGTCAGCTGGGCGGGTAGGCGTCCTGGTGCCGCGTGCGGCCGGGTCTGTCGTGCCTGGGGGTGTTCTTGTTCGCCCCGCAGTATGGCGAGGTACGTCTTGTGGAGGTTTTGGGAGGGGTCGATGCCCAGTTCCTCGGCGAGGGTGGTGCGGACCTGGTCGAACACGGTCAGCGCGTCGGATTGGCGGCCTGCGGCGTGTAATGCTCGCATGCGTAGTGCGGCCAGCCGTTCGCGTAGTGGGTGATCGGTGGCCGTCGCCGTCATGTCGGCCAGGATCTTGTCGTGGTGGCCCAGTCGTAGCTCCGCCTCGAAGCGGTCTTCCTTGGCCGTGACTCGTAGCTCGTCCAGTCGCGCGCCGGCTGTGGCGGCGAAGGGGGTGTCGCGCACGTCGGCCAGTGCGTCTGCTCTCCAGAGTGCCAGTGCCTCGTCCAGCAGGGAGGCTGCTCGGCGCACGTCGCCCGTGGCCAGTTCGTGACCACCCCGTTTCGCCTTCTCCTCGAACCGGTAGGCGTCGACGTCCTCGGCGCGTACGTGCAGGCGGTATCCGCCGGTGGTCTTCTCCACGGTCTCGGCTTCGCCCAGGGCTTTGCGCAGTCGATGTGTCAGCCCGTGCAGTGCGTTGAGGGTGCCCCCGCGTGGGTGTTCTCCCCATCGGCTGAAAGGGCGTTCTAAGAGGCATGTAAGTGCCGGTGGGCATCGTGGAGGGCGTACGGGAGAAACGTCCGAAGGGTAGTGCGATGGCAGCTCATGGGAACGTGCGGCGGGTGCTTGACTGGTCGGTGGCCGAGGGTGGTGTTCCCGGCATCGTCGCCGAGGTCAAGGATGGCGATGGCACCTGGTTCGGTACCGCCGGCGTGGCCGACCTCGAAACCGGCTTCCCGTGTGTGCCGGGTGAGTACTTTCATGCCGGTAGCAGTGGCAAGGGTTTCACGTCCGCGACGCTTCTGGCTTTGGAGGCCGAGGGCGGCCTCAGTCTCGATGACATGGTCAACGCCCATTTGCCCGGCGTGCTGGACGTGAACGGCTACGACGGCGACAAGATCACGATCAGGCATCTGCTCAGCAATACCAGCGGCCTGTTCGCCACCGGCCTGGCTCCGGAGGTCAGCCATCGTTACGCCACCCGCACCCGCGAGGTTACTCTCATCAGTTCTTCGAGGACGGCGCCGATCCGGCCGTGGTCACCGTGGAGAATTGGGAGTCGTTGATGGAGGAGCCCGGTCTGCCGCCTTTGGACGTCACCGAGTTCGACTCCTCCCTGGGGTATGCGGCCGGTAATGTCGTCTCCACCACGACGGACATGATCTGCTTCTTCAACGCGATGATCACCGGCAGCCTGCTGCCGCCCGCACAGCACCGGCGGATGTGGACCACGGTCTCGACTGAGGGCGGTTACTGGATGCCGTACGCCCGCTACGGCCTGGGGGTGTTCGAGTTCGACGAGCAGGTGACCGGCGGCCTGGCGCTGCGCGGCGTCGGCGGTAGTCTCTGGGGCTCGTATTTCTTCGTGGTCGGCACTCGCGATGGCCGGCACACCGTCGCCGTGTATACCAACACCGAGTGGAAGTCTTGGGACCTGATGTTCAAAGTCGTCGAGGCGGAGTTCGGTGTTTCCGTTGGTGCGTGAGCATGCCGCCCGCCATCGACCTCCGTATCGGCGTGACCCGGCGCATTGGCGCCGCCGTCGAGGTATGGCCGGCCGGTGCGGCCGACGCCAGCGAATCCTCTGAGCAGCACCTCAACACCTCACTATTCCTTTCTCCCGTACTTGGGCTGTCGCTCTGGGTGACCTGACAGTGACGGCCCGGTCTGGTGTCGGGCCGGGCCGTCGCCGGGCCGGTCGTCGGAGCTCTCGCCGCGCCGTCCCGCGGGTGGCGGCGCGGCCTCGGCTCCGGGGCGGTTACAGGGCGGTCATCTCGAGGCTGACCACGTACGAGTAGGCCGTCTGCTCGTTCCCGGTGAGGGTTCTGGTGATGGTCCTGGTGGCGCCAGTGGTGAGTCCGGCGCATGTGCTGCCGAGGGCGGTCACCGTGCCGAGCAGGTCGCCCTGTCCCCAGACCGGGCCGTCGGTCTCGCGCAGGTCGAAGTCCACGTCCTGGCTGCTCAGGATGATGGAGGTCGGGTCTTCGAAGTCGCCGGGGTCCCCGTCGCCACCGGCGTTCATGCCGAAGTAGTTGGCGTTGATCCTGGGGAAGAGGTTCCCGTCGACCAGGAAGCGGATCTCGTCTCGGCCGTCTCGGTCGGCCACGTTGCCGGCGTCGACGTCGTACAGTTCCACGCGGCACGAGCCGGCTGTGGCGGTTGTGGCGGTTGTGGCGGCCGCCGGGGTCGTGGTCAACGCCGTGGGCGCCAGCAGGCCTGTGGCCAGGGCGAGTGCGGCGATCGTCTTACGAGAGTGCATGTTGCTCCTCCTGGAGACACTGGCGTTTCGCGGCTGTCGTGAAACGCGGCATCAGGGTCGCGGAGGTGGCGTGAGCACATCGTTAGATCGCAGGTCAAGGGCGTGGGGCGCATGATGGGCGTGTCTTCTGGCATAGCCGGGTGGCGGGGGCGCGTTTACTGTCTTCGTATGGCAGATTCCTTCAGCCTGCTGCTGCTCGGCACGCCTGAGCTGGCTGTCGGGGGGAGGCCGGTGCGGATTCGTTCCGCCAAGGCCCGGGCGCTTCTTTGTTATCTCGTGGCGACGCCAGGGGTGCGTTCGCGGGCGGAGTTGGCGGGGTTGTTGTGGGGTGAGCGTCCTGACGCCAATGCCAGGGGGAGTTTGCGGTTGGCGTTGTCGGAGTTGCGTAGGGACGTGGGGGGTTGGCTGGACATCACTCGTGATCATGTCGGGTTTCGTGTCGGTGATGGTTGTTTCGTGGATTACTGGCAGTTGGTTGGGGATCCGACGGTGGCGCGGGCGCTTCAGTTGTGGCGTGGGGAGTTTCTTGAGGGTCTTTCCTTCGGGGACGCGCCGGCGTTCGCGGGGTGGTTGGAGGGGGAGCGGCGTCGGGCTCGGTTGGTGTTGCGTGAGTTGCTGGTGCGTGCTGGGCCTGCCGCGTGTGAGCATGTCGTGGGGTTGGCCAGGATTGTGACGGAGCTGGATCCCTACGATGAGGAGGCGCATCGGGTGTTGATCGCCTCTTTGGCCGGTGTCGGGAATCGGGCGGCGGCTCTGGCGTGCTATGAGGAGTTGCGTCTGCGGTTGGCGCGGGAGTTGGGGGTGGATCCCGCGTTCGAGACTCGTGCGCTTCGCCGGGATCTTACGCCTCGGCCTGTGGTCGCTCGCCGGGCTGCTTTGCCGGTTCCGGGGTCGGAGTTGGTGGGTCGTGAGTGTGATGTGCGTCGCTTGCGTGTTCTGTTGTCTGGGGAGCGTCTGGTGACGTTGTCGGGTCCGGGTGGGATCGGTAAGACGCGGTTGGCCGTTGCCGTGGCGGGGGGTGCGTCTTTGTCTTTCGAGGGGGTTGGTGGGCGCGATGTCTCCTCCCCCTGGGGGGATGTCGCGTTTGTGTCTTTTGTTGGGGTGCGGGCGGAGGCGGCTGTGACGACGCTCGCGCGTCGGCTCGGTGTGGATCTGTCGCCGCCGCGGCCCGCGGCCGAGTTGCTGCTCGCTGCCCTCGCCGGTCGTTCGATGTTGCTGGTGCTCGACAATCTGGAGCATCTGCCGTCCTTCGACGGGGTGATCGCGCAGATCCTGCGGGAGGCGCCGGGGGTGCGGGTGCTGGCGACCAGCCGGAGGCGGCTGGTCGTGCCGGGTCAGGTGGTCGTGGTGGTGGAGGGGCTTGCGGCGCCGGCCGCCGAGGCGTTGTTCGTCGCGCGGGCGCTCAAGGCCCGGCCGGGGTTCGACGCCGAGCGTGAGGGTTCGCTGGTGGCCGCGATCTGTGCCGCGCTCGGCGGGTTGCCGTTGGCGATCGAGTTGGCGGCGGGTCTGTTGCGTGCCGTGCCGTGCGCGGATCTGGCCGAGCGGCTGGGAGTGGACACGGGGTTGCTGTGTGCGGCCGGGCCTGCGGTGCGGTCCAGGCACGCGAGTATGCGCACGGTCTTCGAGACGTCCTGGCGGTTGCTCGATCCGGCGAGGCGGGCGGCGCTGGCGGCGTTGTCGGTGTTCGGTGGTGGTTGTACGTTGCGTGCGGCCCTGGAGGTCGCCGGGGTCGGCCCTGAGGTGCTGGTCGATCTGGTCGATCACAGCGTGTTACAGCTCACTTCGTCCGGCCGGTACACCCTTCATCCTGTCATCCAGCATCTTGCCGCCGCCCATGTGGAGGATCCGGGGGTGGGTGAGCGGCATGCTCGCCATTACGCCCGTCTTCTCGAGGGGCACGCCGGTGCGCTTCAGGATGGTTCGGATGATGAGGTCGTGCGTGTGCTCGGTGTGGAGATGGACAATGTTCGCCTGGCCTGGCGGGTGTCCGGGCAGCCGCGTTTTCTGGATCATTATTGGACGTTGTGTTTGCGGTTGCGGTTGTACGAGGAGTCGGTGGCGGTCGTCGGCGAGTATCTTGACGGTCTTTCGGGGGATGCGGGGTCGCGGGCTCGTCTGCTGCGGATGGCCGCGGTGAGTTCTCATCAGCTCGCCAGGGAGCGTGCCGCCGCCCGGCTGGCCTGTGCCGCTCTTGAGACGCTGGGTGGGTCGCTGCCCGCCACTCGTGCGGGTCTGGTGGCGGCTTTGCTGGGTGCCGCCACCTGTCAGGTGGCTCATCGTCTGCTGCCGGTCACCGCCGCTCGCCGTTTGCTGCCCGGATCGCGTGCGGGTGGGGTGGAGGAGGCCGAGGTGGCGCAGGTGTTGACCTTGCTCGCCAGGTTGGCCTATCACCGGCAGGATCTGCCGGTGATGCTGGTGACCTCGCTGCGTCAGCTCAATGCCGCTGATCGTGGTGGCGACCGTGCTTTGTGCGCCGAGTCGTACGCGAATTTCGCCACCATCGCTCGTCTGGCCGGTCGTCATCGTCTCGCCGCTCGCTATGGGGGGCTCGCGGATCGGGCGCTTTCGGGTGTGGAGCATCCGGATGAGGCTGTGCATCGGGCGTGGCTGGCTCGTGGGATCGATCTGTTGCACGCGGGTCGTTTCGAGGATGCCAGGCGGTCGTTCGTGCGGGGGCGGTCGCGGACGATCGATCCGCGGGTGGCGGAGAGCTGTTCCGGCATGCTGGCCGAGACCGCGTTGTGGCAGGGGAAGTTCGCGGTGGCGGCTGTGGGGTACGCGCAGACGGAGGAGCTGGCGGTCGCGCGGGTGGGTGACGACATCGGTCGTCATTGGTGTCTGACCGGCCGGGCCGAGGCGTTGTTGCGTCTGGACGGGGTGCCGGTGGAGCGGGTCCGGGAGTTGCTGGTGGCGGCTCGGGCTTCGCATGAGCGGCGGCGTACGCATGCCAGGGAGATCGGTTTGCGTGACAGTCCGGCGGGCCGCACGATTCAGGAGTTGCGTCTGCTGGCCATCGAGGCTCGGCTGGATCCGGCGCGGGCGCCGGTGGTGCTGGCCGAGGCGTTGGTGCTGGCCGGGCGGTTGCCGGTGGTGCAGCCTGGCATGTTGGAGTGTTGGACCGGTCTCGCGGAGGTGTTGTGGGAGGCGGGGCGGGATCGGGGCGTGGCTTGTGTTCTGCTTGGGCATCTTTCCCGGTACGCGGCTCGCAATCCCGGGGCCGGTGCCCGGATCGGCTGGGCTCTGGCGTTGGTCCGGGCGGTGTCGGGCGGGCGCAGGCAGGCCCTGCGGGCGGCCGAGCGGGCGGTGGTGGCCGCTGAACGTCTGGCCGCACCGTATGACCGTCGCAGGGCCGAGTCCCTGGTCCGTGCTCTGGGGTGAGGGTTTCGCCGTGTTCGACGGCGGAGGGCGGTTGCGTTCGAGGACGGTCGCGGGGGGGCGGGGGCGGTCGTCTTCGATGCCGGCGTCACATCCCTTGGGGGGCCGTTCGAAGGCACTTTCGTCTTCACTCCGGAGGGCAGGAGGCGCCGTCCTGGCATGAGGTGCCTCGCCGGTGAACCCGCGTATCCGCCGCAGGCCGGCGGGGAGGTCGGCTGCGCGGGGAGATCCGTCACTGTCGCTTACCCTCGGTGGGGTCCGGCCGGGACGGCGGGGGGCTCGTGCGTTCGTTCCACAAAGGTTAATCGGTCCATTCGTCGTTTCCGCTGCGGGCGAGATCTCCGGGCGGAAGCCGAACCTCCCTGTTCCTCCTGGTGAATTCGATTTTCTCGAATTCGCAGCCGAATGGGAATGGCTCCGGTTAATCGCCGGGGAAGCTTTGGAACAGTCCAATTCGATCCGGTTTTCCGATCGGTAAGCTCGCTTATCGGAGGGGTGCCGGTTGTCGTTCCCGCAAGGTTTCGCGGTGACGCTGTGTGTTCGCCGGCGGTGCGGCGGCTCCGGCTCGCACCGCTTTCCCGAAGGGGGCGGGGGTGGTCTCGCGGTGGTGGCCGCGGGCGTCTCCGGGAGTCGCCGCCGGATCGCGGTGTCGCGGGCGGCGGCCGGTGGGGCGCTGATCTCGTCAGGAGGGGCGGGTGGGCGGCCGGGGCGGCAGGGGCCCGCCCGGTGGCCGCGACGAGGGTCTGGCGGGTCTTGTCGCCCCGGCCTGATCGCGCTTGGCCACCTGGTGGCCCGGGGTGTGCCCGGTGTCGTTCTTGCGGGCATCCCTCTGAGGTGATCTGGTGTTTGACCTGGGCGTACTATCGCTCCGGCCGTGACGTCCGGGAGGGTGGGTTCACCGGCGAGTCCGGCGTCCTCCTTCGGTGGCCGGACCTTCCCGGCGTCCGACGCCGTCTGGTGTGTGGCGGGCGGGTCGGTTCTCGGGGTGATGTTGCGGGAGCCGGAAGGGCCGTCACGCACCGCCCGGGACGCGTGAAGGGCCCGGCCCCTTGAGGGGGCCGGGCCCTTGGACCGGCGCGTGGTTCACCGCGGGTCCGTCGCGGGTGCTACCGCCAGGCGGTGAAGTGCCACTTGTTGGGCTGCGACCAGGTACAGGCTGTCACCTGGTATCCGGAGTCCCTGACCGCGTACCTCCAGTAGTTGCAGGTGCCGGCGTCGGAGTAACCGCCGTAGAACTTGCTTTCGGCGTGGGCTACGCCCCCAAAGGATAGGACCGTTCCGGCGATTGCGAAGCTGGCGAGGCCGACGACCGCTCTTTTCATGAGACTCATGCTTTGGACCTTCCTGTAGACCCCCGTGGGGAATTGCCGCTGCACATTGATCTTTGACTAGCGATCACCGATATGCAAGACCATCTTTTGAAATTCCGGTTCCCGGCGTCAGGCGGTTGGCGGGGAAAGGTGACGCAGTGTGATGGGGCCGGGATGGCCGGGGCGGCGGCGACGGATGGGCGTCGCGGCGGGCATCACCGTGCCCTCCCGTGCCCTCCCGTGCCCTGACGGCCCGGCCACGAGCCGGCCAGGCCCTGCGCGATTTCGCCGCCCGGCCCGGCCATGTCACCATCATGCGACGCCACCGGGGGCGGGGACGGCTCAGGGCCGTCCGGCCCGATCGGGGCGTCTGGGCTCAGGCCCGTCCCTACCTGTCCGGTGACGATGCCGCGGCACCATGACCGGCGCCGCGAAAGGAGAATGGCACATGCGAGGCGAACCGGTGATCGAGCCCGGCCGGCATGAGGTACTGCGCGTCCTGGCCGACCGGGTCCGCCACGGCAGCCGCCCGGGGGAGCGCCAGGACGGCCACCGGGTGGCCCTGGCCATCGAGGGTGGCGGCATGCGCGGCACGATCTCCGCGGGTATGGCCCTGGCCCTGTACGAAAGCGGGGTGACACACGCCTTCGACGCGGTCTACGGAGCCTCGGCGGGGGCCATCACGGCGGCCTGGCTGCTCAGCGGAACCCCCGAGCAGCTGAGCGGCTGGGCCGAACCCGTCTACGCGAGACAGATGATCCGCCCCTCCAACCTGCTGCGCGGCCGGCCGGTGGTCGATGTGCACAACCTCGTCGAGCGCCTGTACCGCGAGGTGGCCCGGATGGACTTCGACGCCGTCCTGGCCAACCCGGTCGAGTATCACCCGCTCGCCACCGATGTCCGCACCGGGCTGTCCACCGATCTGCGCCCGCATCTGAGTGGTCCCGCAGAACTGCGGTTGGCGCTGCGAGCCAGTGCCGCGCTGCCGTTCCTGGCCGGTCCGCCCGTCGAGCTGGCAGGGCGGCTCTATTACGACGCGGGACTGGCCGAGTCCGTCCCTTATCGCACCGCTCTGGCGCAGGGCGCCAGCCATGTTCTTGTCCTGCGGTCTCGTCCCGCGCCCGTGGCCGGAATCGGAGTACCGGTCGCCGGGCCCGGCGCGCGTCCGTCCTACGGGGCACGTCTGATCGCCGCGACCGTTCTGCGCCGCCATCCTGAGGAACTGCACCGGAGTTTCCTCACGCGTGGCCACCGCCTGCTGCACGACGACGCGCTGCTCGCGCGCTACGACCAAGCTGTGCCGCCGATGCCCGGCCCCTCTGCCGACGGCCGGGTTCCGGCGGTGTTGTCCGTGCGTCCCGGGCCCGACGCCCCGCGTGTCGGCCGCCTCACCCGCAACGGTAAGCCCCTCAAGGCCGCGCTGGAAGCCGGTCGCGTGGCTGTCGATCGTCTGTTGCGGCCTCTCGGCGGCTGAGGGCCGTGGCGTAGGCGCGAGCGGCGCGCGCCGGGAGGGGAAGCGGGTCAGCGAAGCAGCTCGTCCGGACGTCATGGCTTCCTCCACGGGGTGGTGTGCCGGAAAGTATCTTTCCCTGTCGGCGCTGGTCAGACGTCCGGGCGGCCGATCCGCTGCTCGGCTCCGCGGCGGCGGGTGATCCCGGGCGGGAGGCGGAGATGGCCGACTCGGTGGGGGTGGCGCTGCTGGTGGTGCTCGACACCCTGGGCCCGGCCGAGCGGCTCGCCTTCGTGTTGCACGATCTGTTCGCCGTGCCGTTCGAGGAGATCGCCGCCCTGCTGGAGCGATCGCCGCAGGCGGGCCGGCAGTTGGCCAGTCGTGCGCGTCGCCGGGTCAGGGGCGCCGCACCCGCGCCGCACGCCGATCTGACCCCTCGGCGGGAGATCGTCGAGGCCTTCCTGTCGGCCACTCGCGGCCAGGATTTCCGGGCGCTGATCACCTTGCTGCACCCCGAGGTCACGCTCCGGGCGGACAGGGCGGTCATGCTGAGCGCCGGACCCGTCACGGTGGCCGGGGCCGAGCACGTCGCCAGGGGCGCGATGGCCGCCATGGGGCGGGCCCGGTTCACCGGACCCGCCCTCCTCGACGGCGCCGTCGGCCTGGTGATGGCTCCCCGGGCTCGTCTGCGGGTGGCACTCACCTTCACGATCGTCGACGACCTCATCACCGCCATCGACGTCATCGCCGAACCCGATCGCCTCGTCCGGCTCGAACTGGCCGTCCTCGGCTGACAGCGGCGGGCAGGCGGATCGCGGCGATCGGCCTGCCCGCCGTCTCGCCTGTGACGCACATCACGGTCGCCGCCGGTCACATCGCCGTACGGGGGCGGGTCGAGGCGGTGACGGGCTCACCGGTCACCGCCGCTGCAGCCCGGCCCGGTGTCGTCCGAGCAAGGAGCACCCCGTGGTTCACCTCATCGTCACCGTTCTGGCCGCCGCGGGGGCGGCGTTCTCCGCCTACGCCCTGCTCACCCGTGCCGCGTGGGTCGTCGGGCCGCTGGAGTCGTACGGTGTTGCCGCCTCGTGGTGGCCCTGGCTGGGTGCGGCCAAGGCCGCGGGGGCGGCGGGCCTGCGAGAAGGCCCACGCGCGGGTGAGCAGGGGCTCCCCGGTTGGCGTTCCACCGGGCGGGGCGGTGCCGGACCGGCGGAGGTCCTCGAACTGCTGCTGACCGTGTTCTTGGAGCACATGAGTACGTCACCGCCCGGAGTGCAGGCGGCTCGGCGGGCACGGGGTGGCCGAGACCCCGAAGAAGGAACCGCGTGGTGACGCTTGTCACCGTCGCCGAGGCGCCGTCGCCGTCACAACCGCCGGCTCTGTTTCGTCGTGTGAGTGTCGTGTGAGTAAGGCAAGGTTAGGGGCCCGGATGCTTTCCTTGACGGCCAAGCGCCGCTCGTTTCAGTTCTCGCACTGGTCATTCATGTTCGCGGAGATGGCCCTATGGTCGTTCGTCGTCCTGGTGGTGAGCGGGGCGGTGCTGATGGTGTTCTACGACCCCGGCATGTCCCAGGTGAGCTATGACGGCTCCTACGGTCCGCTACGCGGGCTTTTGGTCAGCGAGGCCTTCGACTCGACCATGCGTCTGAGCCTGGAGCTGCGCGGTGGCCTGCTCATCCGCCAGGCCCACCACTGGGCGGCACTCGTCTTCGTGGCGGCCGTGGTGTCGCAGCTGCTGCGCATGTTCCTCACCGGCGCGTTCCGCCGCCCGCGTACCGGCCAGTGGCTGATCTGGGTGACACTGCTGGCGCTGGGCATGGCCGCGGGCGAGACCGGCAACGTCCTGCCCGACGACATGCTGTCGGGCGGGAGTCTGTGGCTGATCATGTCGGTCGCGCAGTCCGTCCCCGTGGCCGGAACCTGGGCGCTGTCGCTGCTGTTCGGCCCGGACTTCCCCGGCGACAGGATCGTTCCGCTCATGTACGGCGGGCACCTGCTGATCGCGGTCGTCGTGGCCGCGCTGCTGATCGCCCGTGAACTGCTGGTGCGGCGGCACGGCCACTCCCGGTTCGCCGCCTCGCTGCCGGCGCGACGCGGCGCACGCCCGATGATGGCGCTCGCGACGATCGGCATGCTGATCATCCTCGGGTACGGCGTCCAGATCGCCCCCGTGTGGCTGTACGGCCCGGCCAGGCCGACGCAGATCTCGGCGGGCTCGGTTCCCGGCTGGTACATGGGGTTCCTCGACGGCGCCCTGCGGATCATGCCCGGGTGGGAACTCACCGTCGGCGACCACACGCTCAGCCTCGCGGTGCTCGTCCCCGCCCTGGTGGTGCCGGGGATCTTCTTCACCGCCCTGGCCGCCTACCCGGCGGCCGAGCGCCTCCTCCTGGCGCGCCGCGGCCGCCGCGACGCGCAGGGCCGGCCCCGGAGCGCGAGCCGCACGGCCCAGGGCAGGCTCGCGCCGGGCCGGGGGCCGCTCGCGCACGAGCTGCTCGACCGGCCCCGCGAGAGGCCGGTGAGGACTGCCGTCGCGGTCGCCGGCGTCACGTTCTACGGCCTGCTGTGGACGGCCGCGGCCAACGACCAGATCGCCTTCCACTTCCATCTCACCGTCGAGGCCGTGACGATCTTCCTCAGGTTCGCCGTGGTCGCCGGCCCCGTCATCGCCTTCGTCCTCACCCGGCGGATCTGCCTCGCGCTCCAGCAGGCGGATCGCCACGCGGCCGAGCACGGGGCAGAGAGCGGGATCATCATGCGATCCCCGGACGGCGGGTACCACGAACGGCCGGCACCGGCGCGACAGGAGAGCCGGGAGCCGACGATCACCCCGGGGAAACGGCGGTGACGCCGAGCAGGGCACAGGTGGTGATCGTCGGAGCCGGGGTCGCCGGACACCAGACGGCACTGCCCCTGTCTCGCGAGGCGGGATCGCCCCGATGAACGGGCGGCATGCGCTGTGCCAGGGGGGCGGCGGGCGGGCGCCAACGTCGCGGCCTCCCTGGGCCACGGCTCGCGCCGGCCGTACCGGCACCGGGTCCACGACTCCGTCGCGGACCTGATCCGCGCGCCGGAGCAGCCGCTGAGCGCGGCCTGAGGTCACCGGGACGCCGGGAGCCGGGAGCCGGGAGGCCGCGCGTGGTTCAGCCGGTCCAGGCGCGCAGCTTGTCGGGGTTGACGACCATCCACATCCGGGTGAGCACCTCGCCGCGGGTCTCGGTCGCGATCACCGCCACGGTGACGCCGCCCTGGCGGATGACGGCGCCGGGCCGTCCGTTGACGTCCTCCTCGCCGAATTCCATGTCCGGTCGCCTGCGCAGCAGGCCGAGGAACAGGCGGGCCGCCTTCCGGGCGCCGAGGACCGGGCGCAGGGCGGCGTGCGCCTTGCCCCCGCCGTCGGAACGAACGACCACGGCGCGGTCCAGCGTGGCGACCAGGGCGTCGATGTCCCCGCTCTCGCAGGCCCGCCTGAACGCGGAGACGACCTCGCGGTGCCGCTCGGCGTCGTTCACCGGGCGGGCCCGTTCCGCGGCCAGTCCGCGTCGGGCGCTGACGGCGAGCTGGCGGCAGGCCGCCGGGCTGCGGCCGGCCACCTCGGCTATCTCGGCGAACGGCATGCCGAAGACGTCGTGCAGCACGAACACGACACGTTCGGCGGGTGTGATCGTCTCCAGCACCGTCAGCATGCCCATGCTGACGGACTCCTGCAGCGTCGTCCGGTCGGCGGGGTCGTCCGCCGGGCCGGTGACGCTGGTCCAGGCGCCGTGGTCGCGCAGGGGTTCGGGTATCCACTCGCCCACGTAGTGTTCGCGCCGTACCCTGGCCGACATCAGGTGATCCAGGCAGATCCGGCTGGTCACCTTGCTCAGCCACGCGATGGGCGACCTGATCTCGCGCCGTTCGCGCTCGGCCATCGCGTACCAGCGTGAGTACGCCTCCTGCACGATGTCCTCGGCGTCGTGCGCGGAACCGAGCATCCGGTAGGCGAGCCCCAACAGGGTCCGGCGCTCGGCGGGAGCCGTGTCGTCAAGGATCCGCGCCCCCCGCCGTACTTCGTCTGTCATGCACCTATGACGATATCGCCGGTATGAATGTGAGGAGATGTGCCCGCCCGCGGGGGCGGCCTCGTGGGCCGTCGGCGTGACGGCTCTCCACCTAACGACGAGATGGCATGGCCATGGCCATGTACAAAGGCGTTTGGGAGCGCTTCGGCTTCTGAACGGCCGGCGGGGGAACGCCACCACGAACGTGAGGAGGTGTGCTCTGGACGACGTCGTCCAGAGCACGTCATCGTGTTCGCGTCGTGTCCGTCGGAGGGTCCGTCGGAGGGTTCGTCGGAGGGTCCTCATACCCTTGAAACGCGCCGAGTTTGTCGGGGTTCATCACGATCCACACGTCCGTGATGAGGTCGTCGCAGAGGTGCAGGACGACGACCGCGGCCGTGGTGCCGGCCACGCGGACGACGAGCCCCGGCCCGCCGTTGACCGACGCTTCCGCGAAGGTCACCTCGGCCTGCCCGCCGAACAGGCCGAGGAGGTAGCGCGCGGCCTGCTCGGTGCCGCTGACCGGCTGCAGCGGGACACGTACCCGGCCGCCGCCGTCGGTGATCACGACGACGCCGGGAGCGAGCAGGGCGCTCAAGGCAGCGGCCTCGTCCGTCCCCTCGCAGACGTCCTTGAACACCTGGACGACGTGGTCATGCCGGTGGCCCGGTCCCCGCAAGCCCACCGGCCGGCCGTCGGCCGTGCCTTCCCCGGGACGCGGGCGCCCGGCCGCACGCGGCGGAATCGGGGCATGACGAGCATCCGAACGAAAAGTCCCGTTAGTGGAATGGATCAGGCCGTCCTACCGTGACTTTCCGTTCGGATGCGTTCGACGGGCCTGTTTCCGCATGTCGCAGCTTTGGCGACGAGAGGAAGCGGGGCTTGAAGCAGCAACCGAACCGTCAGTGGCGTTAACGAGTCCTCGCGGCGCGCGTTACCGCCACGTCAACCTCGAGCGGCGTGCGACTCCAAGCCGGTAAGCAGCGTGTGGAGCCCGAACTCGAAGGGATCTTCGGGCGGGGAGGCGGCGACGGAACCGAGCCGGACTCGCAGGCGGGGAAAATCCTGGGCGATCTCGACTATCTCTGCGGTGATCTCCCGCAGTTCCTGTTCGGCATCAGCTCCGCTTCGGCGCAGGCGCGCTAGCCAGGCCGCCTGCGCCGCCTCACCCTGCGCCGCGCCGATCACGAACATGAGCACGGTTGCAGCCGCCTGATCGGCCGCGCTTTCGGTGAACCCGGCACTTTCGTAGACCGTCAAGCACCGTTCATCGAAGCGAGCCTTGTTGGGGCCGTAGATGAGATGGGTGCTCATGGCCGGGATCAGCCAGAAGTGCCGGACGACCATGGCATACGCGCCACGCGCCAGGGACGCGGCAGCTTCTCGCCAATCGGCCCCGGCCGGATCGGGCAGTGCGATCTCGCCGAACACGTGGTCGGCGGCGAGGACTACCAGCTTGTCCTTGCTCTGCACGTGGTGATACATCGCCGACGCGGCCGATCCCAAGTGTGCGCCCAACCGGCGCATGTTCAGCCCGTTCACGCCCTCCGCGTCGAGCACCGCGACGGCGGCCCGGACGATCTGCTCCCTGGTCAGCATGACGCTCAGCCTAACCGCTGTTGAACTTTGTTCAACCCCAGGCTACGTTGTTGAACTAAGTTCACCCGTTCCCCGAGGAGCCCCCGTGCCCACCGTTGTCACCCTTCAACTGCTGTTGGCTTTGACGTACCTGCTTGTCCCGCTCGCCGGCCACCGGTATGGCAGCGCGGCCCAGCAAGCCGCCGATACCGAGATCCAGCGGCAAGGCCGTGATCGTGCCGTACTGGTCAAGAACGGCCTCGACTTCACCGCCGGCACCGCCAGCGTGGCGGTGTCAATGGCGATCGCCCTGGGCCTGGCCGCGCTCGCCGTACTGAACCTCAACGGCCAACCACTGCTCACCTGGATCCTCCAGCCCATCTTGCTGATCGCCGGCGGCTTCATCACCACCGCCCAGGTCTTCGTCGTCCGGTACGTGGAGGCCGCGCTCCGAAAGTCCGGCACCACAGACATCGACGCCAAGGCTCTGATGAGGGCAGCCGAGGCGGCCTTCCCCAGATGGTTCCGCCCCCTGGTCCTGGCGCGCTTTCTCCTCACGACCGCAGGATCGCTGGTCATCCTCCTCGTGCTCGCTTAACGCCACTGACAGTTCGGTTGCTGCTCAACCCCCGTGACGCGGGCGGTGAAGACACGGTGCGCTTTGCGCTCGGACGGTCCGGCGCCCTCGGCGAATGCGGCGCTCTGCGCCAGCGCGGTCTGGTGGAGGGTGAGCGGGGCGGTGAGACGAACGGAGTAGCCGCTACCGCGGCGGACGATCTGCCCGGCGGAGAGGGCCTGGCGGATGGACTGGTCGCCGGCGACGCGCAGATGGTCGACCAGCAAGCCGGGAAGGTCGAGGGTCACGTTCGTGTCCGGGTTGTCGGCGCCTGGTTCAGTGAGCTGGCTGGGGAGGTCGCGAGCGCCTGCGGTGTCCAAGATGCGGCGGATGGTCTTGGGGGCGACCCGGTGCTGGCGGGCCAGGGCCTTGACGGCGGCGCCCTGACGGTAGGCGTTGACGACGTCGGCTGCCTTGTCCGGGGCGAGCGCCGCGGGTCGGCCGAGGGTCTTGCCGCCGGCCTCGGCGGCGGCGACGCCTTCGCGGGTGTTCTCGCTGATCATGTCGCGCTGGAACTCCAGCACGGCGGCCAGGACGGAGACCATCATCTTGGTGCCGGGGTCGTCGCTGGCCAGGTCGATGCCGGGCAGCAGCCCGGACTCCACACGCAGGCGCAAGCCGCGGCGGATGAGCACGGGGCGCAGGACCAAGATGTCGGCGACGGAGCGGAACAGGCGGGCGGCGTCGGCGATGCGGATGGTGTCGCCGACGGCGGCCTCGTGCAGCAGCGTGGTGAACCCGGCCCGGTCGAGGGAGAGCTGGCGGCTGGAGGTGGCGGGGTCTTCGTAGACGGGGGCACCGGTAGCCAGCAGGACGGCCAGGGCGTGCCGCTGGCGGGCGTCGGTCTGCTTGTCGGTGGAGTGCCGCAAGTAGATGCGGTCAGCCACGTCCGGCGTCCCCAAGGCGCTCGCTGGTGAACTGGGCGGGGCCTGCCCGGCTACAGCCGCGCCGAGGCCGAACGCACCAAGCGAGCCCGCACGCACGCTGCCGGCACCGGTCCGCCATCGAGGAGCCCGGCCGGCCACACCGGCCCGGGGAGCGGGGACGTCGACCGGCTGCGCCTGGCCCGCCTGGTGCGTGCGGCGGCCGCCAGCTCGGCGAGCGAAGCGGAGTTCGTGCGCCGCGCCAAGGCCTGCGGCGTGCTGGTGCGAGCCCGGTTCGCCACCGGCGGCTGCGACCGCGTGGTCGGCTACTCGGCGGCGCTGCGCCCGGCCGACGGGCGGGCGCCGGTGTGGTTCGGCGGCGGCAAGCTCGCCGCGGACCTGACCTTGCCTCAGCTGCGCCAGCAGTGGGACGACGTCGACGGCCAGGGCCCGGCGCTGGCCGAGTGGCGCCGCTCCCCCGAGGCGGCCGGCTTGGCCGGTCCCGGCGAGCGGGCCGCCGTCGACGTCGCCGAGTGGAAGCGTGCCGCGCAGCTCGTCGACGCCGTCCGGGAACGCCTGGAGCGCACCCCGGACGGCGACGTCGCAGCTTGGCGCAGCGGGTGCCGGGGCGCGGCCGCGATGCTGGCCGCGCTCGCCGAGCGCGTCGAAAAGCCCGGCCCGGACGGGACGGGCGGGCCGGGGCCGATCGCCGCACTGGCCGATCGCCTGGCCTGGTCCGCCCAAGCCCTCCGCGCCCAGGCACGCGTTCCCGTACCGGCCCGGGCCGAGGTGCGGGCCGCGACCCGGATCATCATCGCGGCCGCCCGCCAGGGACCGGCGGCCGCCACATGGATGCTGGTGGCCACCGCGCTGGTACTGCTGGCCGCCACCATCCAGACCTGGCACCGGCGCCACCGCCAGCACCGCCAGGCCGCCACGCTGAGCACCCACGCCGACGCCCTGGCGCGCGAGCTGCGTCGGCGCCGGATCGCGGCCGCCCCGGCCTGGAGCGCGCGCCGCTACGGCGCCTTCCCCGACGCCCACCTGAAGCGGCTGAGCGCCGTGCTCACCGACGACGTGGCCCGGCTCAGCACCCCGACCCCGGCCCCTTCTCGCGCGGCCATACTGGCCTTCCCCGGCTACCGGGCCCCGGCCACCGCCGAAGAGGCCCGCCGGCGCCTGGCGGCCGTCACCGAGGAGGTCGACCTGCGCGCCGCGCTGCCCGCCGGGCGAGCCGCCCAGGAGCACACCGAGCGCACCGAGCGTGCCCATGCCCAGCAGGCCCAGCGCAGCTCCCGGCCGAAGCTACGAGGTGGCCCCTCGCATGGGCGTGGTGGCCGCGGCCGATAGGGGGGTTAAGGAACATCGGAACGAAAACTCGCGCTAAGCCCTCGTCGCCCCTGATGAGCGATTGACGACTCATCGCCGGTGACCGTGCCGCCGATCAAGTCCGCTCCTTCGGGGGCGCTCGGTCGGCGAACTGGACAGTCGGCCGCGCGTCGGCCAGAAGGGTCTCTCGGGGGATGAGTTCTCGGCTTTCAAGAACAATTACCACGAAGTTTCTCAGGCATCCAGGGCGAGGAAGCTGATCCATTGCTTGACGTTGCCGTACAAGCTGTTTTGGGCGCACAACCAGTTGTCTACGACGCGGTAGCAGACGTTCAGGGGCGTGTTCGGGTCGCCGGTCCATAGATCGAAACCGGCACCGACTGGGGCTCTGCGCACCTGCCACACGCTGGCTCTGTACTCCTCGGAGAGCCAGATGCCCTCGCCGCCAAGGACGGGACTGTCCCCTCGCGGGGCCGCCCAGAATCGGAAGCCCTCCCAGTTGCTGCCGATCGACTCGATCAGGTAGCCGCCGTCCTTCTCGTGAAATACGACCCAGCTGCCCCGGTTATTGCGGTCGGTACTCATAAGCGCGTAGTCGTAGTTGCCCCACGCCTGGTAATTGACCCCCCAGTTGGGCTCATCGGCTTTCACTAAATACTGGTTTCTACCGGGGGCGATGCCGAACTCGGACATACTTTCACTCCTTTTGGGCGACCGAAACCGAAAGTAGGCGAGGATGACATTCGACAGTGTTTATTCCGATTTAGGCCATGTCAATGGGAGAAACACGACAAAAACTTTTCGCCAAGAAGGCTGTCGGCGATTGCGACGGTCAGCGCGAACTCGGACCGGAGACGAGACGACCCGTTGGCCCGGCGCTCGGGTCGGTGTCACCAGACGCAAAGTAGAGCGTTCGCACTGGTCAGAGGGCCCGGACGGCGGGTAGCCGACGGAGTGGTTATGGCTGTGGACAACCAGGGCGGGGCAGTGGCCGAATCATGACGTTCAGGCGTCCTAGGGCCTGTACGGGCTTTGAATCTTTAGATGGGTTGAAGGCTTCGGAGCCACACGATGGCTCCGCGTAGATGAAGGCCCGCGAGGTAGCTT
>NZ_JBIAQI010000036.1:0-85967 GCF_042888905.1 Streptosporangium sp. NPDC002721
TCGGGCGGGTAGTTCTTCATCACCATCAGGGACATCTCTTCCCCTGGACCTCAAGATCCAGTCTCTAAGGTGTCCACATTCAAGGGGGAACGTCCTCCTGCCGTGCTGCGCCTAACGCTTGGCACCGCGGGGTGTCTTCGGAGTGGCCGACCAGGCCGCCTCAAAACGACGAAGGCCTTGGAACAGTCAGAGGTCCATCGAGCAGTACGAGCTTCGACCTGCGTACTCTGACAGAAGCCGAGCCCTTTGATGTGCTCGCCGGACGCCCAGGGGGGCCGGCCCGGAATGCGTGCCGATCACGCCCGTAGCTCGGCCGAGCTGATCACCGGACAGTTGAAGGTCTCCGTGAGCACGTCCTGTTGATGACCTGTCAGCGGATTGAGGAAGACGACCGCATCGGCATCGGTCTCCGCACGAGCGGAGGCGATCTCGCGCACTTTGCCCGCGCTCACCAACGTACGCGACGAGTAAGGTCGGCCCATCGTCTTCACTCCGCCGTCGGAGACGCCCCGACGTTGCACAAAGCTTCCCACCACACGAGCGCCAAGGGCCGTGACCACCTCGGCGAGCTCATCCATGAGCACGGCGTACTGCTTCTGCTTGGCGGAGAAGTATCCGACGAGGAGAACATTCGCGCCGGTCAAAGCCCCAGACGAGGGATGTCGCCGCCCTTTCAACGGCCGCGTCCTCCGCGGAGGACGACGCCCCCGCCGCAGGCGTCGATGTGGCTTCACGATCGACACGGTACCGACCGGATGAGCGACGTTCACGCCCGTCACGACGGCTTCACCGGGAGATCGAGTGCACCAACGAAGTGTCTGAGCCCGCGATGATCTGAACAGCGGTATCTGCCCGCCCACAGAAGAGGATGGGTACGGGCCTCCGCGCCTCAGACTGTCTGGCACCCGGGGGTCCGCCCTGTCACGCCGCCTTCCTATCGTGAGGACGAGGATCCTGGCATGAGACTTACCGCCCGACGGCTCAACCGGGCCACGCTCGGCCGACAGATGCTGTTGGAGCGCGAATCGCTGGCAGTGGCCGACGCCGTCCGCCGCATCGTCGCTCTGCAGGCGCAGGAGGCCCCGTCACCGTATCTCGCCCTGTGGAACCGGCTCACCGGCTTCGAACCGGAAGACCTGGACGCCGCGTTCGCCGCCCGCGAGGTGGTCAAGGCTCCACTGATGCGCATCACGTTGCACGCGGTGCACGCCGAGGACTACCCGGGGTTCCACAACGCGATGCGGCGCAGCCTACGGGCCGCGCGTCTGGGCGGCTCCCGCTTCGCCTCCAGCGGGCTGTCCGTCGCCGACGCCGACGCCCTCCTTCCCCATCTCGCGGAGTTCGTGGCCCGTCCACGGACCGGCGCCGAGATCGAGGGCTTCCTCACGACCAGGTTCGGTGAGCCCAGGCGGGGCGTGTGGTGGGCGCTGCGGACGTTCGCGCCCTTGCATCACGCCCCGACCGGTGGGCCGTGGTCGTTCGGTGTGAGGCCGTCGTTCGTCGCCGCGTGGACCACATCAGGTCCGGAGTTCGAGGACGAGTCCGTGCGGCAACTGGTTCTGCGTTACCTGCGGGCGTTCGGTCCCGCCTCGGTGCCGGACCTGGCGCAGTTCACCATGCTCAGGCGGCCGGTGCTGCTGCAGGCCGTAAAGGCTTTGGCCGGTGAGGTCGAGGAGTTGAAGGGGCCGGATGGAGCGACGCTGTTCGACGTGCCCGGGGCACCGCTTCCGGCAGAGGACATCGCCGCCCCACCGCGGCTGCTGCCCATGTGGGACAACGTCCTGCTCGCCTACTCCGATCGCAACCGCGTCATTCCGCCGGAATACCGCCCGCTCGTCATCCGGCGCAACGGCGATGTCCTGCCGACCTTGCTCGTCGACGGTTACATCGCCGGCGTGTGGCGCCCGGTCGAGGGAGGCATCGAAGCGACGGCTTTCCACCGCCTGGACGAGGAGGTGTGGAGGGAACTCGCGGCGGAGGCCGGTGCGTTGGCGGCGTTCCTGGCGGATCGCGGGACCACCGTCTATCGCCGCTACGGTCACTGGTGGACCAAGCAGATGCCGAGCGCCGAAGTCCGTTTGCTTTAAAAAATGACAGCCCTAATCAGCACAGTAGGACTCGCGTCGGTCGGCTCCGGAGTAGTGTTCCTGCACTTTTATGTACTGGTCCACCCAGAACTTGTCTTTCTCGACTCTCGAAGCGCCCGGCCGAAGCAGTTTGAGTTCCGTCGCCAGGGCGTAGAAGCCGCCGCCCGGGTCGGTTCCGCCCTTGTGGGTGACGAGGGCCGAGATCATCAGCTTGGTCTCCGGGTAGGTCCTCTCCACGATCAGTCCCAGGAGGTATCCGATTGCGGCTCGCTCGTCAGGGCGTCCGAAGTCGAAACCGGGAAGGCCGGTTCTCTGCGTCAGGGCGTTGTTGAGGTCCTCGTACGACGTCGCGACCGGGCTTTGAGCGCGCTCGACGAGGAACTCCAGCCCGACCTCCACAAGTTGATCCCACGTTCCTTCGTCACGGCTGTACTTGTACATCGAATCGCCTCCGTCGGAGATGGTAACGAGGAATCCGGAAGATCGGACGGCACATGGTCAAGTCACCAGGAATCTTCGAATGTCCCCTTCGTTTGATCCGGCGGAATCGCTTCCGCTCGATTCACGTCTCCCTCGCCGCCGACCGTTTACGACGGTGGCGTTAATCCGGATACGAGCAGGCCCGTACGGCCGAAAACCGCTTGCCCCCGTGTGGCGGGTTCGGGGAACGTGGTGTCCATGACGATCTGATGGACGGCACCCCGCTCCCTGAGATGCCACGGTGCCGACGCGTGCCGTGATGCTGTCAGCCCATGCCCTTTTGAGAGAGCTGAGAGAGCCTCTTTGTCTCACCAACACTCCCCGCCGCCGTCCACCGCGGCCACCGTCACCGTGTTCGCCTCCCCGGCGAGCTGGATCGAGTCCGACGCCCTCGCACAGTGCCACCAGGTGGCGGCCCTCGACGGCATGACGCACGTCGCCGCCATGCCGGACCTGCATCCGGGCAAGGGCGCGCCCATCGGCGCCGCGATGGCGTCGACCGTGCTGTATCCGTTCCTGGTGGGCTCCGACATCGGCTGCGGCATCGCGGTGTTCCCCATGAGGCTCAAGCGCGCCGTGCCCGAGAAGCTCGCCGCCCGGTTCCCCGACCTCGATCGCGCGCTGGATCCCGAGCGGGACGCCGACGACCCGGCCTGGGCCGTCGTGAAGGGTGACATCCCCGCGGGGCACACCGAGGGTCTCGGAACGGTCGGCCGGGGCAATCACTTCGTCGAGCTGGCTCGGATCGGGACGGTCTTCGAGCCGGATCACGCGAGCCGTCTCGGGCTCGCCGGGGGCGACCTGGTCCTCATCGTGCACAGCGGCTCCCGGGGGCTGGGCGAGCGAATCCTGCGGGCGCACACCGAGGTCCACGGCGCGGGCCCGGCCCCCGATCCCGGTGCCTACCTGGCGATGCACGACGAGGCCGTACGCTGGGGATCGCTCAACCGGCGGCTGATGGCCGCCCGGGTCGCCCACGCCCTGGGGGCCGAGCCCGCCGAGCCGCTCGTCGACCAGTGCCACAACCTGGTCGAGATCCGCGACGGGGTCTACCTGCACCGCAAGGGTGCGGCGCCGGGTGACGGCAACGACGTGCTCATCGCCGGTACGCGGGGCACCCCCTCCTACCTCGTGGCCGCCCACGCCGGGCCGGAGGCCGGCCACTCCGTCGCGCACGGCGCGGGCCGCAAGATGTCGCGTGCGGACGCCCTGCGCCGGGGGCGGGCCAAGCACACGGTCGAGGAGCTGCGCCGCACGCCGGTGGGGTCGCTGGTGGTGTGCGGAGACCGCCAGCTGCTCTTCGAGGAGGCGCCGACGGCGTACAAGCGCATCGAGCAGGTGATCTCCGACCTCGTCGACCACGGCCTGGCCACGCCGGTGGCCACCACGGTCCCCCTGGTCACCTACAAGACGCCCGACCTCGGGTCCGCGCCCCAGCGTGAGCGCCGCCGAAAGCGAGGCCGATCTTGAGCGCGCGGGCAGGGCAGGCCGCGAGCTCGCAGGCAGGGCAGGTCGCGGGCGCGCGGGCGAGGCCGGCCGCAGGTACGCAAGCGGGACCAGCCTCGGGCACGCCAGCGGAGCCGGTCGTGAGCGCGAAAGCGAGATCGGCGGCGAGCGTCCATCTGCTCCTGTCGGCCGGGCGTGGCCCGCAGGAGTGTGCCTGGGCGCTGGCCCGGCTGCTGCGCCGCCTGGAGGCCGACGCCGCCCGGCAGAACCTGGAAACCCGCCGGACCGAGACCGTTCCCGGTGACCGGCCCGGCACCTACCGGTCGGTCCTCGTCCGAATCTCGGGGGCCGGTGCCGAGGCGTTCGCCGCCTCGTGGACCGGGACCCTGTGCTGGCAGGCCCCCAGCCCGTACCGGACCGGCACCAGCCGGAAGAACTGGTACGTCACCGCCCGGCCATGCGAGGTAGACACCCCGCGCACGACGTTCGCGGAAAAGGACGTCGACATCGTCGCCTGCCGCACCGGCGGCCCCGGCGGTCAGCACCGCAACAAGGCCAGCACGGCGGTGCGGGCGACTCACCGGCCCTCGGGGATCGTCGTCGTGGTCGACACCGAGCGGCAGTTCAGCCTCAACCGCGGCATCGCCATGCGGCTGCTGCGGCAGCGCATCGAGCAGGGCGACGAGGAGGCGGGACGCGCCGCCACCACCGCCCGCTGGCGCGTCCACGGCGAGCTCGTACGCGGCAACCCCACCCGTACCGAGCGTCCGTGAGCATCGTGGCATCCTGAAGCCGCGGCTCGGAGCGGCCGAGCCGGGGTGAGGGTGCACAACCAGGCCGCCGACGATTCCTCTCCTCCCATTTCATGCGACTCACCATCATTCGCTCCCGAACTGCCCGGCCGGGAGAGCGAAAAGGCTCACCGATCGCCGGAATCCTGAGTTCACGCCCGGCTCCATTTGCCCGTGACGATCGGGTCCTGTTTCCGTCGGTGGCGGCTGGCAGCATGACGACATGACCATGCGGCCCATTGACGTCTCCTGGCTCCGCGGCGAATACGGCGAGGAGTGCTACAGCTTCATCTACATCCGTGCCACGCCCGAAGAGGTGGTCGCCCGCCTCGGCGGTCGATGGGAGGGCTTCACGCCGGACCCCCTCCCCGAAGAACCGGATGATTACCCCCGTCCCGGGGAGCCTCTCGGCGTCACCTCCATCGGTGATTGGACGTTCGTCTTCGACCCTGACTGGATCGGCACCCAGGAAGACGTGATCACCAAGCTTTCCGAGGGCACCCGCCTCGTCTCCCAGGCCGCACTCAGCATCAAAGGCCTGGACTACTTCCACTGGTGCGAGAACGGCGAGATCCGATTCTGCTTCGGATGCGACAACGAACCTCTGGAAGAGGAGCCGGACGAAATCGTGGACGTGATGACGGAGATCGACAAGCTTTACCCGTCGTCTTCCTATTTCTACAAAGGACCGGCCTTCCTGCTCGTCGAGCACCTGACCGGGATCAGGGTGACGGAACAACTGCTGAAGAGTTCCACGTTCATGTGGGGCGTCGTCCCGGAACCATCCGGGTCGTGACGTCGGCCGACAAAGGACGTTCCCGCGTTCGAAGGGCGAGGATGGCTTTGAACAGCCGGTCTGCGCGAGCTTTGAACAGCCGGTCTGCGCGAAGAGGGTGGCAGCGGGTTTCCGCGTGATTCGCCAGGTTGAACCGCGCCGGAGTACATCAAAGCCTCCAGCGGTCCCGGCGCGGTTCGGTGTCCGGTGCCTTCCTTCCGCCTTCGTTCGGCCAGGAGACACCGGAGGGTCATCGCGGTCCCTGGGCCGCGGTCAGGACCCCCAGGCACAGGATCATCGCCGCGGTGAACGCGCCACCGCTCATCAGTGCCGAATCGGCGAGCCCCGCGCCGGTCTGGCTCTTCAGTATGCCCGCGACCAGAGCGATCACCAGGGAGAAGAGCCCCGCGATCGCCAGCCAGAGGGACCTGGTGGCGCTCGGGCCGTTGGGAGGTTGCGGGTCCATGCGAGGTTTCCTTCCTCAGAGAGGGGGTCATGCCGGGTCGAGAGCGAGCGCCCCGCTCATGAGGCCCTCGGTCAGCAGGGCGCGGGCGTCCGTGGCGGCCGTGACCAGCCGCCGGTGAAGTGAGATCTGCAGGTCGAGATCGTGAAGCAGGGTGGCGACGCGCCGCTGCACTGCCATCGGGGGCAGTGTCACCGGTAGCTCCCCGAACGAGCGGGTGCTGATGGAGCGCGCTCCCGCCGTGGCCGAGCGGTCGTACACCCAGTCGAGCGCGTCCGGCTGTGACAGGAGGCCGAGCAGGTAGCGCGGATCGAAGGCTTCCGGCCGGTGCGCGCGGAGGCGGAACAGGTTGTGGTGCGGCAGCCAGCCGTGGTGCTCGTCGCGTACCAACGCGGGAGGGACCAGCACGCCGGAGCGGATGCAGACGATGTCGCCCGGTTGGAGAAGGTAGCGCTCGTACGACGCGGCGAACTCGGCCGGGATCCTCTCCTGGCTGGAAGCGGTGATGTGGCCCTCCCGCAGGTGCCTGGGCCGCACCATGGGGATGGCGCCGTCCGGCACGCGTCGCTCGTCACGCAGGCGCGAGTACGAGGGACCCGCCTGGATCTCACACACCTCCGCCAGTGTCGTGCGGGTCCAGCCGACCGGGACGGAGGCGAACGAGCCCCCGGTTCCCCGGGCGAGCGCCGCCGCGTTCGTGACGACCGCCCTGCCCGCCTCGTTCGCCTGAATCTGCGTCCTGGCCAGCAGTCCGAACGCGTCCGCGACGGAGCCCAGCCCTTTGGCCGCGTCGTTCGGCGGCTCGTCGGCAAGGTAGTCGGCGGGGTTGAGTGAGGAGTCGCGGGCGTGGATCTCGTCGGGCCGGACCGCGACACCGAGACCGTCGCCCGCCTCGTACCCGCCGTCCGGGGCCTGGCCGTCACGCCACCGCCGGTACGTGGTCACGATGGCGTTCAGGTCTTCCGGCGGCAGGGTCCGGTGGTCGCGAGATCTCGCCGCTCGCTCCCGCGCGTCGATGAGGAGCACCGGCGCGCCGGGAGTGCCCGGCCGGCGCAGCAACCACACGGACACGGGCACGTCGGTGGTGGCGAACAGCCGGCCCGGCAGGGCGATCACGCACTCGACCACCCCGGCGTCCACCATGTTGCGGCGGATGTCCCGCTCGGCCTGGTTGGCGGACGTCCCGGCGCTCTGCGGCATGATCACGGCTGCTCTGCCGCCGCTTTCCAGCGATTGCGGGATGTGCTGCAACCAGGCGAAGTTGTCGTTTCCCGCCGGCGGCGCGCCGTACGGCCAGGCTGTCCGGGTCCTCTTCCCCGTCGTCGAGCCCGTGTTGAACGGCGGGTTCGTGACGATCACGTCCGCCCGCACCGGCGGCCGGTTCCCGCGGGCCTCCCACGGAGTGGCCGTGCCGACTTCCAGGATCGCGTCGGCACCGTGCAGGGCGAGGTTCATCGCGGCGTACCGGAGGGTATCCAGACGCGGGCTCTCACCACGCACGTCCGTGTTCCCGCCCGCCGCGGCGGCGGTCGCGACCAGCAACTCGCCCCCGCGGGCGTACGGGTCGTGGATACGCCTTATCTTGGCGGTACCGGAGACGACGAGGTCGGCCATGAGCCTGGTCAGCGCGGGAGGTGTGAAGAACTCGCCGCTGCGCAGCGCGACCTGCTCCTCGTACCTGCCGAGGAGCCGCTCGTACGTCTCGCGTCCGAGCCCGGCGGAGAGATCGACGACTCGCCTGAGTTCCTGGACGGTACGCGGGGTCAGCCGCACCAGGGAGTTCTGCAGCCCCGGGGGCACACCGCGGCGGCGCAGCGCCTCGTCGGCCGCGTGCCCGATGCTCCGGAGCAGGTCTTTGGCCTGCTTCGCGCCATCGGCGCGGACGGGCGGCTCGTTCAACTTCGTCCAGCGCTCCGGCTCGGCCACACGCAGGAAGTTGAGCGTGAGCAGCAGGGCCAGGTAGTCCGCCATGGCAGCGGAGCCTCTGATCGCGTCCGCCATCGCCAGCAGCTCGTGCAGCCGTCGTGTGTACCCTTCGCCGGGTGAATCCTCAGGTGAATTCCCGGCCCCCGGGGGCGGCTGGTTGTCGGGCAGACCACGTCGTACCCGGTCGCCGTACGTGGTGCCGGGGGGCTCGTCACCGATCAACCTGTTGGCCGGGACGCGGCGCGCGTCCAGCCAGGCGAGCACGCTCTGGAGCCAAAAGTATTCGGCTTCTCCCGCCGACACGGGCCTGGGGAAGTCCGCGTACCGCCTCTCCCAGTTCGTGACGGCCGGACGGGCCACCTTGGCCCACTCCGCGATCTCCGTTCGGGTGATCAGCCGACGGGTGTCACCCGTCTCCGCTCGCGTCTCTCGCCGCTGTGCCATGAGCACGACTGTAGAGGGAGCCGGAGGGCGCCGCGCATTGTGAGCACTGCCAGTGCGCAAAGTGGCGCCGACTGTTACGCGGCTGCGGCGCGCCTCGCCGGGAACGCCGCTATGCCCCTGATCTGCGGGAAAATTCGCCGGGCGAACATTTGGGCGGACACCTGATCGACCTCGCCGATAGAGGAATTTTTAAAAATAGGGTTAACAGATTGGTGAGGCAACGGGACATCTACGAGATCCCCGGTTCATGTGCGTGGCCATCCGGGGCGACCCTATGACATCCGATCTGTCGTGCGCGGTCGTCGTCCCCGCGCGGTGAGACGGCGTGACGGTGACACGCCGATGCGCGTCCGGGGCGCGGTCATCCCGTTCCGGCGACGTCCAGATCCCGGGCAGGTCTGATCTTTCATTAAGAGACATCGGATGTGAAGCCTTGTTTCGGCCTTGTTTCGGTGCTATTTCGTTGTCTACCCCCCTTGTTGATCGGAGGAATTTGTGTGATCAAGTTCCCGCGCTCCAGACTGGGCATCGCCCTGTTAGGTGTGGTCGCCATGCTCGCCGGTATGAACGCCCCGACCTCGGCGCAGGCCGTGGCGCTGCCCGCGACCGACGACCTGACCCTGTGGTACAACTCGCCGGCCACCAACTGGGAGACCCAGGCGCTGCCGATCGGTAACGGCCCGCTGGGTGCGAAGTTGTTCGGCGGGGTGGCCTCCGAACAGATCCAGTTCAACGAGAAGACCCTGTGGACCGGCGGTCCCGGTGCCTCCGGCGGCTACAACCACGGCAACTGGACCTCCCCGCGCCCGGGGGCCATCGACAACATGCAGGCGCAGATCGACCAGAACGGCAGGATCACGCCGCAGACCGTCGCCAACGCGCTCGGCCAGGGCAAGACCAACTTCGGTTCCTACCAGACCTTCGGCGACCTGTTCCTCGACTTCGCCAACCCGCCGTCGAGCACCACGGGATACCGGCGCGAGCTGAGCCTGCGCGAGGCCGTGGCCAGGGTCGGCTACACGGCGGGCGGCGTCGAGTACACCCGCGAGTACTTCGCCAGCAACCCCGGCAACGTGATCGTGGCCCGGATCTCGGCCAGCCAGGCCGGCCGGGTCTCCTTCACGCTGCGGCACACCTCACCGCGTACCGACAAGACCGTGACCGCCTCGAACGGCCGGCTCACCATCCGCGGCCGGCTCGCCAACAACGGCCTGCGGTTCGAGGCGCAGGTGCAGGTGGTCAACCAGGGCGGCACCAGGACCGACTCCGGGGACCGGGTCACCGTCTCCGGGGCCGACAGCGTGATGCTGGTGCTGTCGGCGGGCACCGACTACTCCGACGGCTACCCGGCCTACCGGGGCACCGACCCGCAGGCCGGGGTCACCTCGCGGGTGACCACGGCGGCGGCCAGGACCTACGACGCGCTGAAGGCCGCGCACCTCGCCGACTACAGGAACCTGTTCGACCGGGTGAAGCTGAACATCGGCCAGACGAACCCGACGGTGCCGACCAACCAGTTGCGCAGCAACTACACCGGCGGTTCCTCGACGCAGGACCGCGCGCTGGAGGCGATGTTCTTCGCCTACGGCCGCTACCTGCTGATCTCCTCCTCACGGGAGAACGACATCCTCCCGGCCAACCTCCAGGGCGTGTGGAACAACGTCGTCAACCCGCCCTGGGACGCCGACTACCACGTCAACATCAACCTGCAGATGAACTACTGGCCGGCCGAGCAGACCAACCTGCGCGAGACGACGCGGCCGTACGACAGGTACGTCGCGAGCATGGTCGCCCCGGGCCGGGTGACGGCCACCAACATGTACGGGGCCCGCGGCTGGGTGGTCAACAACGAGACCAACCCCTACGGCTTCACCGGCGTGCACAGCTACCCGCAGTCGTTCTGGTTCCCCGAGGCCGCCGCCTGGACGACCCAGCACATGTACGACAGCTACCGGTTCAGCGGCGACGTGAACTACCTGCGCAACACCGCCTACCCGGCGATCAAGGGCGCGGCCGAGTTCTGGCTGGACTTCCTGCACACCGACCCGCGTGACGGCAGGCTCGTGGTCTCCCCCAGCTACTCGCCGGAGAACGGCGACTTCTCGGCGGGCGCGTCGATGTCCCAGCAGATCGTCCGGGAGGTGTTCACCAACGCGCTGGCCTCGGCCCGCACGCTGGGCGTGGACACCGCCTTCCAGAACGAGGTCAGCACCGCCCTGTCCCGGCTCGACCCGGGGCTGCGCGTCGGCCGCTGGGGCCAGCTCCAGGAGTGGAAGACCGACTGGGACTCCCAGACCGACACCCACCGGCACGTGTCGCACCTGTTCGCCCTGCACCCGGGCAACCAGATCCTGCCCGGTACGGCCGAGGCCGCGGCGGCCCGCGTCTCCCTGAACGCGCGCGGCGACGGCGGCACCGGCTGGTCCAAGGCGTGGAAGATCAATTTCTGGGCCCGGCTGCTCGACGGCACCCGTGCCCACAAGCTGCTCAGCGAGCAGCTCAAGTCCTCCACGCTGGACAACCTGTGGGACACCCACCCGCCGTTCCAGATCGACGGCAACTTCGGCGCGACCTCCGGGGTCGCGGAGATGCTCGTGCAGAGCCAACACGACACCGTGCACGTGCTGCCCGCGCTGCCGGCCGCGTGGCCGACCGGCTCGGTGACCGGCCTGCGCGCGCGGGGCGACGTCACCGTGGACACCGCCTGGAGCGGCGGGAAGGCCACGACGGTCACCCTGCGGACCGGCAAGACGGCCCCGATCAAGGTCAGGACCGCCGCCGCCACCGGCACCTACCAGGTCAAGGACGAGACGGGCGCGACGGTCACCGCCACGCGCACCGGTGACACGCTGAGCTGGAACGCCACCGCCGGGAAGACGTACACGATCACCTTCCAGTCGGGCGGCACCGGCGGCCAGACGGTGGAGGGTGAGGCGTACACCTCGCAGTCGGGCGTGCAGCGGGCCGACCACCCGGGCGCCAGCGGCGGAGCCTCGGTGGGCTACATCGAGAACGGCGACTGGGCGGCGTACGCCGGAGTGAACACCGCCGGACTACGGACCTTCACCGCGCGGGTCTCCTCCGCCGGGTCGGGCGGGACCATCCAGATACGGTCGGGATCGGCCACCGGGACGTTACTGGGATCGGTCGCGGTGTCGCCCACGGGTGGCTGGGACACCTACGCGACGGTGTCGACGACCCTGAGCGGGTCGGCCTCCGGGCCGCTGTACCTGGTCTTCGTGGGAGGTGCGGGCAACCTGTTCGACGTGGACACCTTCACCGTCGCGACGTGAGATGACGGCGGTCCGTCCCCGGGTGGGTGACCGCCCGGGGACGGACTGCCGGGACGCCGGCTGTGAAGGACGTCCTCAGGCGCGCCAGGGCATGTGCTGGAGGGTCCAGGTGTTGCCGTCCGGGTCGGCGAAGGCGGCGTAGTGAACGCCACCCAGGTCCTCGACCGGGCCCACGTCCGCGCCGCGCTCGATGAGTGCCGCGCGGGCCTCCTCGATGTCGCTCACCACCAGGTGCAGGCCGCGCAGCGTGCCCACCGGCATGTTCAAAGACGGGACGCCCTCGGTCAGGGTGATCGAGCAGGCCGAGCCCTGCGGGGTGAGCTGGACGATCCGGACCCCGTCCGCGGGGCGTACGTCGACGTCCACGTGGAAGCCGAGGCGGTCGGCGTAGAAGGCCTTGGCGCGGTCGATGTCCCTGACGGGCACCGGGACGAGTTCGAGGAGGAACGCGCCGGGAGGGACGGGCGGGGTGGTGAGGTGGGCCGGGATGTCGGCGAGATCGGTCGGGATCTCGGTCCGCGTGGGCGGCTGGGCGTCGGTCATTGCGGCTCGCCTTTCAGGGTGGTCGTCACGGCTCGGGGTGGTCGTCGCCACCCAGGGGGTCATCACCGCTCAGGGTTCAGGGTGGTCATCACCGCTCAGGGTTCAGCGGTCGGGCGTCACGGCTCGCCGTTCGCGGTCGTCTCGTCGAGCATCCCGGCGAGACGGTCGTACGCCTCGCCCGCGCCGCGTTCCATGGGGGTGCGGAGGACGCTGTCGCGGGCCTCGCGTGAGGGGTAGCGGACCGTGGTGGTCATCACGGTCCGGCCGTCTCGCTCGTCGAAGACGGTGGTGACGAGGGCCTCGCCCTCCTCCCAGCCGTCGTGGACCTCGCTCTGGACCAGCCTGCCGGGCGCGGCGACCTCGTGGAACACCCCGCTCTGGCCCAGCTCGGCACCCCCCGGCCCGCGTGACACGAAGCGCCAGGCGCCGCCCGGGCGCAGGTCGACCTCGCAGACGACGAGGTGCCAGCCGCGGGCGCCGTGCCATCGCCGGAGCAGCTCGGGGCGGGTGAACGCGTCGAAGACGAGTCGGCGGGGGGCGGCGAACATCCTGGTGAGGACGAGGTCGGTCTCGGACACCGCTCGCACCGTCAGGCCTTCGGCCCGGTCCTGCCGTGACATCACGGGCTCTCCCGCCCGGCGGCGTTCGCCGCTTCGCCGGGCTGAAGCTCGCCGAGCAGATCGTCCAGCCTCCGGTAGCTCTCCTCCCAGTAGGAGCGGTAGTTCGCCAGCCAGTCCACGGCGTCCCTGAGCGGGGCGGCCTCCAGGCGGCAGGGCCTGCGTTGCGCGTCGCGGCCGCGGGAGATCAGACCGGCGCGCTCCAGCACCCGCAGGTGTTTGGAGATGCCCGGCTGGCTCATCGCGAAGGGCGCGGCCAGCTCGGTCACCGTGGCCTCGCCCTCCATCAGGCGGGCCAGGATCGCCCGCCGGGTGGGGTCGGCCAGCGCGGCGAACGTCGCGTCGAGAACGTCGGCAGCCATTTTGATTACCTTTCGGTTCTATAACCAGATGGTTTTCTATCGCGTCGGGCTCGGCCCCGTCAAGGGCTATGGGTTTTGTACGACAAGGACAGAAGCGACCGGTCACGTACGACAGCGGCACGACGGGGCCGCAGGGACAGTTCGGTACGAACCACCCGGCCCTCATGGCGAGGGCGTTCGTGCGCTCCGTCCCGTTCGTGATCGTCTTCCTGGTTCCGAGGCGGCGGTTTTCGCGGGTATCGCGAGCGGCGGGCCCAGGGGATGACCGAGAAAACAGGGAAAGATCGCACGGTGGACAACGAAACGAACGACGTACCGGTGCACCTGCGCGCGGGGGGCACCAGCCTCGTCGTCGCCGTCGACGGCGGGCGGCTCCCGCGCGTCCTGCACTGGGGAGCGGACCTCGGCGCGCTGGACGGCGGCGCCCTGGCGGACCTGCACCGGGCCGCGCTCCCCGCCATCGGCGACAGCGCGGTCACCTACCCGCAACCCGTGCCGGTGCTCCCCCAACTGGCGGAGGGCTGGCTCGGACGCCCAGGGCTCGTCGGCGACAGCGACGGCCGCCGCTGGGCGCCGAAGTTCCGGAACGCGACGTACCACCTCGACGAAGACGACGAAGGCGGCGCGGCCACCGGCGGCCCGGTGCTGCGCGGCACGGCGCACGACCCGGAGTACGGCCTCACCGCCGACATCGAGATCCAGGTGCTCGCCGCCGGTGGGCTCGTACGCCAGCGGGCCCGGATCACCAACGACACCGGGACCCCGTACCGTGTCGGCGGCCTGGAGACGGCCCTGCCCGTGCCGTCGGACGCGTCGGAGATCCTGGACCTGACCGGCCGCTGGGCGCTCGAACGCGTGCCGCAGCGGCGCCCGTTCCACGTCGGGGAGTGGGTCCGGGCCTCGCGGGGCGGCAAGCCGGGCCTCGAACACACGCTGCTGCTGGTCGCCGGCGAGGAGGGGTTCGGGTTCCGGCACGGGGCGGTGTGGGCGACCCACCTGGCCTGGAGCGGCAACCAGGTGCTCGCCGCCGAGCGGACACCGGCGGGCACCAGGCACCTCGCGGCGGGAGAGGCGCTGCTCGCGGACGAGGTGGTGCTCGGGCGGGGCGACTCGTACCAGAGCCCGTGGCAGTACGGCTCGTGGGGGGTGGGGCTGGACGACCTCGCCTCGCGGTTCCACCGCTACCTGCGGTCGCGCCCCGGGCATCCCCGCTCGCCCCGGCCCGTCGTGCTGAACACCTGGGAGGCCGTCTACTTCCGGCACGACCTCGCGCCCCTGGCCGCGCTCGCCGAGCGCGGGGCGGAGATCGGCGCCGAGCGGTTCGTGCTGGACGACGGCTGGTTCCTCGGCCGCAGGGACGACACCAGCTCGCTGGGCGACTGGACGGTCGACCCGGCCGTCTGGCCGGAGGGCCTCGAACCGCTCGTCGCCCGCGTGCGCGAGGCCGGCATGGACTTCGGGCTCTGGTTCGAGCCGGAGATGGTGAACCTCGACTCCGAGCTGGCCCGCGAGCACCCGGAATGGATCTTCGACGCGGGGCACGGCCCCGGCCTGCCCTCCCGCCACCAGCACGTCCTCGACCTGGGCCACCCGGACGCGTACGCCCACCTCCTGAAGCGGATGAGCGCCCTGATCGGCTCGCTCGGCATCGCCTACGTCAAGTGGGACCACAACCGCTACCTGCTCGACGCCGGTCACGGCCCCGACGGGCGGCCGGGGGTGCGCGAGCAGGTCCGGCAGGCGTACCGGCTGATGGCGGACCTCAAGGCCGCCCACCCGGGGCTGGAGATCGAGTCGTGCGCCAGCGGCGGCGGCCGCGTCGACCTGGGCGTGCTGGAGTACGCCGACCGGGTCTGGCCGAGCGACTGCAACGACCCGCACGAGCGGCTGGAGATCCAGCGCTGGACCGGGTTGCTGGTGCCTCCGGAGATGCAGGGCACGCACATCGGGGCCGAGGAGACGCACACGACCCACCGCACGCATCCGCTCGACTACCGCGCGGAGAAGGCGCTGTGGGGGCACCTCGGCGTCGAGGTCGACCTGCTCACCCTGGACGACGGGACCCGCGCCGCGCTCGCGGGGTGGATCGCGTTCCACAAGGAGCACCGGGAGCTGCTGCACTCGGGCGAGGTCGTGCACGCCGACCTCGCCGACGCGGCGCTGCGCCTCCAGGGCGTGGTGGCGGCCGACCGCGGCGAGGCGCTGTACGCGTTCAGCGTCGTCGAGCGCCCGTCGACCTGGCCGCCGGGACGCGTCCGGCTCCCCGGGCTCGACGACGAGCGGACCTACGCCGTTGAGACCGTGCACCCGGGCTCCTCGCCCGCGCCCGGCGTCGTGCTCCCGCCGTGGCAGCGCGACGGGGTGACCCTGCCCGGACGGGTGTTGCGGCTCGTCGGCGTCGAGGCGCCGTCCCTGGACGTGGACCGCTCGGTGCTGATCCGCGTCGTGAGCCGTCCGTCGGCGTCGTGACCCGGACGTGCGGCGCCGCGACCGGGACACCCGGCTCGTCGCCCCCTCCGAGACCCCCACCCTGATCTTCCCCGGGGCCGCGGTGAGCGTCGTCGTCCGGCGTTCTCGAGACCGTACGGCCGTGTGCCGGGCAGCCCGCTCCCGCCGGATTCTCGTCTAGGCTCTCGGATGTCCTCGCCGGAAAGGATCACCATGACCCACCGCACCCTCGTCGACACGTTGCACGAGGCCGAGCGGCGCCTGCAGGCGGCACAGCTCTCCGGAGACGTCGAGGCGCTGGACCGGCTGCTCCACGAAGAGCTCGTCTTCACCGGACCGCCGGACGGCGCGTGTCATCCGGGAGCCAAACAGCTCGATCTGCATAATCACCGCTCGCGGACCCAGATCATGACGAAGCTCGTCCAGGAGGACCTCACCGTGCTCGCCGAGGGAAGCACGGGCGTCACCTGCTTCCTCGGCACGCTGGAGGGCACGTTCGCCGGTGAGCCGTTCGCGGGACGGATGCGCTACACCCGGACCTGGGTGCACACGGACGAGTACGGCTGGCGCGTCCTGGCCGCCCACGCCGGCCCGGCCTGACGGCCGTCGCCTCTCTCCCCCGCATCGAGTCCCGTTGTCCGGGAAAGCGGCCCGGGAGGCCGTCGCTCGGGTACGTTGGGGCCGATGAACGATCAGCACGCGGAGGTTTCACCGCCGGGGCGTGGCCACCGGCCGGGCGGGCCGGCGACGCCCGCGCGACCGGAGGTCTCGGAGGGCGGATCACCGGGCACGCGCACCGGATCACCGGGCACGCGCACCGGCCGGTCACGCGGCAGGCCGGTGGTCGCCTCGCTCGTCGGCCTGGTCGTCGCGATCTCCGGCTGCGCCACCTCGCAAAGTGACGCCTCACAAAACGCCACCTCGCAAAGTGAAGCCTCGCGGGGTGAAGCCGCGCGAAGCGCCACCTCTCAGGGCGCCCCCTCGCAAAACGTCCCCTCGCAGGGTGACGCCTCGCGAAGCGCCGCACCGGCGACCCCCGCCCCGGAGCGGGAACCGCTGTCGGCGACGGACCCCGCCGGGCAGACCCCCGCCGGGCAGGCGGCCCCCGCCCTGCCCGCCCCGGACGCGGCGATCCCCTCCGACCCGTCGCGGCTGGCCCGTGCCCTGACCGGCACCACCGCGCAGCTCCGGCTGGCCATCGACACCTGGAGGCGCGAGGGCGACCCCGCCAAGGGGCAGCCCCCCGAGCCGGTGGTGCTGCTCGCCCTGCACCAGCAGCGCATCTACCGCCACCTGGTCCTCAACCCGAAGGTCGCCGCCCGCACCTACGCCAGGCTGCCGAAGGCCCTGGCCGCGGAGGCGAGGGACAACGTGACGGCCGGCCGGGGCCTGCGCTCCCTCGTCAAGCCCATCAGCGGGGCGGCGAAGTTCCGCGTCCAGCCGGCCAAGCCCGCCGACTTCCTGCTCGGCCACTTCCGGTACGCCGAGCGGAAGTTCGGCGTCGACTGGGAGGTGCTGGCGGCGGTGATGTTCGTCGAGACCAAGTTCGGCCGGGTGCGGTCACCGAGCCACACCGGCGCCAAGGGGCCCATGCAGTTCATGCCTCGCACCTGGGACGCGTACGGAATGGGCGGCGACATCCAGGACACCCGCGACTCCCTGCTCGCCGCCGCCAACTACCTGCGCGCGTCGGGCGCGCCGCGCGACTACCGGCGCGCGCTGTACGCCTACAACCACTCCTACGCGTACGTCGACGCGGTGCAGCTGCACGCCCGCCAGATCAAGCGGGACATCAGGAACTACTACGCGTACTACAACTGGCAGGTGTTCGTGGTCACCACCCGTGGAGACCGCCGCCTCACCGGCCCCTGACCTCATCCCCCCGACCTCACCCCGGCGGGCGGGATTCCTCGCCGCGGTCGCGGCTCCGCTGGAGTTCGGTGTTGATGCGCAAGGCCTCGGCGAGCTGGTCCTCCAGGATGACGATGCGGCAGGCGGCCTCCAGGGAGGTGCCCTGGTCGACCAGCTCGCGGGCGCGGGCGGCCAGGCGGAGCTGGTAGCGCGAGTAACGCCGGTGTCCGCCCTCGGAGCGCTGCGGTTCGATCAGCTTGGCGGTGCCCAGGTTGCGCAGGAACGCCGGGGTGACACCGAGCATCTCGGCGGCCCGGCCCATGCTGTAGGCGGGGTAGTCCTCGTCGTCGAACCGATGACCGGAGATGTCACCCGAGCTCATCGGCCCTCCCCGCGGTGGTGACACGGCGGGCCGTCCCGGCCTTGCGGGCGATGTCGCGGAGCCTGGGCTCGACGCGTACGCCCACCGTCGTCGGTGCTTGATCCATACAACCTTCCCGTAATGCCGACAGGGGCCCCGGCGCCTTGAAGCGCCGGGGCCCACGAGGTTCAACACCATCTACCGGCCCGGGGGCCGGTCTGTTCGCTCCGCATCGGCCGCCCGATGGGGACGGGGATGCGGGGATCGCGTATGCGTGACCGTAGACCACCTTCCAATCCGTGGGACTGCGGTACCCGTGCGGCGGAACATCAGCCGGCGACGGGCGATCCTGATGGCGTTCAACACTCCCTTCGCTATGTGTACTGCTTCGACCTCATGCGTCTGCGCCACGACTGCGCGTCCACGGCCGGGACCCTTTCACCTGCGTCGGCCCCGGCACGTCCGACGTCGCACGTCGTTCGCCATCACCTCTGTGGCAGCGCGTCCACGGTCAGAACCCTTCAACCGCCCGGTCCTGGCACGTCCGACCTTCTGCCCGTCTTTCCACGTCGTCTTCCACTGTCCACACTCGTCCGGGCGGCATCGTCGTGACGCCTGCGTTCTGCGCCGCCCTGGTGGATCCGTTCCTTGCGATGTCAGAAAACATACCCCTGCTCGACGCGAATGTCTACATCGGCCGCTGTAGATTTTTCATCCTCGGGAAGACAGGAACAGCGCCTCCCTGGGGGTAACCGTTCGAGGCCGTGCGGGATGCCCTGTTCCAGGGCGCCGGACACCGGCCAGGACCCCAGGGCCATGGGGTCGTGGGAGGTCGGCCGCGACAGCTCCAGCGCCCGGCGAGGACCGGGCACGGCGACGAGCTCGCCCCGGGCGGGGGCGGGCTGTATAGGCTTACGTGGCGAAGGCTATGAAATATTCGAAACATCCCCTTTCTCCGACGACCTGGTGATGGGTGAAGTGATGCGTCATGTCAAGGACGTGAAGCTGGGTGATCACCTGTGTCTGGCGTTCTCGCACGAGGACGAGCAGCGCGAGGTGGCCTCCGCCTTCGTCTCCGCGGGTCTGGAACGCCGGGAGCGGGTGGTGTACTTCACCGACGGGGCACCCGGGCGGGTACGTCACTGGCTGGAGGAGGCCGGGATCGACGTGACCTCGGCGATGCGGACGGGTCAGTTCGACGTCGTCTCCAGTGACGACGGCTACCTGCCCTCGGGCCGGTTCGACGCCGACACGATGATCACCACGCTGCGGCGCGAGATCGAGGCCAGCCTGGAGGCCGGTTTCACCGGGTTCCGGGTCAGCGGGGAGATGAGCTGGGCACTTCGCGACGCACCGGGCGTCGAACAGCTCGAGCAGTACGAACGCCGCGTCACCGCCCTGTTCGCCGAGGGACTGTCGGCCGCGATCTGCCAGTACGACACGCGCCTGTTCCCCGCCGACCGGCTCGACGCGCTGGCCGGCGGCCACCCGGACGACGTGCGGATGAACGCCCTGTTCCACGACGGCCAGCTCCGTGTCGTCCCGTCCTTCGACGCCGCCGGCGACCGGGTGCTGCGGGTGATCGGCACCGTCGACCACAGGAACACCACGGTGCTGAGCGACATTCTGGACGCCGATTCGAGCGCGGACATACGCTTGGACATGGCCGGTCTGGAGTTCATCGACGTGGCGGGCCTGCGCGACCTGGCACACGCGGCCGCCCGTCTCCCGCGAGGACGGCGCCTCCTGGTGCTGAACCTGGCCCCCATGCTGGGTGAGGTCGTCCGCCTGGTCGGCTGGGACCGGACACCCGGCCTGATAATCGACCCGGAGGCCCTCCCCGCATGAGCAGCACCACCGCCCAGCCCGTCGACGCGGCCTCCGAGCTGATCCACCAGGCACTGATCTACGACACCGACCGGGCCTTCCTCTCGGCGACCACCGCTTTCTGCCTCGACGGCCTGGCGCGGGACGACAGGGTTCTCGCGGTGACCACCGAGGCCAACATCGAGCTGCTGAGAGCCGGTCTGGGCGGCGTGGCGGACCGGGTGGAGTTCGTCGACGCGCGGGAGTGGTACGACGCGCCGGGCCGGACCCTGGCCGCCTACGACGCCTACGTCAACACCCACTCGCCCGCCCACCGGCGGATCCGCGTCATCGGCGAGCCCGTCTGGCACGGCCGCGACGAGCGGCAGGAGGCGGAGTGGACGCGTTACGAGGCGATGCTCAACGTCGCCTTCGCCGGCAGCCCCGCCTGGATCGTCTGCCCGTACGACACGCGGACACTGCCCGGGCGTGTCGTCGCCGACGCCCGTCGGACCCACCCGGACCTGCTGGTCGGCGGCGACTCCCGGGCGAGCCCGGAGTACGGCGACCCGGCGGCCTTCACCCACTCCGCCGACCGCCGTCCCCTGCCCCCGCCCCCCGCCGGGACAGCGGCGACCGTCCGGTTCGACGCCGACCTGTCCCTGATGCGGCGGTGGGTGAGCGCGTGGGCGGTCACGGCCGGCCTCCCGGACGGGCAGATCGACAAACTCCTGCTCGCCGTCAACGAGGTCGCCACCAACGCCGTCGAGCACGGCGGCGGGCACGGCGAGATCCGGCTGTGGACCGACGGCCCGGCCGTCGGCTGCGACGTCACCGACCCCGGGCACATGGACACCCCGTTTCCCGGCTACCTGCCGCCCGACCCCACCGGCCCGCGCGGTCACGGCATGTGGGTGGTCCGCCAGGTCTGCGATCTGGTGGAGATCCGCGCCGGCCGGCCCGGCACCCAGGTCCGCCTGCACCTGTCCGGCGCCTGACCCCGATCCGGGGGATCAGGGGGATCAGGGGTTCGGTGGGCGCCACATCGGGAACATCGGCGGGCCACCGGGCAGGTCCAGCGGCTCGCCGAGGTCCTCGTAGCCGTGGCGTAGATAGAGCCTGCGGCTGCGGGTGCTGCTGGCCTCCAGGTACGCGGGTGCCCCCGCCTCGTCGAGTCCCCGGTGATACTCCTCCAGCAGCCGGGTCCCCCTCTTGTGTCCCTGCCGTCCGGGGAGCACCGCGAGGAACGCCAGGTAGTGGTGCGGTTCGTGGGGATGGCGCCTGTCCATCTCCTCGCCCATCAGCTCGATGCGCTCCGCGTGGGGACCGGCGAACGCCGCCACCCGGGCGGCCCGGTCGGGGACCTCGGGAAGCGGCTCGACCCCCTTGTGGAGCCACACGGCCACGGCGGACATGTCGGCCGTCGCGTGGACCTCGCCGTGGACGAGGGCTCCCTCGGTGAGCATGGAGAAGAAGGAGGACAGCACCCGGCGGCGGTCGTCGTCCGGCGGGACCATCCAGGCCGACACCTCCTGCTCGTGGAAGGAGGTGGCGATGATCGCGCCGATGGTCTCGGCGGCCCCAGGAGCGTTCGGGACACGGATGATCTCGGTCATTCGTTCCCTCCCACGGCCGCCTGGGCGCCCAGCCCGATGTTGGCGTACACCTTCGGACGGCCGGCCCGCAGGGCGAGTCCCCACAGGACGCCGAGTCCCGCGGCGACGAAGTAGATGGCGGGCATGATCCAGCGGAGCGGGGAGTCGGGGGCCACGCCGAGCACGGTGTCGAAGTTGACCATGACGAGCACGATGACGACGAGCAGCAGGACGGAGGAGACGGCCGGGGCGATCCGGGTCCGCCAGGCGTTCTCCTCGTTGGGGTTCCTGGCGAAGAAGACCAGCACGGAGACCGAGGTGGCCGCCAGCATCATGAGCAGCCCCAGGCCGCCGAAGGACCCGACGGTGAAGAACAGCTGGACGACCGGGTCCAGGTCGAAGATCGCGTATATGACGATCGTGACCAGCCCGATGACGCTCTGGGCCACCGAGCCGTTGACGGGGGCGCCGGTCCGGGGGGAGGTACGGCCGAAGGTCTCGGGCAGGACCCTCTCCCTGCCGAGGGCGAAGACGTAGCGGGAGATCGTGTTGTGGAAGGCGATCAGCGCGGCGAACAGGCTCGTCACGAAGAGGAGGGAGCCGATGGTGGCGACGGTCGCCCCCAGGTGCTGTCCGGCCAGGTTGAACAGGAGGTTCGAGCTCTGCTCGCGGGCGGTCTCGACGATCTTGTCCGAGCCGATAGGCACGGTCATCGCCCACGACGACAGGGCGTAGAGCCCGGAGATGACGGCGAGCGCGACGTAGGTCGCGATCGGCACGGTGCGCCTGGGGTCCTTGGTCTCCTCGGAGAACACCACCGACGACTCGAAGCCCGCGAAGGACGCGATGCAGATCGCGACCACCGCCCCGATGCCGGGGACGAAGAGGTTCGACGGGTCGAAGACGTCGAGGCTGTAGCCCGAGGCCGACGGGTTGACCAGGTCCGCGATGTCGAACAGGACGACGACGGCTATCTCCGCCAGCAGCAGGACCGACAGGACCTTCCCGTTCACGTCCACCCGCATCAGGCCGAGCGCCCCGGTCAGCACCCAGGCGACCAGCCCGATGACCCACCAGGGCGGCGAGCCGCCGAACCAGCCGGCGATCAGCGGCTGGGCGGCCGCGCCGATCATGCCGTAGAGGCCAACCTGGAGCGCGTTGTAGGCCAGCAGCGCGACCCACGCGGTCGCCACCCCCACCGGCCTGCCGAGCCCCTTGGCGGTGTAGGCGTAGAACGCCCCGGCGTTGACGACGTGGCGGGCCATCGTCACGTAGCCGACGGCGAACAGGCCCAGGATGGCCCCGAGCAGGAGGAAGGCGAGCGGCACGCCGGTCACGCCGGTCGCGGCGTAGGCGGCGGTCACCGAGCCGCCGATGACGGTCAGCGGCGCCGCGGCCGAGATGACGAAGAAGACCACGGAGGGCACGCCGAGGCGGTCCTGGGCCAGCGCGGCCGAGACCGCGCCGGTTCTGCTCTCTGTCACGGACATCGGGGGACTCCTTGGAGTGAGGGGGGTGGGCTCACCGGCGGGTGATGACGGCGTCGCCGACGGCGGCCTCGGTCTGGGCGATCAGTTCCCGGAGCGGCGCGGGGAGGGCGGCCGTCGCGGCGGAGAGGTACGCCGGGTTCCGCTCCCACAGGACGATCTGGTTGCCGCCGGTCGCGGCGAGCAGTCCCAGCAGGACGCGGTCCTGGACGTTGAGCGGCTCACGGCGCTGGATCGCCAGGTTGACGCGCCCGACGGGCCATCCCGCGACGTTCACGTCGACCGGCACCCGCCTCCGCGACGGGCGCCTGCCGGGCGGGCGCAGCAGCCCCTCGTCGGTCATCCGGGCGGTCACGTCGGCGAGTGCCGTACGGGCGAGGAACTGCAGCCAGGTGCGGAAGCGGTGCGAGGGTTCGGCGACGATGTGCCCCAGGGCGGTCCGGGTGAGCGCGTCGCGGGGCGGCGCCGCGTCGAGGACGACGAGCCGGACGCGCCCCGCCTCCGATCCCACGGTTATCCGCCCGGCGAGCATCAGTTCTCCCAGTACGGCGGCGGCCAGCCCCAGGCCGGTCAGGCGGGCGTGAAGCCTCATCCGGCCGGTCGCGTTGTCGTGCATGACAAAGAACAGGTCATCGGCCAATCGGTTTCCTGAAAGATCAACTCCAACCACGAACGGCGATCGTATAGCTAAATCATTAAATTTGTCATTATGCGAACAAGATTCTGGCGATGGACGAGATGAGAGCTATGCGAATCGAAGAAGCGGTCAGATAGCCAAGAACCCGGAGCTATGCCGCAGACATCTCGAAGGCCCGCGAATCCAGAAATTTACTTATTTTTGGCCACCTGCGAGAAGGAGCCGGGAAGCGCCGGAACAGGGGGCGCCGGAGCCGCGACGACCCCGGTCAGGCGACTCCCGAAAGAGGAAATCCAGAAATCCCGATGAATCACCACGGGGCTTTGATACCGGCGTTCCGCTGTTTTGGGACCGGCGTAATGCCGTGGCGGCTTCCCCATTCCCGCCGGGGATGATAGCGGGAGGCACCCGCGCGGGACCGGACCCGGCCGACAGCGGGGCGCGCCCGCGCGGGACCGGACCCGGCCGACAGCGGGGCGCGCCCGCGCGGGACCGGACCCGGCCGACAGCGGGGGCACCCACGCGGGGCCGGGCCCGGTCACTTCGGATCGTCGGCGGCCACGCGCCGGTTCACCCGGGATCCTCAATTTTGATCATCAGATGTGTCACCAGCCGGTCCTGCGGCGTCGTGGCGGGGTTGGAGACGTACACCTCGCGCAGCGGGCCGCGGGGCGTGTGCCCCCGCTCCCCCACCCAGGCGAGCAACGCGTGCGTGGTGAGGGGGATCTGGTCGTACGCCCCGACATGGGTCGCCGACGCGTACAGGCCGCCCGGCAGGACGTCCGGGGAGGTCCCCGGGACGTCCCCGGACGTCTCCAGCGCGACGGCCACGGCCACCTCCTCCGCCATGTCGAGCGGGAACAGGCCGACCAGCTGCCCGTCTCCCGGCGCGCCCGCCGCCGCGAGCAACCGGGCCACGCACGCCGAGGTGACGGCGCCGATCCGCCCCTGGGGCGCGGTGTCCCGTACGGCGGCCACCCGCCGGGCGGGCTCGCGGACGACCGTCACCTCCGGCCGGGGCAGGCCCTCGGACAGGATGCGTTCGAGCGCGGCGAAATTGCGCTCGCGGCGCGCCAGGTCGGCCTCCATGCGGTCACGCACGCCGCCGAGCGCGCCCGCCTCGCCGGACAGCACCCGCCCGACCGAGGAGAGGGGTACGTCGAGGGAGCGCAGCAGGCCGATCAACATCGCGGGGCGTGCCTGTTCCGGTCGGTAGTAGCGGTAGCCGGTGTCCGGATCGACGTGGGCCGGGGGCAGCAGGCCCAGCTCGTCGTAGTGGCGCAGTTGCTTGACGCTGAGCCGGCACAGCCGTGCGAACCGCCCGATCGGCAGATGTTCCTCGTTCACGCCATCAGCATGGGGGCTCCCCCGGTGGGAGGGCCGGCCGGGCCCCGCCATCCCTCGATCTCCCCGGGGTCCGGGGCGGGTGCCGGACAACGGACGTGGCCGGGACCCGTTGTCACGGGTCCCGGCCACGCCGGGGTTCTCTCCTGGTCTACCGGTCTCTCGGCCGGGGCGCCGTCACCGCGCCGTCACCGCGCGGTCACTCATGCCCTCTCAACGGCCGTCGCAGCCCCGGGCGGCGAAGGCCAGGAACTGGGTGGCCTCGTCGCTGTCGAAGTTGTCGTCGGAGCCGACCACCAGCGTGCACTCGCCGTTGCGCAGGCGCGGGCCCCAGGCGAGGCTCTCCAGGTTCTGCAGCGGCGGCCGCACCGAGCCGAAGTCGGAGACCAGACGCTTGGAGACCGGGCGGTACGGGCGTCCGGCCAGGCTGTCGCGGTTCAGCACGTTCGTGGCGCCGCGCAGGTCGATCTCGTACAGCTTGGCCTTGTAGCCGACGCCCTCGATCCAGGAGCGCTCAAGGGCGAGGTAGCGGTTGTCGTCGATCGCCAAGAGCTCCGAGACCCCGCTGTCGAACTTGCCCGTCGGCGGGACCGGCGCCGCCGGGAGCTTGTCGATCTGGTAGGCGTACTGCCCGCGCGGCCGGCCGTCGCGGCCCCACACGGTGACGCGGGCCGCGGCGCCCTGGCTCACGGTCGGCAGCGCGCCGTCCTCGTGGCGCGGGCCCTCCGTGACGGCCGCGATGGTCCGCTCCCCGAAGGTCAGCCCCTTGAACCCGTGGTTGCGCCGGGGGCCGTTGTCGGTGGTGGTCAGCTTCAGGTTGCGGGGAAGGGGCAGCTCCCCGAGGTAGCGGCCCTCGGTGCTGGACCAGCGGACGGACATGTCGGAGACCGGGATGCCGGGGTTCGCCGCGTCCGGCCGGTCGCCCTCGTTGGCCCACAGCAGCCTGCGGCTCCACCGGTCGTAGCGGATCGACTCGGGGTCGGCGGACCTGGGCCGCCCGTAGGCCGGGTAGGGGGCCCCGCCGGGGCGCCGCAGGGTGGTGACCCCGGTGAGGTTCACCCTGGTGAAGGCCCCGGTGACCGGGTGGATGTCGAAGCGGCCGGTGTAGAAGCGGGCCGGGTTGTAGCGCCACCGGTCGTCGGATATGAGGTACCAGGTGCCGGTGCGGGGGTCACGGTCGATGCCTGAGAGACCGCCGACGGTGGTCCCCCGGAACCGCATCCTGTGCGGCAGGCGCTGCTCGCCGAGGAAACGGGTGATCCGGAGCTCCTGCGCCGGGGGCGCGGCCACCGTCGACGACCGCTCGGTCGCCGTCGACGCCTGCGCACCGGCCGCCCCGAGGCTGACCGCCGTCGCGAGCGCGGCCGCGAGTGCCATGATTCTTCGCGAATTGGTCATATGACTCTCCTCTTTCCAGAAATGATCCCGAAAGAACTGGCTGGAATATGAGATCGCGGATTGCCGAAAATTTCCACGAGAATCAACATTTCAATGCCCGATGGCCGCTCAATGACAGGTTGAAACACTCCATTTGCCACGCATTTAAATCACCAAGTCGGTGATCAGGACAAGCCATTTCAAAGCATGCGGGCACGGACGTCGCGGACGGCTTCGTACGGACGGCTCGCACCCCGGACGCGCACGCGCGGCGGGTGCCGGGCCGGGGTGGTGACCATGGCGGGCGTTCGCCCGCCCGGGGTGGCCTCGGGCGCGGGGAGTACGCTCGATGAGACGCCGACGACTCCGCCGGGTCTACTCCACATGGACGTCTGGACGGCGAAACATGGCGGACACCGATACCGAACCCGCGTGCGAGCTGCACCTGCGAATCGCCGGGCAGCCCCACGACCTGATGCTGCGGCTGCACGGCCACAGGCCCACCGAGGACGAGGTGGCGGGCTGGATGCGGGCCGGGTCCGTGGTCAGGCTCCAGGTCACCGAAACGGCCGGGCGGACACCTCACACCATGCTGGTGAATTTCGGCAGCGTAGTTTTTGCCTGGCTCTGTCCTTACCAGTCCGGCAGAGGGGTGAATCCGTGAGGTCGCGGGAGGCCGGAGACGGGCACATCTCGGGCGTGGCCCCCTCGACCGGCTTTTAACGGCCTTCGCGGACCACTGCCGCGTTCAGGCCGAACACAGATTCGGCGCGGAGAGAATGGTGGCCAATTATTTACGCATCTACCGCGACATAGTGGATCGAACGTAGTCCCCTGATACTGTCGGGGTGACGTAGCCCCCGCGATCCTCTGCGGGGTCGCGGCAGCCGGGCCCCGGCGAGGACGGCCCCCGGCGTCAGGCTTCGGCTCCATCCGTCACCACGCTGACCGATGGACGTCTTCACCGCGTGAGGCCCGCATCCGTGACCCGGAGCGGCCGATGACCGGAAGGCATGGCGTTGGCCTGTACATATGGATTTCTCAGCACCTACCCGCCCACGCAGTGCGGGCTGGCGACCTTCAACTCCGCCCTGGCGGCCCACCTCACCGAGGGCGGCGCCCGGGGCGGGATCGTCCGCGTCACCACGGAGGCCGACGACGAGCGCCCCGCGCCCGGGGTCGTGCACACCTGGGCACCCGGCGGGCACGAGAGCTGGAAGGCGGCGGCCTCCGCCCTGGAGCGGTACGACGTGGCGGTGGTCCAGCACGAGTACGGCATCTACCCCGGCACGGACGGCCAGGACGTCCTGCCGCTGCTGCGGCACCTCGTGGTGCCCAGCATCGTGGTCCTGCACACCGTGCTGACCAGGCCGTCCCCCCGGCAGCGAGGGCTGCTGGAGCAGATCGTGGAGGCCGCGGGCGCGGTGGTCACCATGACCGGCACCGCCCGTGACCGGCTGCTCTCCGGCTACCACGTCGACCCGGGCAAGGTGTCGGTCATCCCGCACGGGGCCGCCGACCACATGCGCGTCCCGGCCCGGCGCCACCCTCGGCCGCACCTGCTCACCTGGGGACTGATCGGCCCCGGCAAGGGCATCGAGTGGGCGTTGCGGGCGCTCGCCCTGCTGGGGGACCTCTCGCCCTCGCCCACGTACACGATCGCGGGAAAGACACATCCCAAGGTGCTCGAACACCACGGGGAGGCCTACCGCGACCGGCTGCAGCGGATGGGGGCGCGGCTCGGCGTGTCCGCCTCCGCGCGGTTCGACCCGGTCTACCGCGACCAGGCCTCGCTGATCCGGCTGATCCGCTCGGCGGACGTGGTCGTGCTGCCGTACGACTCGCACGAGCAGGTGACCTCCGGTGTCCTGATCGAGGCGGTGGCCGCCGGGGTGCCGGTCGTCGCCACGTCCTTCCCGCACGCCGTGGAACTGCTCACCGACGGGCCCGGCCTGCTCGTACCCCACGAGGACCCCGGGGCGCTCGCCGCGGCCGTGCGCCGGATCCTCACCGAGCCCGGCCTGGCCGAGGACCTCGGGAACCGCAGCCACGCCCTGGTCCCGACCCTGCTGTGGCCCGCCGTGGCGGCGCGCTACGAGGACCTCGCCCGGGGTCTGCTCACCGGACGCCCGGCAGCGGTGGCGGTGGCCCTGTCGTGACCCCCGCCACCCCCATGCCCCCCGCGGTCGCCTCCGCCATGCCCGGATTCCGGCACCTGGCGCGGCTGAGCGACGACACCGGCCTGTTCGAGCACGCCAGGCACGCCGTCGTCCGCCGCCAGCACGGCTACTGCACCGACGACGTGGCCCGGGGGCTCGTCGTCACCAGCCGCGAGCCGGCGCCGACCACCCAGGTACGGCGGCTCGCGGAGTGCTACCTGGCCTTCCTCACGCACGCGCAGGACGGCTCCGGCGCCTTCCACAACCGGCTCTCCCACGACCGGCGCTGGACCGACGAGCCCGGCTTCGGCGACTGGTGGGGGCGGGCGCTGTGGGGCCTGGGCACCGCGGCGGCCCGCAACCCGGCCCCGTGGATCCGCGACGAGGCCCTGATCTCCTTCGCCCTCGGCGCCACCGGGCGGTCCACGCACCCGCGCGCCATGGCCTTCGCCGGGCTCGGCGCGGCGGAGGTCCTGCGCGTCCTGCCCGGCCACGCCCCGGCCGCGGACCTGCTCGCGGACGCCGCCCGCGCGGTCGGCGTCCCGCCCGCCGACCCCGGCTGGCCGTGGCCGCAGCCCGAGCTGACGTACGCCAACGCCGCCCTCGCCGAGGTGCTCGTCGCGGCGGGCCACCTCGGCGGCGACGGCTCGATGCTCGCCGGCGGCCTGCGGATGCTGGCCTGGCTCCACGACATCCAGACCAGGGACGGGCGGCTGTCGGTCGTGCCCGTGGCCGGCTGGCGGCGGGACGCGCCGCGGGACCGCTACGACCAGCAGCCGATCGAGGTCGCCGCGCTCGCCGACGCCTGCGCCACGGCGTGCGCCGTCACCGGCGACCCCTCCTGGCAGGTGGGGGTACGGCGGGCGTGGGCGTGGTTCCAGGGCGCCAACGACCGGGGTACGGCGATGTGGGACATCGCGACCGGAGGAGGCTACGACGGCCTGACCCTGTACGGGCCCAACCTGAACCAGGGCGCGGAGTCGACCCTCGCGCTCATCTCCACCCTGCAGCACGCCGAGCAGCTGGCGCGCGAACGGAGTGAGGTCGTCTGAGGGGCGCCCTGCCCTGGTCACGGGACCGGCGGGGTGGTGTCATGGATGTCATGACGGGATATGACGCGACCGTCACCCGGCGTCGCGTCCCGACCGCACCCCCCGGAGGACGCCGAGCCCCGGCCGCACCCTCCGCGGGACTCCGTGTCCCGGCCGCAGCACCCCCCGCGGGACTCCGTGTCCCGGCCGCCCTCCCCGGAAGGCGTGGCGTCCCGGCAGGGAGCCGCGCCCCGGAGCCGAACTCCCCGGACGGGGTGTCATGACCATCCGAGACCTGGCCACCCGGCTCGACCGGACCCTCGCCGCCGACCCGCGACGGGTGATCATCAAGCTGTTCGTGCCCGGGGAGGACGTCGCCCTGGCACGGAGCCGGACCGCCGCCCTGGTCGACCGCATCGCGCTGCTCGGCCACGACGAGACCGCCGCGCTCCTGGAGGAGACGCTACGGGGGTTCGGCGACCGGCACCGCGACCTCGCGACGACCTTCCTGCACCACTACGACCTGGTCCGCCACCGGGTCCCGAGCCATCTCGACCTGCGACCGGCGGTCCGCCTCCTGGTCGGCGCCTACTTCAGCCACGAGTACTCCGTGGAGGGCGCCGCGCTGTGCAACCCCTCGATGGTCGCCCACCCCGACCAGTCCGGGCTGGAGCCGGGGCGGCTGCGCGTGGTGATCAGCACGCGGCAGATCGGCGAGGGCCACCTGTCGTCCATCGGGTTCGCCACGGCGGTGCTCGGCCCCGGCGACGAGCTCGCCGTCGGCGACCGCTCGGGGCCGCTGACCGCCGGGCCCCGGCACGGCCTTCCCCACCGGCGTGCCCTGCTCGCCGCCGCGATCACCGACGAGGGCTGGGACAACGAGGTCTCCGCCACCGTGCTGGGCTCGCTGCCCGAGCTCTTCGACGACGACGACTTCGAGCGGGCGGTCGCCCGGCTCCCCGCCGACCTGCTCGGCCGCACCACCACGCACGGCAACGTGGAGGATCTGCGCCGGGCGACCGCCTCCGACTACGCCGTGACCTTCCCCGCCGACGTCCCGATCGAGCGGCGGGTGCTCTGGCCCGCCACCGCGGCCGAGAGCAACGGGATGGAGGACGCCCGTTTCGTGAGGATCGTCGACGAGGACGGCACGCCCTCGTACCGCGCCACCTACACCGCCTACGACGGGCGGCACATCCGCTCGCGCATGCTCGCCAGCGACGACCTGCGGACCTTCGAGGCCACCTCGCTGCGCGGGCCCGCCGCCACCAACAAGGGGATGGCGCTGTTCCCGCGCCCGGTGGGCGGGCGCCGGCTGGCGCTGTGCCGCTCCGACGGCGAGACCCTCGGCCTGACCTCCCTCGGCGAGGACAGCAGGTGGCAGCCCCCGGTGCCGCTCCACACCCCTCGCCGCGGCTGGGAGCTGATCCAGGTCGGCAACTGCGGATCCCCCCTGGAGACCGAGTCCGGCTGGCTCGTCCTCACCCACGGCGTCGGCCCGATGCGCCGCTACGCCATCGGCGCGCTGCTGCTCGACCTGGACGAGCCGCGCCGCGTCGTCGCCGAGCTGCCCGGCACGCTCCTCACCCCCTGTGAAGCCGAGCGTGAGGGGTACGTGCCCAACGTCGTGTACTCCTGCGGGGGCCTGCTGCACGCGGGCGCCCTGTGGCTGCCGTACGGGGAGAGCGACGCCCGGATCGGGTTCGCCCGCGTGTCCCTCGCCACCCTGCTGGGGGCGATGCGGCCGCCTTCGGCCGGCGGGTAAGCCCCCTCTCTCCACCCGCCCTGCCGGCTCCGGCTCCATTGACAAAATAGTTTTTTACGTACAAGATTGATTTTGCGATGAGAGACGTCCTGTACCTGGAGCAGATCGAGCAGGCCGAGGCCCTGCTCAAGCCGCAGCGCATAGAGGTGCTGCGGCAACTCGCCGAGCCGCGCTCGTGCACCGAGGTCGCGGCCCTGCTCGACCAGACCCCGCAGCGGGTCTACTACCACGTCAAACGCCTGGTCGAGGCGGGCCTGGTGACCCAGGTGACCGAGCGCAGGGTGCGCGGCATCCACGAGGGCGTCTACCAGGCGAGCGCCCGTTCCTACTGGCTCTCGCCCCGCCTCGTCGGCCGGATCGGCCTGCGCGCGACCCGGGACGAGCTGAGCCTGGGCTACCTGCTGGATCTCATGGAGGAGGTCCAGGCCGACATCGGCGCGCTCGACAGGACCGCGCCGGAGCTGCCGTCCGTCGGCGTGTCCGGCGAGATCCGCGTGCCCCCCGAGCGGCGTCAGGAGTTCCTGAACGACCTCCAGACGGCGCTACAAGACCTTTTCACCCGTTACGGCGGCGCCGAAGGGGACGCCTTCAAGCTCGCCGTCGCCTGCTACCCCAAGGGAGACCCCCGTGAGTGAGCCGATGAAGCTGAGCGCGCGCGTGGCCGCACCGCTCAAGAAAGTCCACCACGCCCTGACCGACCCGGGCGAGCTGCGCGTCTGGCTGGCCGAGCACGCCGAGGTCGAGCTGCCGCACCGGTACGGGTTCTGGGGGCGCCACACCCCCGAGGGGGAGGCGCCCCGCCAGCGCCTGCTGCACGTCGACGACCACACGCTGCGCTTCGCGTGGCCGCTCGGCGGCGAGGAGACGGCCGTCGAGATCACCCTGGAGGAGGAGAGCGCGGAGTCGACCATCGTGTCGCTGACGCAGACCCACTTCGACCAGGAGGCCGCGCTCGCCGAGAGCGGCGTCCTGGGGACGCTGCAGACGTTCTGGTACCTGTCGATCGCGAACCTGGTCGACCACCTGGAGGGCCGCGTGCTCACGCCGAAGGCCGACTTCTCCTCCCCGGTCATGCGGGAGGAGATCGTCATCGGCGGCTCGCAGGAGGAGGTGTTCGACTCGCTCGTCGACCCCGAGAAGTTCAGCCGGTGGTTCGGCTACAAGGTCGACATGGAGCCGTACGTCGGCGGGCGGTTCGCGATGGGCGGCTTCGAGGCCGACGGCACGCCCGCGAAGGTCGTCGCGCTGGAGCCCGGCCGCGGCCTCTCCCTGGAGTGGCCGGGCCTCGGCGTCTCCAGCTGGGAGCTGGAGGGCTCGGGCGGCGCGACGCGGCTCACCTTCGTGCAGAGCGGCTTCGACGAGAAGAACCCCCCGTACGCCGGATGGATGGGCTGGCTCAGCGGTCTCGCCGAGCTGCGCCGCTTCCACGAGCTGAGCGACTGGCGCCCGATCTGGCTCGACCCGACCGTGTCCGACTCTCCGGAGCGGTGAGCGGCTGAGCGCACGGGGCGGGAACCGGCGGCCGGCCGCCTTTTCCCGCTCCGTGACGGCCGAGCCGCGAGAACGCCGAGAACGCAGCTGACGCGGAACTCGTTCTCCTGGGGGTCGAGCGTCGTCCGGGCGCTCACCAGCACATGACGGCCGCCTGGCCGGGGCCCCAGCAGGAATGGACACGCGCACGCAGGACGTAGCGGCGGCCCCTGAGCAGGTGGACGCGGAGGGACGCGTTGCGCGGGCACCCGCCGTCGTCGTCGCCCGCCAGATAGCGCGGGTCGCCGCCGACCTCCTCGAACAGCGCCAGCACCGTGTCGCACTCGCCGAAGACACCCACGGTGTAGTCACGGGTGGCGCGAGGTTCGATCACGAAGTCGCGCTGCTCCCCCGCCTCGGTGCCGAGCGGGGCGGAACGGAACGGCCGCAGCTCGGGCGGCGGCCCGGCGCCCGGAGGCGGGTACCAGCGGCGGGCGAACGCGGCGTCGGGCCCGGAGACGGTGCCCGGCGGCACGACCCCCGCCCGGTGGCACGGGGGTTCCAGGATGAGCCCCGGGCCGAGCCGGTACCCCATGACGGACAGCGGATCCCACACCGGGCCGTTCGCCTCGCTCTCGTCGAGCCTGCGGATGACGTTGTGGAACGTCCGCGACCTCGGCCAGAGGTTCGGCGGTCCCGCGAAGTCCTCGTAGACGGCCTCCTCGTCCCAGAGGATGCCCGAGTACGGGCTCTGGTGCTCGTGGACCATGCCGATGACGTGGCCGATCTGGTGCAGCACGGTGCCCCGGCCGGACGCCCCGGTGAGATCCCAGCCGAAGTTCACCGTGCGGGAGGCGGTCCCGACGCGCAGCGCGTCACGTCCCACGGCGGACCACGATCCGGCGTCCCGCCGGAACCCGATCCGTACCTCCGCCTCGGTAGGGTCGGCGACCTCGGCGAACTCCAGCCCGATGCCGAGGTCCTTCCACTCCTGGAAACCCCGGCGCACGGCGTCGCGCTGCCCGCCGTCGTCCCGCCGCTCATCCAGGAAGCAGTAGTGCAGGACCGTCCCGTTCAGCCAGGCCCGCCGCCCCGAGAGCAGGGCCGCGCGGCGCCTCCCCTCAAGCCCGTCCGGCGGCGTGTAGGCGGGGTACGGGGGGAGCGAGCAGTGCCGGACGCGCTCACCGCCGTCCGCCCTCATCGGGAACCCCGCCGTGTGGAGGCCCTCGCGCGCGGGCGTGGTGAGGAGATCAAGGAAACCGTGTCCACATGCCACGAGACTGGGGACGGAATCCCGGACACGCATGAGTAGGGCCTACTCAATTCCCGCGAGATCCCGGCCGCGTGTACGCGAGGCCCGCTCGATTCCCGCAGAGTCCCGGACGCGCACGCACGGGACCCGCTCGATCCCCACGAGACCCCGGACGCGCGTGTGCGAGACCCGCTCGATTTCACGTGTATCACGGACCGGCGGCATGGCTCATATCGCTGTGAGAAACCCACGGTCCCCCTGGCCCTTCACGGCCAGGACTGAGGAACTCGATCTCGTACGGCGGAGCCTGGCGGCCGGTCGCCGGGGCGTCGTCGTGACCGGCGCGGCCGGGGTCGGCAGGAGCCGCCTGGCCGCCGAGGCCGTACCCGTACCGCTGCCCGTGCTCGTGACCGAGGCCGTGACCGAGCCGGTTCACGCGCGGGTCGCGGGAACGCCGGACACCCTGGACACCCCGTTCGCCGCCTTCGCCCACCTCCTTTCCCGCCTCCCGCTCGGCGCGGGACCTTCCACCTCCCCGTCCCTCACGGGATCCTCCCCGCACCCCACGGGGCTTCTCTGCCCGCCGGACCCGATCGAGGCGCTGGACGGGGTACGTGTGCTCGTCGTGGACGACGCCCACCTCCTCGACGACTCCTCGGCCGCGCTCGTCCGCCGCCTGGCGCTCAGGGGGCGTACCCGCCTGCTCGTCACGGTCAGGGAGGGCGTGCCCGTGCCGGAAGACGTCTCCAGGCTCTGGAAGGAGGACCTCCTGCCGCGCGTGACACTGGCCGCCATGACGGAGCGCGAGTGCGGCGAACTGCTGTCCCGGGCGGTGGGCGGCTACGTGGACACCCTCACCGTCCGGCGCCTGCACCGGGCGAGCCGCGGTGACCTCCGCCTCCTGCGCGAGCTGGTCGTCGCCGTCCACGCCGGAGGGGACCTGAGCAACGTGTCGGGCACATGGACCTGGCGGGGCACTCCTCCGATGACGGCGCGCGTCAGGGAACTGGTCGAGGACACGATCCGCGACGTCGACGGGGAGGAACGGGAGGCGCTGGAGCTCATCGCGTCCGGCAGACCGCTGAGGCTCGTCATGTCCGGCGAACCGGCGGAGCCCACCTCGTCCGGCGAACCGCCGAAACCCACCGCGTCCGGAACGTCTTCGGGATCCGCCGTTTCTGGAACGCTCCCGGGACTCCCCGTGTCAGGTGACCCGCCGACCCCCGGCACGCCGACTTCGGGCGCACCGGGTGCCGGGACGGCCTTCGGGGTCCTCGAACGTCTGCGGACGAAGGGGCTGGTCACCGTGGACGACAGGCTGTCGGTCCGGCTCGCCCACCCGCTGCACGGCCCGGTGCTCCGGGCCGCCGCCAAGCGCCCGGGGGCGGGAGGGCCGTCCGGCGCGCCACGGCTCCCAGGGGCCACGGCCACGGCACTGGCGGACGAGTGCGAGGAACTGGCCGTACGCGCGTACGCGGGACACCTCTCGGGGATACCGCGCGGCGCCGGCGAGCGGATGGCCGAGGACGACACCGGCTGGGACGAGCCCGCGATGCCGGAGTTCTGCGCGCGGCGCGCCCGTGTCGCCCGGCTTCGCGGGGAGACCCGTGAGGCCGTCGCCTGGAGCCGCGAGGGACTGCGCCGTTCCCCCCACCACCACGGCTGCCTGGCCGAACTCGCGCACGCCTCCGCCTACATCGGCGACCTGACGACGGCACGACAGGCCCTGTCGCGCGGCCCGGCCCTCGGCGAGGACGCACGCACACGCGGGCGGCCCGCCTCCCGGGCCCGGCCCCCGGCCTCCCCGATCTCCCCGGCACCGCCGGAGGCCACCGCGGACGCGCGGTCGTGGGCGCTCGCCGCCGAGCGGGCACGGACCTGGACGCTCGCCGCCGAGGGAGACCTCGACGGGGCCCTGCGCTCCGCACTGCGCGCCGCCGGAGACACCCCGCTCAGAGACGACCCCCATGGAGACGACCTGTTCGCGCTGCACGACGTGGTGCGGCTCGGGACCCCCGAGCTGGTCGTCGACCGGCTCGGGAGGCTGGCCGAGCGCGCGGAGGGAGACCTCGCCCCCCTGCTGGCGCGGCACGCCCGAGCTCTGGCCAGGCGCGACGGTGAGGCACTGGACAAGGTGGCGCGGGGTCTCACCGACCTCGGTCTGCTGCTGCACGCGGCGGAGGCGTTCGCGCACGCGGCCCTCGTCCACGAGGACCGGCGCGCCTCGCAGGCCTCCAGGAACCGGGCCTCCGCGCTGGCGGGCGCCTGCCAGGGGGCGCGCAGCTCAGCCCTGGTCAACCTCGCGCTGCCGAGACTCACCGCGCGCCAGCGGCAGATCGTCAGCCTGGCCGCGGCGGGCCTGACCAACCGGCAGATCGCCGAGCAGCTCACCGTGTCGATCCGTACGGTGGCCAACCACCTGTGCGACGCCTACGCGCGGCTCGGCAGCAGCGACCGCGCCGGGCTGGGAAGGCTCTTCACCGTCGGCTGACGCGGTGGGCCGACCGCACACACCCGACCGCACCCGCCCTGCGGTCCGCCCTGCGGTCCGACCGGCGGTCCGACCGGCCACGTGCCGGAACCCACCCGGCCGGAAACACCGGACCCCGCCCGGCCGGAGGCGTCAGGCGCCGCCGATGGCGGAGAAGGACCAGCCGGTCGCCCGGTTGAGCGCGTCGCCGGGCATCGCCAGCCTGGCGTCGCGCAGGGCCTCGGCCATGCTCAGGCCGCGGCGCAGCCCCTCGTGCAGGGCGAGCATCAGCGGCACCACCGCCTCGTCGTCGACGGGCACCGAGCTCGCCACGATCCCGGCCGTGCCCAGCGGCAGCAGCGCCGTGGCGAGGCCGAGCAGCTCGTTCGCGCCGACCGGCTGCAGCCTGCCGGAGTCGCAGCTGGACAGGACGATGCGGTACGGGGCGCTGCGGAGCCGTTCGAGGTCGTGCACCGTGAGCGGGCCGTCGTCCATCCTCAGGGAGGAGAACATCGGGCTGTCGGAGCGGAAGGTGCCGTGCGCGGCGATGTGGGCGAGCCTGCTGCCGTCGAGCGCCGCGAGCACGGCCGGGGCGACCGCGGTGCCGGAACCCAGCACGGTCGCCTCCCCGTACCGCGCGGCCAGCAGCGGGACCTCGGCCCCGCCCGTCGCCAGGCCCGGCCCCCTGACCAGCACGACCCGCTCCTTCGACGGCGACGGCTCGATCCGCCGGGCGCGGAGCCAGGCGCTGGCGGACGGCGACACGCTCAGCACCCGCTCGCCCAGCGCCGGCAGCAGCGCCCAGGGCACGCCGTGCAGCCTGCCCGGCGGGACGACGACCACGGGGCCGTCCCCGAGGTGGCGCACGGCGGGACCGAGCAGCGTCTCCTGGAGGCGGCGCCCGCCCGCCTCCAGGACGGGCAACCGGCCCTCCGAGCCCCCGTACGCGATCCGTCCGAGGCCCGCGCGGGCGTGGTCGGCGTCGATCGCCGCGTCGGCGAGGCGTCCCGCGGCGAACCTGCGCACCCGGCCCCGGCCGCAGAGCAGGACGTGCAGCTCGCCGTCGACGGCGACGATCTCGATCAGCCACCCGTCGCCGAGCCCGTCGAGCAGGGGGCCCGCGTCGAAGCGGTGCCCGTCGAAGCCGCCCTCGCTGCGGGTGCGGAGCGTCCGGGCGCGGATCTCCTTCTCCAGCCGCCGCTGCTCGCGCTCCAGCGCGGGGACCGGCACGCCCCCCGGCCTCGCCGTGTCGACCCGGCTGCTGATCTCGCGGAAGGCCGTCACGTCGCGCAACATCTCGGGGTCGTCCGGGGGCCGGGTGGGCGGGACCGCGAGCACGGTGGCGCGCCAGCGCTCGCTCCAGCCGAGGAACCGGCGGGGACTCCCCCCTGTGAGAGTCGCCCGCTGCGCGAGCACGGCCAGCTCCGCCCCCTGCGCGCTGGCCCGCGCCCGCAGCTCCGAGGCGCCCAGGGTCATCCTGTGCTCGTCCAGCAGGTCGAGCCCCCGGCGGCAGGCGTCCAGCACGCCGCGCGTGCGTCCCGCCGCGGCCGCCCGGAGCGCCTGCGCCACCCAGCCGTCCACGCGGGCGAAGGCGGGCCCGCGTCCCCTGGTCCTCGCCGCGGCGGCCAGGTGCCGTTCCGCGTCGGCCTCCCAGCCGAGGGCGAGGGCGGTGCGACCGGCGAGCAGCGAGGCCTGGACCGCCTCGGGGGAGCGCAGCTCGGCCAGCCGTACCGCGACCTCGGCGGCGTCGCGCACCGAGCGGCCGGAGACCTTGCCCGCCGCGAACCTGGCCTGGACCAGCACCAGCCGGGCGTGGGCCTGCCACCAGTCGCGGCGCTGGCTGGAGAAGAGCCGGATGGCCGTGCTCGCGCGGGCGATCGCCGCGTTCGGCTCACCCGCCGCGATCGCGGCCCGCGCGGCGATCAGGAGGAGTTCGGCGCTGCGGGTCGTCTGCCCGCCCATGCGGTTCAGCTGTTCCGTGGCGGCGTCGGCCTCCTCCAGCGCCTCGCGCGCCAGCCCGGCCGCGAGCAGCACCCCGCACCGCCGGATGTGCAGCACGAACATGGGCGTGCCGAGGGCCTCGTAGCGCCTGGCGGCCTCGTCGAAGAGGCGCAGCGCCGCGGGCAGGTCGCCGGACCGGAAGGCCGCCAGCCCGCGGCTCTCGACGGCGTCGGCCTTGTCGTGCTCCTGGTCGGTGGTGTCCCACAGCCGCTCGGCGGCGACGAAGTCGGCCTCGGCCCGCTCGACGGACCCCATGGCCAGGTGGACGGTCGCCCTGAGCGTGAGGGCGCGCGCGGTCCAGATCGTGTCCCGGGCGCGGCGCAGGGTGGGGATGGCCCGCCGCAGGTCGTCGAGCGCCTCGCGGTGCCCGCCGAGGACCCACCAGGCGTAGCCCCGGCGGAACAGCACCCGGGCCCCGGTGACCCCGCTGCCCCTCTCGACGGCCGCCTCCAGCGCCGCCATCCCCTGTCTCGTACGGCCCGCGTGGATGAGGGCGGCGCCCAGGGTCGCCAGCACGTCGGCCTCGCGGTTCGGGGAACCGGACCTGGCGGCCAGGGCGCGGGCCTGCCGCAGGTGGCGGATCGCCACCCCGAGGTCGCCGAAGTCGCGGTGCCAGATGCCGATCACCTGGTGGGCGACGGAGGCGTCGTGCGGGGAGGGGGCGCCGGAAAGCCCCGACAGCACGGCCCGCGCTCCGGCCAGCGCGTCCGCCGGGCGGGCGAACACCAGGGGCAGCAGGGAGAGCGGGTCTCCCGTGGGCGGCGGGATCCGCGAGCTTCCCCCGGTCACGGATCGATGTTAGACGTGGTGTGTTCAGGGCGTCCATGCCGCGGAGCCCTCCGGGGGCACCCCCTGTCCGGCTCCGGCCTCCCGTTCGCGCCACGGAGTCCGTCCGGGGGGTGTATCAGTGGGGCACCCGGCGACTCTTAACCCGTGGCGACGTCAGGACATCGACGTCAGGACATCTCGGAGACAAGGACGGCGAATATGGCACCGGACAGGTTCCAGGAACAGTTCGACCAGATCCAGGACGCCATGGGGGACGACATCGTGCTCGCGGCGGGCTTCGAGGGCGAGGAACGCATGTTCCTCTACCAGAAGGGCTACATCCTCGCCCGCGCGGACGACGCCGACGAGGTCGCCTCGGTGGTCAGGGACGCCTTCGTCCGGGACCGCGGCGACGACTACCAGGCCGAGAACGTACGGGTGGAGCGGGACGAGAGCCCGGGCGGCGTGCTCAGGATCCGGGTCGGCGAGCCGGACAGGAGGGAGCGCTCCGGCGACAAGGACGTGTCCGACGCGCTGAGGGCCGTCGAGGACCTGGAGCGTGACAACGACGGGCGTCGCATGGCCTCCAGGAACCACATCGTGTCCATCGCGGTGAACTGCTGCCCCGGCGACGAGCCGGTGCCGGTGTCCCGGTGCGAGTCGCCGAACCCGGGGGTGGCCGAGTTCTCCGCCGAGGGGGAGGTGCCGGTGTCCGTCCTCGTGGTCGACACCGGGCTGGTGGAGAACTACATGTCGCACCCGTGGCTGCACCGCGTCAAGGGCGAGGGCAAGGAGGTCGAGCTCGACGACGAGGGCATCCTCAAGCAGTACGTCGGGCACGGCACCTTCATCGCCGGTCTGGTCAGCGCCGTCGCGCCCGGCACCGACGTCACCGTGCACGGCACGCTCGTCGACGCGGGCGCCATCAGCGAGAAGGACCTGGGCGACAAGCTGCTCGGCGGGATGCTCCCGGCGGAGCGCTGGCCCGACATCATCAGCCTGTCCGCGGGGACGCCGAGCACGTGCGCGCAGACGCTCCTGGGGCTCGAACGCTTCATGGACGCGCTGATGGACCACCCCGAGACGCTGCTCGTGGCGGCCGCGGGCAACAACGGCAACGACGTGAGGTTCTGGCCCGCGGCCTACGCCGACCAGCCCGAGTACGCCGGTGCCGTCGTGTCGGTGGGGGCGCTGAGGAGGGACGGCACGGCCCGCGCCTGCTTCAGCAACCACGGGCCGTGGGTGACGACGTACGCGCCCGGCGAGCGCCTGGTGAGCGCCTTCACCGCGGTGGACCCCACCCCCGCCGCGTACGACTACCAGCACTCCACCTTCGACCACTGCCGGTACGGCCACCACTACGACTGCACCTGCCAGTTCCCCCCGCACCGGGGCGAGCTCACCGAGAAGATGAAGGAGTCGCCGACCGCCGTCCGCGAACGCGTCCTGTTCGACGGCCTGGCGGAGTGGAGCGGCACCTCCTTCTCCACGCCCCTGGTGGTCGGCATGATCGCCAACTACATGATGCGGCACGAGGGGATCCGTTCCCGGGAGGCCGCCGGGAGGCTGCTGGCCGAGACCCCCGTCGGCAGGCTGCAGAGCGTCCCCGGACCGGCCCTCATCCCCTCCACCTGGACGCCGGCGAGCGTGCAAAGTGTTTCGGCCCCCCGCTGAAAACCACTGCGGGCGGACAGGCCCTACGTCGTACGATGACAGTCCCGAAAGCAAGGGGACGTCACCGTGGACCGAGAATCGATCGGCATCCTCTTCCGCGCCGCGGTGGACACCGACGACGCCGCCGCGTGGAAATCCCTGGTGGAAGGTCTCAGCCCTCTTGTGTGGTCCGTCGTGCGCGCCCACGGGCTGAGGGACGCGGACGCGCAGGAGGTCTACCAGACGACCTGGTTCCGGCTCGCCCAGAACCTCACGCGGATCCGCGAACCGGAGAAGGCCGGCGCGTGGCTGGCCAGCACGGCGCGCAACGAGTGCGTCAAGGTGATCAGGGCCGCCCGGCGGGTCTCGCCGAGCGGCGACCCCGAGGTGTTCGACCGCGTCGCCGACGACCGCACCCCCGAGCAGGCGCTGATCGACTCCGAGGACGCCGCGAGGGAGCGGGAGCGGGCACGGGCGACCTGGCAGGCCTTCCAGGAGCTCGGTGAGAGCTGCCAGCGGTTGCTGCGCCTGCTCACGGCCTCGCCGCCGTTCAGCTACCAGGAGGTGTCGGCGACGCTCGGCATCGCCGTCGGGAGCATCGGGCCGATCAGGCAGCGCTGCCTGCGACGGCTGCGCGTCCTCCTGGGCAGGCGGGGTTTCCAATGAGCGCGGGGTTCCCGATGAGCGACGACGAGCTGGAGGCGGAGCTGCGCCGCGCCGTCGAGCTGTTCGATCCCGTTCCCTCGCATCTCATGCAGGTCGCGGTCGAGGCGTACACACTGCGCACGCTCGACACGGAGCTGGCCGAGCTGGTCTTCGACTCCCTGAGCGGGTCCTCGCAGGTGCGGGGTGAGAGGCAGCCGCGCATGCTCACCTTCCAGGGCGCGGGGCTCACCGTCGACCTGGAGGTCACCGTGACCGCCACCGGCGGGCGGGTGGTGGGCCAGCTGATGCCGCCGCGCCACCTTGAGGTCGAGGTCCTGGGCGGCCGTCCGGTCACGCTCACGGCCGACGACCTGGGCAGGTTCATCTACGACGACGTTCCCGCCGGGCCGTTCAGCCTCCGCTGCCGTCTCGGGGACGCGACGGTCGTCACCGAGTGGATCACCGTCTGACGGCGGCTCGTACGGTGTGTCCGGGTCACAAGGTTCTTGAAGCCGGGGAGGACATGCGCGCGGCCGGGTGGAATCGCCGTCTGACGGCGGCCCGCGCGGTGGGCGCGGCTCCCGTCGTACGCTCGTCCGCGTCCCCTGACGAACCCCGGGTTTCGGTGCCCGGGCGGGGGTAGGCGACCTGGTAGACGATAGGGGGACTCATGGGTGACCGCCGGGCCGTGCCCGAGTTGATGGGTGAGAACGACGTCGTGGACCTGCTGATGCGCCAGCACACGATGATCAGAGATCTGTTCGACGAGGTCGAGGAGTCCCCCACCGGAGCACAGCGGGCCGAGGCCTTCGAGCGTCTCGTACGGCTGCTGGCGGTGCACGAGACCGCCGAGGAGGAGGTCGTGCACCCCTACGCGCGCCTCACGATCCCCAACGGGGACGAGGTGGTCCGCGAACGCCTCGCGGAGGAGAGGGAGGCGAAGCAGATGCTCGCCGAACTGGAGGGGATGGGCACCGGCCACCCCGGCTTCTCCGCGCGTCTCCAGGTGCTGCGGGCGGCGGTGCTGGCCCATGCCCGCGCCGAGGAGTGCCACGAGTTCGCCCAGTTGCGCGCCCGGACGAGCGTGGCCGAGCGCCGGGCGCTGGCGGCCGGGGTGAAGGCGGCCGAGGCGCTGGCCCCGACCCACCCGCACCCGGGTACGGAGTCGATGGTCATGAACCTGCTGTTCGGGCCGCCCCTGGCGATCGTGGACCGGACGCGCGACGTGATCCGCCAGGTCCTGCGGACGCAGGGCGGCTGAGGCACGCGTCTCCCCCGCCGCTCTCGTCGGCGTTGACCGGCCGCCGGAACCGGGGCCGGGACGGATGGGAACCGAGGCCAGGGGTCAGGGAGCCGGGGAGCTCGGTTTCGGGGTCCGGGAGGCGGGGTCCGGGGAGGCGGGGTCCCGGGGTCCGGGGAGGCGGAGCCCGGAAGCCTGGTCACGACCTCGTCGTCGCGCGCGCCTCCCGCAGCGAGGAGGCGCCGCGACGCCAGTGGCTCATGACGTGCTCGGCGAAGAGCCGGTCCAGGGTCAGGGCGCAGGCCGCCCCGTACAGGACGTCACCGGCCCGCGAGGGGTACCGCGCCGCGAACCCGCCGCACAGGTCGTCGGCGGCGATCCGCTCGCGCGTGGCGCCGGCGCGCGCCCGCTCGTCGTAGAAACGCCTCACCGCCTCGCCGCCACCCAGCCTGCGCAGGCCCAGGGAGTACAGGTGGCAGGACGCCGAGAAGGTCGTCTCGACCGCCGCCAGGTGGCCCAGCGACGCTCCGAGGTGGCGCCGGTGCAGCCCGAACAGCGACATGGCGTTGGAGACGGCCAGCGTGATCGCCGGGACCCGGTCGAGATGGGCGCCGTAGGAGTCGTCCATGCCCAGCCCGCGCAGGGTGGCCCGGAACAGCTCCGAGCGCGTCCGCTCGGCCCGCCCGCCGCCGTACGCGTGCGCCTGGATCCCCGCCGGCGCGGCCTTGGGACGGTCGCTCAGGCGGGGGATCGCCCAGGTGCGCGGGTCGGTCTCCTTGAGGTGGTGGATCGACCGGTGCGCGGCGAACTCGCGGAACTGCTCCGGGCCGGCCCGCTCCCGGAGGAACCCCGCCAGATCGGGCCCGTCCACGGCGGCGGCGGCCACCAGCTCGGCCAGCGCCTGGCGCGTCTGCTCGGGCCGCGAGCCCGGCGGATACCGTACGGCCCGCGCCAGCCCCTCCTCGAACCGCGCCTCCAGGATCTCCCGTACCTCCAGCAGGGAGGGGTTCCACTCCCACCGGTCGTCCACGCCCTCGAAGCCCTGATGGTGCAGCTCGTAACAGACGAAGAGGGCGAGCTGCACGTCCTCGTCCTCAAGCACCGGGCCCGCGAACCGCGCCGGGAACGACAGGAGCGGGAGCGAGAGGAGACCGAAGCGGTGCGGCGGGCGCACCAGCCGTTCGAAGAGCAGGGAGGTGATCGGCCCTCGCACGGCGGGCAGCGCGGGAGCGTCACCGGGAGCCCGCGAACCCTGCGGGCCCGGGAGGTTCCTCTTCGAGCGCGACGGGGATGACGGGGACGGGGAGGGTCGCGCGGACGACGGGGGCGACGGAGACCTCGGGGACGGCGAAGGCACCGAGGACGGCAGGAAAGACGGAGACGGCGGAGACGGCGAGACCGTCGGAGAATTCAGGGCTGCCGGAGAACCGGGAGTCGCCGGGGACGGGAGCCCCGGAACCGCCGGGAGCCCGCTCACGCTCTCAGGGGGATCCTCCACCGTGACGCCGTCGTCGTGGACGTCGGCGATGCGCCGCCCGCAGTGAGCGGACGCGTCGAACCCGCGCGTCATGCGTCCCCCCGTTCGATGACCCTCAGACCGTCCGATGCCCGCCCCGGAGTCCTCGAAACGCCCTCAAGATCGCTGCTTCCTCCCGGTGAACTGCGAAGACGACAAAACATGCCGCTGTTCCGGTGGCCCCGGAGGTACCCCTGCCGTCCTGAATGGGCCCCGCTCAAACGATCACCTATCCCGGAACCGGGTCCACCTCCGGACGAACCCGCACCGGTGGAGCAGGACATCGATTCGAGATGTTTGGCATGAACGTTTACGGTCACTCGTGAAGAGCCTCGACGTCCCGCGGTTCCCGCCCGTCCCCTACCGGAAGCGGTCCTGGTGTCTGCCTCTCCACCCGTGTCGGCGCCCGCCGACCCACCCGCCGTCGCGAACGACGGACCGTCCCCGGTCGCGCCCGCCCCCGGAGACGAAGCGGAGCCCGCGCGACCGGCTCACCCGGACAGCACCGGCACCGGTACAGAAACCGGCACCGGCACCAGCACCGAAGAACCGGCCGACGCGGACAGCCCCGGAACCGAGCGGCCGGCTCCCGACGGCGACGCCGAGACCGGACGGCCTGACGCTCCGAGGTGGTACGAGATCCTCGAAGCCTCCTCCGACGGAACCTTCGAGGAGATCGCCCTACTGGCCGCGACCGTGTTCGACGCCCCCATCGCCACGGTCAGCATCGTCGACACCGACCGGGTGTGGTTCGCCGCCGCCCACGGGCTGGACGGGGTGGAACAGGTCGGCGTCGAGCCAGGCCTGTGTGTCTCGGCGGCGCTGTCGGACGGCCCGTACGTCGTGGAGGACACCGCACTCGACCCGCGTACCGTGGACCACCCGCTGGTCCGCGGGGAGCCGGGGCTGCGGTTCTACGCGGCCGCCCCGATCGTCGCCGCCGGGGGAGATCGGCTGGGCACCGTGGACGTCGCCGACCGGCGCCCGCGCGAGGTCACCACCACGCAGAGGGCGGTGCTGACCGGGCTCGCCGCGCTGGTCGCCCGGCACCTGGACCTGCGCCTGGAGACCGTCCACGCCACGCGCGCCGAGCGGCGGCTGCGCGAGGACGCCGACGAGCGCGGCACCGTGGCCACCGCGCTCGCCGAGCGGCTGCGCCAGGTCGCCGCCGAGGAACGCGGGACGGGCCGCCCGGCACTGTGCCAGCTCGGCGGCTCGGGGCGGCAGTGCGCCGAACCCGCCGAACTCAAGATCGCTGACGGCTGGGGCGACTCGGCGTGGGCCTGCACCACGCACGCGGAGGAGGCCCTCTTCGTGGCCGCGGTGTTCATCGCCAACAAGGACCTCGGCGGCCTGAACGCCTACCGCGACCGCCCCTGACCCGCTCCCGCCCCGGCCCGCCCCCGACCTGCTCCTGCCCCGCCCCTGCCCCGCTCCACTGACCCGCCCGGCGCCGCTCCCGGTAACCCTCCCGGACGACCGGCCACTCGGTGACCGGATCGCCCCGGAAGCGCGCTCGGGCGCGCACCTCGGGAAACCCGCTCGTCAGACACGAAACCCTCGCGGGGACGGTCAGGCGTTCGCGCCGGCCCGGCGGGCCTCGATCGCCTCCAGTCCCACCTGGTCGTCGGGGACGGCGTCGGGCATCTCGGTGTCGAGCCGCACCAGCCTCCTGACCCGCAGCGATCCGGCGACGACCAGCGCCATCCCGAGGGCGCAGACCAGGTAGAGCAGCCCGATGCCCCGGCCGGGCCCCACCCCGATCACCGCGCCGACCGTCGAGGCGAGCGGGCCGCCGGGGACGAGCAGCGGGTCGAGCAGGGCGGTGCCCAGCGGGGCCACCAGCCCCATCCCGACCGGCAGGGTCGACCAGGCGACCAGGGTGTTGAGCGCGAAGACCCGGCCGTGGTAGCGGTACGGCACCTTGATCTGGACGATCGTGGTGTAGATCGAGTTCATGACCGTGAGGAAGAAGGTGAGCGCGAACGCGCCGATCCCGATCGTCACCAGGGACGGGCTGACGCCGACGACCACGCTCCCCACGGCCATGGCCAGCGTCGCGACCAGGACCCCCCGGAAGCGCCGCTTGGGCGGCCCGCCCCACAGCGCCATGGTGAGCCCGCCGAGCAGCACGCCCAGGCCGCTCACCACCGAGACGCGGCTCACGTCGGCGAGGGTCGCGAAGGAGAGCACCAGCGGCGACACCAGCAGCAGGAGCGGCGACAGGAAGATGTTGAGCACCGCGAAGAAGACGAGCATCGAGCGCAGGCCCCGCTCGTTCCAGGTGTAGCCGAACCCCTTCGCGATCTCGGTGGTCAGCGGCTCCCTCGGCCGCCACGGCAGCGTGTCGGGGAAGCGGACGAGGAGCACGACGGCGATCGCGAAGACGTAGCTGATCACGTCGATGGCGACGATGCCGCCCAGCCCGATCCAGGCGAGCAGACCGGCGGCGATCAGCGGGACGACCAGCTGCGCCACGCCGCCCGCCATCTGGGTGACCCCGATCGCGTGGCCGAGGTAGTGCTTGGGGACGAGCTGCGGGACCGCGGAGTTGTAGGCCAGCCGCTGGAAGCTGCTCGCGACCGACAGCGAGATGACCAGCAGATAGATCTGCCAGAGCTGGAGCTCGCCGAACATGATGATCCCGGCGAGCACCGCCTGGATGGCGGCCGAGGCGCAGTCGGCCAGCAGGATCACCCGGCGCCGGTCGCCCCGGTCCACGATCGCCCCGGCCAGCGGTGAGATCAGCAGTCCGGCGAGGTTGAGCACGGCCAGGATCGAGAACTGCGTCACCGAGCCCGAGTCGACCAGCACCGTGAGCGGCAGCGCCCACCCGACGAGCGCGGAGCCGATCATGGATATCTGCTGGCCCGCGGAGAAGGTGAGGAAACGCCCCATGCTGGGCTGTATGGTCTCCTTCTCAGGCTTCGCCTCCGACGTCCTGGCGACCCCGTGGACCCACCAGGTGTCGTCGGGCCCGCGTTCCGGGGGCGCGTCCAGCCGGTCGTGGACCTGCAGGATCCCGGCCAGCTCCTCGGCCCGGTAGCGCAGGAAGAAGTGCCCGCCCTCGTCGAGGACGACCAGGGCGGCCGTGTCGGCGATGAAGTGCCACTCCCTGAACCGCTCCTCGTAGAAGTCGGTCGCCGGGTCGCGCTCGCCGATCACCGAGACGACCGGGGCGCGCAGCCGGACGCGGTCGGGGGTGTCGAACAGGTCGGTGAAGTACTTCTCGGCCGCCTTGCCGTCGTGGCGCATCGTGCGGATGATCCGGTCGGCCACCCCCGGGTCGAGCTCCTCCAGGTCGACGCCCCGGGCCTTGAGCCAGTTGATGTCGCCCTGGCTGCGGCGCAGGCTCTCGAACTCCCCGACGCGCGACAGGGTGCGCATCAGCCCCCGGGGACGGGCGAAGGGGAAGATGGCCCCGATGTAGACGGCCTCGACCTCGCGTCCCGCCGCCTCCACACGCCTGGCCAGTTCGGTGGCGAGGCCCGCGCCGACCCCGCAGTGGCCGTAGATCACCACCGGGCCCTCGACGGTCCGCAGGATCTCCTCGGTGCAGCGCCTGGCGACCTCGTCGAACTCCTCGGGCTCCTCGTCCAGCCCGACGTCGTTGCCCGGGATGGCGACCGCGTAGAGCGCCTGGTCCTCGGGGAGCGCGTCGGCGAGCGGCTGGTAGACGATCGCGCTGCCCGAGCCGTACGGGACGCAGACGTAGCTGCGCGTCACCGTACGACGCGGAGTGAGCCGCTGGAGCAGCGGGCGCGCGCCCCCGCCGCCGGGGCCGCCGACGAACCCGGCCAGCTCCCGTACCGTACGGAAGGAGAACAGGTCCACCAGGCCGACCTGCGGGCTGCCGTCGGGCAGGGCCCTGCGCAGCTTGGCCACGACCTGGATCGCCAGCAGGGAGTTGCCTCCCAGGTCGAAGAAGTCGTCGTGCGCGCCGACGCGCTCCACCGAGAGCACCTGCTCCCAGACGGCGGCGATCGCCCGCTCGGCGTCGTTCTCCGGCTCGACGTACTCGGCGGCGCCGGGGCTCTCGGGGGCGGGCAGGGCCCTGCGGTCCAGCTTGCCGTTCGGTGTGAGCGGCAGCGCGTCCAGGGTGACGAACATCGAGGGGACCATGTGGTCGGGCAGGGTGCCGCCGAGGGCGGCCCGCACCCGGGCGCTCTCCGGCGGCTCGTCCGCGACGAGGTACGCGACGAGCCGCCGGTCCCCGGGCACGTCCTCCCTGACGATCACCGCGGCGTCGCGCACCCCCGCGCGCTCCCGCAGCGCCACCTCGATCTCCCCCAGCTCGATCCGCAGGCCGTGCAGCTTGACCTGGTCGTCGAGGCGGCCCAGGAACTCGATCGTGCCGTCGGGCAGCCACCGGGCCGCGTCGCCGGTCCGGTAGACGCGGTCGTCGCCGAGGGCGAGGAACCGCTCGGCGGTGAGCTCGGGCCGCCGGTGGTAGCCGAGGGCGACGCCGACCCCGCCGATGTGCAGCTCACCGGGTACGCCCACCGGGACCGGGCGGCGGTGCGGGCCGAGCACGTGCAGCGTGATGTTCTGGATCGGCGCGCCGATCGGCACGCTCGTCCGGCCCGCGAGCGCCTCGGCGGTGCAGTGCCAGGAGGAGACGTCGATCGCGGCCTCGGTGGGACCGTAGAGGTTGTGCAGCTCGGCGCCCGGCAGGGTCGCGAGGCAGCGCAGCGCCAGGTCGACCGGGAGTTCCTCCCCGCTGCAGATGACGCGCCGCAGCGAGGTCAGGTCCCCCACACCGTCCTCCGCCAGGAAGATCCCGAGCATCGAGGGGACGAAGTGCGTCGTGGTGACGCCCTCCGAGGCGACCAGTTCGCGCAGGTAGGCCGGGTCGCGGTGCCCGCCGGGCTCGGCCAGCACCATCCTGGCGCCCGTCATGAGCGGCCAGAAGAACTCCCAGACCGACACGTCGAACCCGGCGGGCGTCTTCTGCAGGACGACGTCGTCCGACGTGAGGCCGTAGCGCTTCTGCATCCAGTCGAGACGGTTGACGATGCCGCGATGGCTGTTCGGCACCCCCTTCGGCCTGCCCGTCGAACCGGAGGTGTAGATCATGTACGCGGCCGTCCCCGGCTCGCCCGCGCTTCCTTGAACATCCTCGGAAACGGCCCATACAGCGGGATCGTCCAGGGCCAGGACGGTGGCGCCGTGCCCGGACAGCCGGTCCGCCAGGTGCCGCTGGGTCAGCACCACGGCGGCGCCCGCGTCCGAGAGCATGAAGGCGAGCCGGTCGGCGGGGTAGTCGGGGTCGAGCGGCACGTAGGCCGCGCCCGTCTTGAGCACGCCCAGCAGCCCGGTCACCAGCTCCGCCGACCGCTCCGCGCAGACCGCGACCAGCGCCCCCGGCCCCGCCCCCGAGCCGCGCAGCACGCGGGCCACCCCGGCGGCCCGCTCGTCGAGCTCCCGGTAGGTCAGCGACTCGCCCCCGAAGGTGACGGCGGGCGCGTCGGGGGTCCGCGCCACCTGGGCCTCGACGAGGCCGTGCAGCGTCGCGCCGGAGGGGAAGTCGGCCGCCGTGGCGTTCCACTCCTCGGTGAGGAGGCGGCGCTCGGCCTCCCCGAGCGGTTCCAGCTCGCTCACCGGGACGCCGGGGCGGGCGACGGCGTCCCTGAGCAGGTTCTCCAGGTGCCCGGCCATGCGCTCGACGGTCACGGCGTCGAACAGCGCGGTCCGGTAGGTGAAGGTGGCGGTCATGCCGCCGTCGGCGGCCGGGACCAGGTAGAGCTCGATGTCGTAGCGCGCCGAGCCCGGCGCCATCGTGAAGTCCTCGGCCGCCAGGTCACCGGCGGCGTTCGCGGGGACGGAGAAGTCGTGCATGGAGAAGAGCGCGTCGGCCAGCGGCTGCCTGCTCGGGTCGCGGGGCACGTCGAGCGCGTCGACCAGCCGCGTGAAGGGCAGTTCCTGGTGGTCGAGGGCGTCGACGACCACGTCGCGGGTCCGGGTGACGAGGTCGGCGAAGCCGGGGTCGCCGTCGAGGCGGGCGCGGAGCACGAGGGTGTTGACGAACATGCCGACCACGTCGTCCAGCCCGTCCCTGGTCCGCCCGGCGACCGGCGTGCCGACGGCGAGGTCGTCCCGGCCGCAGTAGCGGGCGAGCAGCACCTGGAAGGCGGCGAGCAGGGTCATGAAGCGGGTCGCGCCGCGCTCCGCGCCCAGCCCGGTCAGCGCGGTGACCAGTTCGGGGTCGAGCCGGTGGACGTGGGAGGCGCCGTCGAAGGTGAGCCGGGGCGGGCGCGGCCGGTCCGAGGGCAGCTCGGCGCGGGGCAGCCCGGCCAGTTCCCCGCGCCAGAAGGCCAGCTCGCGCTCGAACGACCGCTCGCGCTGCCAGAGCGCGAAGTCCCCGTACCGGACGGCGGGCGCGGCGGGGGCCTCTCCTCGGTACAGCGCGAGGAGGTCGGCGAAGAGCAGCTGGGTCGACTGCCCGTCTGCGGCGATGTGGTGGACGAACAACGCCAGGACGTGCTCGTCGTCGGTGATCCTGATCAGGGTGGCGCGCAGCAGCGGCCCCTCGGCCAGGTCCAGCGGCTCGGCGCTCTCCGCGCCGATCAGCTCGGCGGCCTCGGCGTCCGTGGCGGCCTCGGCCAGGCGCAGCGGCACCGGCGCGGCGGGAACGACGTGGACCGCGGGCCGCCCGTCCTCCGTGGCGGGGAAGCGGTGGCGCAGGCTCTCGTGCCGGTCCGTCAGCGCGCCCAGCAGGTCGCGCAGCCGGTCGACGTCGAGCGGCCCGCGCAGCCGCACCGCGACCGGGATGGTGTACGTGGAGGTCCCCGGGTTGAAGTGCTCCATGAACCACAGGGGCTCCTGGACCGGGGAGAGCGGGGGAGGCGTGCCCTCGGGCCTGCGCGGGATCTCGGGGCGTTCGGTGTCGGCGGCCTCGCCACGGAGCCTGCGCCTGAGCAGATCCCGCCTGGCGTCGGACAGATCGGCGACGGACATGGCCTCATCCCCCTGTGACGATGTCTCCACGGGTACGCCGGGACAGCGCGGCGCCGGGGCGAGGGGGCGCGGCGCGCTCACGATGAATCCACAGAAACCATCGGATGCGCACCCCAGTGTGCGCAGAACAGGAAGGAAGGTATCCCACGGGAATCCGCGACTCCATCGAGGTCCACTGGCCACTTCCGGCAGCAGGAAAGGGGTGACGGCCCCCACCACGAACCGGCCGGAACACCGGTGGGAGCACCGGTGGGAGCACTGCGTCCGGCGTATGAGGGCAGGGAGGGCACCGGCACCGCGCGCCAACCGGGACACCGGGTGGAAACGTACTGAAACCATGAGGAGAGCACGGGGAAAGCGCAGGGAAGGCACACGGAGAGCACAGGGAGAACACGGCGCCCGGCGCGCGGGAGCGGGGGAAGCGCCGGTCTCCCGGTACGGGAAGGTACGGTCAGCTCATGTCCGAGCGCAGCATGCCGCACGACCTCGCCGCCTGGGCGTGCCCCCACGGGCAGGACGCTCGCCGGGGTTGCACGACCTGCTACGAGGAGTCCAGCGACCCCGACACGTCGAATCCCTTCTGGGAGGTCGCCGCGTGGTTCACCACCTCGCGGCCGATCCCGATCAGGACGCTCCAGGACGCGCACCACCACGGCCGCCATTTCGCCCTCGACCAGCCGTCCACGCCGCTGGTCTACCTCCTCACCGGCCGTGCCCGCGCGGGCGACAGCGTGCAGGCGATCGCGGGCGTCGTCGGCTTCCTGCTGCACAACCGGCACGTGGTAGCCGACTTCACCGTGACCGAGACCCGCGCCACCCGCCGCTCGCCCGGCACCCCCAGCGCGCCCAACGCGACCCGCCAGACCGACAAGTGGCTCCAGGACCAGCGCCGCCCCGACGGGCGCTCGCGGTGAGAGCCCTGTTCCCTTCGCTTCTCGGATGACAACGTACGGCGGCAGTCCCTAAGCTCGACAACACCATTGTCGAAACGGCGAGCCGGGAGGCGATCGTGACGGCCGACCCTCCGGGCTTCGAGCTCCCGCTCCGGCTCTTCCTCGGCTTCCGGGTGCTCATCGACGAGCTCCACGCGGAACTCGCCCGCCAGGGGCACCCCGACATGCGGCCGATGCACGGCTTCGTCCTGCAGGCGATCGGCCCCGAGGGCACCACGGCCGTGGAACTCGGACGGCGGCTGGGCGTCTCCAAGCAGGCGGCGGGCAAGACGGTCGACACCCTGGAACAGCTGGGCTACGTCGAGCGCGGCTCCGACCCCGGCGACGCCCGCCGCAAGATCGTGCGGCTCACCGAGCGGGGCGTCGACAGCCTCGTCCGGTCGGCGCGCATCTTCGAGGACCTGCGCGCGGGCTGGGCGAGGACCCTCGGCGAGGACCGCCTGCGCGCCCTGGAGTCCGACCTGCGCGCCGTGACCCCCCAGGGGGTCTTCCGCCTCGACGTCCCCGGCTGGTTCGGCGGCCACTGACCGCTCACGAGAACCGCCCGCTCGAACGACGCGGCGGCACGGGACCTAGAAGCCGCGCCGCGACGCGAATGGGAGTGCAGAGTGCGCACCGCGACGCGGATGGGACCGAAGAGTGCGCACCGCGACGCGGATGCCGTGCCCGGTTGGTAAAAATGGCGGGTATGCGAATCCTGATCGTCGGCGGCACCCGGTTCGTCGGCCGGCACATCACCGGGGCCGCGCTCGCGGCCGGGCACGAGGTCTCCCTGCTGCACCGCGGCCGGTCCGGCCCCGGACTGTTCCCCGAGGCCGAGCACCTGACGGCCGACCGCGACGCCGACCTGTCCGTCCTGCACGACCGGCAGTGGGACGCGACGATCGACGTCAGCGCCTACTTCCCGTCACAGGTGACCTCGCTCTCCGGCGCGCTCTCCACCGGCCAGTACGCCTTCATCTCCAGCACCGCGGTCTACCGGACACCCGAGAAGCGGGGCTTCACCGAGGACTCACCGCTGGCGGAGCTCGACGGGCCGGTCCCCGGGGAGGTGACGGGCGAGACGTACGGGGCGCTGAAGGTGCTGTGCGAGCGGGCCGCGGCCGAGGCGTTCGGGTTCCCGACGCTGATCGTGCGGCCCACGTACGTCATCGGCCCGCACGACCACACCGGCCGCTTCACCTACTGGGTCAACCGGATCGCGCGGGGCGGCGAGGTCCTCGCGCCCGGCGACCCCGGCGACCCCATCCAGGTCATCGACGCCCGTGACCTGGCCGCCTGGATCGTCTCCATGGTCGAGGAGACACGTCCGGGCACCTTCCACACGGTCAGCCCCGCCCCGCCGTTCTCCTTCGGCGACATGCTGGAGGCGATCGCGGCCGAGGTCGGACCGCCCGGAACCACCCTGACCTGGGTCGGCCAGGACTTCCTGCTCGCCGAGGGCGAGACCGGCCGGTCGCTGCCCCTGTGGTCCGAGGGCGATCCGTGGATGTCGGCCAACACCGCCGACCCCGCCGCCGCCCGCGCCGCGGGACTCGACCCGCGGCCCCTGGGTCAGTCGATCCGCGAGGTCCGCGAGGCGGAGTCGTCCTTCTCGACGGGCGCGGCCATCACTCCGGCCAGGGAGGCCGAACTGCTGTCCCGCTGGTCCGCACGCGACGCCTAGGACGGGCCTGCGGCCACCGCCCCTCCGCCTCTCCGTAACGGCCACCGCTCCTCCGGCCGGCGGCCACCGGCTCCCGGTCGCGTCCCGGGGTCAGCCCCCCAGCCGTGACGGCCGGAGCGGGTTGTGCCCGACCTCCAGCAGTGCCCGCCGCCGGTCGTCGTCGTCCTCGTCGACCGCTCCCTCGGCCAGCGTGTCCTCGACACGGTCGACGGCCTGCCGCATCGTCTCGACGTCGTCGGCGGTCAGGTCGGCCTTCCGCTTGCCGAGAACCTGGAGCACCTGGCGCCCGAGCGGCGGCATGGCCGCCTCGGGGCTCGCCGCGTCACCCCCGTTCGCCGAGGCCGAAGCCAGCAGGAAGGCTCTCAGCTCCTCCGACGTCATGTTCACGACCTCGTGGAACTCCTGCCACACCAGGTCGAGGATCAGATCCGATTCGTCGGCCATCGTGCTCTCCTCTCATGCCGGGCCGGTACTGGCCACGCCCCGGACACGAACCGGCCACCGGCGGGAGTACGCGCGGCGGCGGGCGCACGGCCCGCCCTACCCCGGCTTCCACACCGTTAACACGGGGACCGGGGCACGGATGGGGAAAGGAACCCCATGACCGGCCGGGAGCTCCTCCGGACGGGACCGCCCTCCAGGCGTACGCGCCCACCCGAACGGCGCCGGCGGCCGAGCGGCCGAGGGGCTGTGCCCTCCGGAACAGCACTCTCTCGGGCGGGCCTTCCGGAAAGGGTTCCCCTGAGAGGGGACGACGGCCTCGCTGGAGAGTGGCCTTATGCGGCCCGGGCCATTCAATTGCCATTTTCCCAAATATCGTGATTTGAGGCGAAATTTGCTGCCGGGGCCGGACCTGTAATTCGCGCTCCGGCGTAACCCCGGCCTTTCTCTATGGACGGCGATCCCGGACCAAGGCTTTGTCTTGTTCAGGGTGAACGTCCGGATCTCTCTGAACTAGCGTTTTGTGTGACGTCGATTCCACATATTTCCGGAAACCGGATTGGCGCCCTGCAGGCCCAGACGGCATGCCGGGCTGAAACATCAGAGATGGAGTGACATGTTCAAGCACGCTCTCACCGCCGGCACATTGGTGGCTTCCGGCCTCATCGTCGCCATGGCGATGTCGGTTCAGCCCGCCGGGGCAAACGCGACACCCCAGGAGGCCGCTTCGGCGTCCGTACTCCTGAGTGATCCGTCCCCCGGCGGCCACCACCAGCACTACGATTTCTCGCCCGGCCATCACCATCACCACGTCTCGCCCGGCCATCACCATCACCACGTCTCGCCCGGTCATCACCACTACTGGCCCGGCATCCCCTTCTAGACGAGAGGTTCCGAAGCGTGTCGACGATCGTGGACGGCCGGTGACCGGGTGATCGGCGCACCGGTCCTGTCGTCGCCCCCCAGGCGGGCTGTGGTCACGAGGGTGTCCAGGTCGGTGGTACGAACCGATCCTCGACACCCTCGTCCCGTTCGGCGATGTCCGGCGGGCCGTCGGGCCGGGGACTCCGGGCACGTCACCGGAGTACCCGCTCCCCGGGCGGGCCGAAGCGGCCGATCCGGAAGCGGCCCGGCCCGGAAGCGGGCGGGCCGAAGCGGCCGACCGTCAGCCGCGCCGCCATCTCGGAGCCGCCCTTTCAAGACGGGGCCCGCCACGCCGGGAGCATGACCGGCCAAGCCCCTCTCAGGAGGGGTTGTCCACCGTGAAGCGCACCCCGGAGAAGCGGCTCCGCCACTCGGTGACCTCCGGCGCCACGGTGCCCGGGTCGACGTTCTCGTCCAGGCCCCGGGCGATGAACGCGGCCAGCTCCGGCATGTCCGCCTCGGTCATCCCCAGCCTGACGAGCTCCGGCGTACCGACGCGCAGGCCGTTCGCGTCCCCCTCGACCGCCTCCGACGGCAGGCCGATGCCGCAGGCGAGGAGGTTGGCCTCGCGCAGCCGCCGGGCGGCCCGCTGGCCGCCGCCGTAGCGGTGGGCCAGGACGGCGAACTGGTGGGAGCGGGTGCACCCGCGCTCGGCGGCGAAGACCGGGACCCCGAGGGCGAGCAGTTCGTCGGCCAGCCGCCGCGCGGTGGAGACCATCGCCCGCGCGTAGGCGGGTCCCGCGGCCTTCCAGTCGAGCATCGTCATGGCGAGCGCCGCGGTCTTGCCCGCGTCGAAGTTCGCGGTCAGCCCCGGGTAGGCGATCGCGTCGAGCCGCTGGGCCAGCTCGGCGTCGTCGGTCACGACGAGCCCGCCCGCGGGGCCGCCCAGGCTCTTGTACGTGCTCATGGTGATCAGGTGGGCGCCCTCGTCGAGCGGCTGCGGCCAGACCTTCCCGGCGATCATCCCGCACAGGTGGGCGGCGTCGAAGAGCACGCGGGCGCCGACCGAGTCGGCGATCTCGCGGATCCGCGCCACGGGGTGGTGGAACAGGTTGAGGCTGCCGCCGATGGTGATCAGCTTCGGCCGTACCCGCACGGCGAGCTCTCGCAGGGCGTCGACGTCCACCGTGTAGCCGTCGGGCGTGACGGGCGCGGGAACGGTCCGCAGCCCGTACAGGCCGGCCGCGCCCGGCCGGTGGTGGGTGACGTGGCCGCCGATGCTCGCCGGAGGGGCGATGATCGTGTCGCCGGGCTCGCAGACGGCCATGAACGTGTAGAGGTTCGCGAGTGCCCCGGAGCCGACGCGCACCTCGGCGTAGCCCGCGCCGAACACCTCCGCGGCCAGCTCGGCGGCGACGATCTCGATCTGCTCGATCGCCTCCAGGCCCATCTCGTACTTCTCACCCGCGTAGCCCAGCGACGGCCGCGACCCGAGGTTGGCCGAGAGCAGGGCCTCGGCCCTCGGGTTCATGATGTTCGTGGCCGGATTCAGGTTGACCGACTCTATGTCGTGGATGCGGTGGTTGTCGGCCACCAGCCTTTCGATCTCGTTCTGTACCGAGGAGGCGGTCTGGTCCGTCACGGCCTTCAGGACGGACTGGACGCGATCCTCGGTGACGGCGGGTACCCAGGGGCGATGGGCGAGAGCACGGGGCATCAGGTGGTCTCCTGGCCGACAGGCAGACGGCTGTCGCGATGACGTCATGGTGTCTGCCACACGACGTTAGATCTCAGACGAAGCCCGGCGCATCGGGTGAAAGATGGGCTTTCTAGCTGCTTTTTCCTACATTTGCCGGAAAAAGAACTCGAACTTCCCCAGAAAAGATCACTTCTTCCACAGGGACCCCAGACACACCTCCCGACCCCGGACCGACGACTCCGCGAACCCCACGACCAGCCCTTCGGAACCGCACGACCGACACCTCTCAGGACCCCACCACCGAACCCGCGGACCCGCACGACCGACCCCGCACGACCGACTCCACAGGACCCCCTCGGAATCAGAACCCTCAGGACCGGGACCCTCAGGACCGGGACCCTTAGGACCGTACTCCTGGACCGATTTAAATGAGTGAGCGGCTCACTCACTCCTCCGCTAGGATGCCCGACGTGACCTCGACCTCACAGCGGGCAACCCCCCTCCCCCCCGACGAGCGGCGCGCGGCGCTCGTCGCCTCCACCCTTGCGCTCGTGCTCGCCGAGGGGCCCGACGTGAGCACCCGGCAGATCGCGCAGGCCGCCGGCGTGGCCGAGGGGACGATCTTCCGGGTCTTCAGCACCAAGGACGAGCTCGTGAACGCGGCCGTGGCCAGCGCCTGCGACTACTCCCCGATGCTGGGCGAGCTGGAGGCCGTCGACCGTACGGCCCCCCTGGACGTCCGGCTCGTCGCGGCGGTCGAGATCCTGCAGCGGCGCACCGCGCGCATCTTCCGCCTGGTGGACGCGATAGGGCTGAAAGCCGTCGAGGCGAGTCGCAGCCACCGGAACCTCGTCGAGGAGAGCGCCCTCGTCGGGCAGGTGCTCACCGACCTGATCGAACCCGCCCGCGAGCGGCTGCGGCTCGAACCGCACGAGGCCGCGCGCCGGTTGCACCTGCTGACCTTCGCGTGCAGCCATCCCCGGCTCGTCCAGGACGACCCGATGGCCGCCTCGGAGATCGTCTCCATGCTGCTCGACGGCGTACGCCTGCGCCCCGGCGCCCCCGAACGACTCCCCTGACCTCGACGCCCCCCGCCCCATCCCCCCGGCCCCGGTGTCCTCCTTGACCTCAACCAAGGTTCACATCGCAGGCTGATGCCAACACCCCTGGAGGAAATCCCCATGATCCCGGTTACCGGGGCGACGGACGAGACCGGTCGACGGCCGGATCCCCGGCATGGCGCCCCTCGCCCGGCCGTCCCCCGTGAAGAGTCGTCATGCTGACCCGCCTGCTCCGCACGTACCTGCGCCCCTACTCGTGGGCGCTGACCGCCGTGGTGGTACTGCAACTGGTCGGCACCATCGCCTCCCTGTACCTGCCCAGTCTGAACGCCGACATCATCGACCGGGGCGTCGCCACCGGCGACACCGGCTACATCCTGTCGGCGGGCGGCTGGATGCTGCTCGTATCCCTCGTGCAGATCGCCTGCTCGGTCGCCGCGGTCTACTACGGCTCCCTCGCGGCCATGGGGTTCGGCCGCGACGTCCGCTCGGCCGTCTTCCACCAGGTCGGCGGGTTCTCCGCGAGGGAGGTCTCCCACTTCGGGGCCCCCTCGCTGATCACCCGCGGCACCAACGACGTGCAGCAGGTCCAGATGCTCGTCGTGATGACCTGCACGATGCTGGTCGCCGCGCCGATCATGGGCGTCGGCGGCATCATCATGGCGCTGCGCCAGGACCTCGGGCTGTCCTGGCTCATGCTGGTCTGCGTCCCCGCCCTGCTGGTGTCGATCGGCCTGATCATCAGCCGCATGGTCCCCCAGTTCCGCGCGATGCAGGACCGCATCGACCTGGTCAACCGGGTGCTGCGCGAGCAGCTCACCGGCATCCGCGTCGTGCGCGCCTTCGTACGGGAGCGCGAGGAGACCCGCAGGTTCGCCGGGGCCAACCAGGCGCTGACCGACACGTCGCTGCGCGTCGGACGGCTGACCGCGCTCATCTTCCCGACCGTGATGCTGATCCTCAACGTCTCCAGCATCGCCGTGCTCTGGTTCGGCGCCGCGCGGGTGGACAGCGGCGAGATGCAGGTCGGCGCCCTCACCGCGTTCCTCATGTACCTGATGCAGATCCTCATGTCGATGATGATGGCCACCTTCATCTCGATGATGATCCCGCGCGCCGCGGTCTGCGCCGAGCGCATCGCCGAGGTGCTCGACACCGAGTCGTCGGTGACGCCACCCCTCGATCCGGTACGGCAGGTGAGCGGGCACGCCGAGCTGGAGATGCGCGACGTCGAGTTCCGCTATCCGGGCGCGGCGGCACCTGTGCTGTCCGGCATCTCCTTCCGCGCGACCGCGGGACGGACCACCGCCGTCATCGGCAGCACGGGCTCCGGCAAGACGACGCTGATCTCCCTGGTGCCCCGGCTGTTCGACGCCACCTCCGGCACGGTGACGGTCGACGGCGTCGACATCCGCGACCTCGACCCCCAGACGCTCTGGACGCGCATCGGCCTGGTGCCGCAGAAGCCGTACCTGTTCAGCGGCACCGTCGCGAGCAACCTGCGGTACGGCAACCCGGACGCGAGCGACGCGGAGCTGTGGGAGGCGCTGGAGGTCGCCCAGGCCCGCGACTTCGTCGAGGCGATGCCCGAGGGCCTGGAGGCGCCCATCGCGCAGGGCGGCACGAACGTGTCCGGCGGGCAGCGGCAGCGGCTCGCCATCGCCAGGGCGCTGGTCAGCAAGCCGGAGATCTACCTGTTCGACGACTCGTTCTCGGCCCTCGACCTGGCCACCGACGCGCGGCTGCGGGCCGCCCTGCGCCCGCACACCGCCGAGGCCGCCGTCATCATCGTCGGCCAGCGGGTCTCCACCATCGCCGACGCCGACCAGATCATCGTCCTGGACGACGGCGTGATCGTCGGCCTGGGAACCCACGACGAGCTGCTGGATTCCTGCCCGACGTACGTGGAGATCGTCGAGTCCCAACTAGCCGCGGAGACCGCAGCATGAGCGACCGGCCCATGACGACCACGCGACAGCGCCCCCCAGGCCCCCCGGGCCCCCCGGTCATGGGAGGCCGCGGCCCCATGGCGATGGCCGGGATGCCCGCGGAGAAGTCGATGAACTTCGGGCCGTCCGCGCGGCGGCTGATGCGGCGCATGAACCCCGACCGCCCGAAACTCCTCGCCGTCGTCGCCCTCGCCGTGGCCAGCGTGGTGCTGAACGTCATCGGACCGAGGATCCTCGGCCACGCGACGGACATCATCTTCACCGGGGTGATCGGCAAGCAGCTGCCCGCCGGCACGACCCGGGAGCAGGCCATCGCCGCCGCCCGCGCGTCGGGCAACGACAACTTCGCCAACCTGCTCTCGGGACTGGACCTCGTACCGGGCCGGGGCATCGACTTCGGCGCGCTGGGCACGGTCCTGCTGTGGGTCCTGGGGATCTACGTGGCGGCGTCGGCCTTCGCCTGGATCCAGGGTTACGTGCTCAACGACGTGGTGCAGCGCACCGTGTTCCGGCTGCGCGAGGACGTCGAGAACAAGCTGAACCGGCTCCCCCTGCGGTTCTTCGACGGCCAGCCGCGCGGCGAGCTGCTCAGCCGGGTCACCAACGACATCGACAACGTGTCCCAGAGCCTGCAGCAGACGATGAGCCAGCTGCTCACCTCGGCGCTGACCGTGATCGGCGTGCTGGCGATGATGTTCGTCATCTCGCCGCTGCTCGCGCTGATCGCGCTGGTCACCATCCCGCTGTCGATGGTCGTCACCGCGCGGATCGCGAAGCGCTCGCAGAAGCACTTCGTCGCGCAGTGGGCCCACACCGGCACCCTGAACGCCCACATCGAGGAGGCGTTCACCGGTCACGAGCTGGTGAAGGTGTTCGGCCGCCGCCCCGAGGTCGAGGAGGTCTTCAGGCAGCGGAACGAGGAGCTGTTCAAGGCCAGCTTCGGCGCCCAGTTCGTCTCCGGGATCATCATGCCGACGATGATGTTCATCGGGAACCTCAACTACGTCGCCATCGCCGTCGTCGGCGGCCTGCGGGTCGCCACCGGGTCGATGAGCCTGGGCGACGTGCAGGCGTTCATCCAGTACTCGCGGCAGTTCACCCAGCCGCTCACCCAGGTCGCCTCGATGGCCAACCTGCTGCAGTCGGGGGTGGCCTCGGCCGAGCGGGTCTTCGAGCTGCTCGACGCCGAGGAGCAGGCCCCGGACCCCGCAGTCCCGGTGCCTCCCACCGTCAGGCGGGGCCGCGTCGAGTTCGAGCACGTGTCCTTCAGCTACGACCCGGAGCAACCTCTCATCGAGGACCTGTCCCTGGTGGCCGAACCCGGGCACACGGTCGCGATCGTCGGCCCGACCGGCGCGGGCAAGACCACCCTGGTCAACCTGGTGATGCGCTTCTACGAGCTGGACTCGGGACGGATCACCCTCGACGGCGTCGACATCACCGCGATGCGCCGCGACGACCTGCGCTCGCACATCGGCATGGTGCTCCAGGACACCTGGCTGTTCGGCGGCACGATCCGCGAGAACATCGCCTACGGCAACCCCCTGGCCACCGAGGAGCAGATCCAGGCCGCCGCGCGGGCCACGTTCGTCGACCGGTTCGTCCGCACCCTGCCCGACGGCTACGACACCGTGATCGACGAGGAGGGGAGCAACGTCAGCGCCGGGGAGAAGCAGCTGCTCACCATCGCCCGCGCCTTCCTCGCCGACCCGTCCCTGCTCATCCTGGACGAGGCCACCAGCTCGGTCGACACCCGCACCGAGGTCCTGGTGCAGCACGCCATGGCCGCGCTCCGCTCGGACCGCACCAGCTTCGTCATCGCCCACCGCCTGTCCACCATCCGCGACGCCGACCTCATCCTGGTTATGGACGCGGGACGCATCGTCGAGCACGGCACCCACGACGAGCTGCTCACCGCCCGGGGCGCCTACCACCGCCTGTACTCGGCGCAGTTCAGCGGCGCCGTCGTCACGGACGAGGAGGAAGCCACCGCCGCACGCTGAGCACCACCGCGCGGTCCGGGACCGGACCGGTCCCGGGGCCGGACCGCGCGGCCCGGGGCCCTCCGATCCCGAGCCGCGCGGCCGTTCACCCGGTCGGACCCGCCGCCGGTCGGGAGGCCACTCGGGCGGCGGCGGCCCGCCGGGAGCCTGACGCTCCCCTCACCGGAGATCCGTAGCCGCCGCCCCACCGGATTGGCCGGCCCCGGAAAAACATCAACCGCGTCCGGCCCGGCTCGGCCGGTATCACTCCTCCTTGACCTCAACCAAAGGTGAGGTTGCAGGCTGGTCAGGACATCCCACGGAAGAAGGAGATTCGCATGATCCTGGTCACCGGAGCGACCGGCAAGGTCGGCGGGCAGGCCGTCTCCCAGCTCCTCGACGCGGGCGTCGCCGTGCGCGCGCTGGCCCGCGACCCCGCGTCCGCCACCCTCCCGGAGGGCGCCGAGGTCGTACGCGGCGACCTGGCCGACCCCGCCACGCTGGACGACGCCCTGGACGGGGTCGAGTCGGTCTTCCTCGTCTGGCCCACCCTCTCGGCCGACCACGCGGCACCCGCGGCCATCGAGAGAATCGCCAAGCACGCCCGCGGCATCGTCTATCTCTCCGCGCGCGGCGTCCCCGACCCGGCACCGGGCACGCCCGAGGTGGACCCGAACTCGATCCTCGGCTCCCACGCCCTCCTGGAACGGCTGATCGAGCGGTCCGGGCTGGAGTGGACGTTCCTGCGGCCCGGCGGGTTCGCCGCCAACACCCTGATGTGGGCCCCGCAGATCCGCGACACCGGGGCCGTCCGCTGGATCCACGGAGCCGCCTCCAGGGCGCTGATCCACGAGCGGGACATCGCCGCCGCCGGCGTGAGCGTACTCACCGGCACCGGCACCGGCACCGGCCACGTCGGCGCGAAGTACGTGCTGAGCGGCCCCGAACCCCTGACCCAGATCGAGCAGGTGGCCGCCATCGCCCAGGCCGTCGGCCGGCCGATCCACTGGGAGGAGCTCCCGCCCGAGACCGCACTGCGCGAGCTGCTCGACGAGGGCTGGCCACCCGCGGCGGCGGAGGAGATGGTCGGCGCGTACGCGCTGATGGTGACGTACCCCGAGTCGGCCACCTCCACGGTGGAGGACCTCACCGGAAGACCGGCCACCCCGTTCCGCCAGTGGGCGGCCGACCACGCCGACGCCTTCCGCTGACGCGCCCCGGTCCGCCCCGACGCGACCGGCTAGTCGTCCTCGATACCGGGCAACACCGAGAAAGAGACGAGCCGACGGAGAGAACGGCGTGTCCCGCGAATGTCGAGATCGCCGGTGGCGGTGACCTGAAGGCCGGTCTCGTGTGCTCGTACCGCCAGCCTGTAGTCGGACTCGTCCAGCTCGACGCGGAACCTTCTCGCACTTCCGGTGTCGTCGTCGACCCCCTGTATGACCACTTCGCCCTTCCCGAACTTTCGTTCCCGGAAGAGGCGGACCACCAGACCGATGACCGTGACACCCGCCCTCGGCTGTCTCGTCCGCAGGAAATCCGCGGCCTCCCCCAGGATTCTTTGCTGGCCGGGTGTGATTTTCAGGCGTGTGGGCTCGCGGGACCCCGCGGCGAGCGGTGACTGCGAGAAACGAATCTGATAGACGTCGCGATCCGGCCCTCCCAGACAGCTCAATGCCTCCAGTTCGGTGGCATTAGCGGCACCTTGCCCTGTTTTCCCGAAAGACGAAAGCGGCTTGTCCCCGTCACCGACCTCTTTCGCGAGGCGTTGAGCCTTCTGGGCCGCGGCGAGCATCCGGCTCGTCACCCTGCGACCGAACGGCAGGGGACGAACGTCCAGCAACGGCTCTTGACCGGTCGTCGGCGACGGCGCCGTTTCCGTGTAGGCATCTTCCAGCGGAAGGGACAGGGAGAGAACGAAACTTCCCGGTTGCGTGGAGATGCGGGCCTGGGCGGCATAGGATTCCGCCCGTTGCGGACGACGGTGAGGAAGCACCAGAGAATCGGCGTCCAGAGCCGCGGCCGATGCGATCACGTAGTTTCGCAGCGCGGATATGGCGGAATGCGCCACGAGCAGAGGGGCCTCTCCCGCCGGAGCGTCCGGTGTCAGTCGTACGGACACATTGTCCGCGCCACCGAAACTCATGTCCGCGGCCACTTCCTGCGGAAGCCGTCGCTCCACATAGGCCAGCACCCTCAATGCCTCGTCGATGCGACTGGCGTAGTCACGGACTTCCTGGCTGACCGGAAGGACGACCCGCATGTTCGTCTCCGCATCGGAGAAGCGGGATCGCCACAGCGTGGTCCGGCCGTCATCGTCGTCCAGGACCCATCCGGCGCCCCTGAGATAACCGGCGAAAACGGCCAGTGAGGGAACCGCCGTACCGCCCTCCCGGGAAATGTCGTCCGGCCCGCTCACGATGTCCCCCATGCGTCCACGTCCGGTACGGGAGTTGACCTGCGGATCCCGTAGGTTCTCAACATCAGGTGGAGCCCGTGGCGATCCAGCGTGTGGGCGGCCGGAAGGCGTACGACCTGAGTCTTGGCATTGTCGGAGGCCGGCATGCCTTCCAGCGAGACCCACGCCCCACGCCCGACCAGAAGCGTTCCATCCGCGTGCAGGCGCACATTCTCACCGTCCTCCGACACCCCGATGACGGCAAGTATCCGCCGGATCGCATGATCATCTCGCCTCAACACGTCATAGGTCTCGACGTCCAGGTCATAGTTGTATGTTCCGCCGTCCCGGCGAAGGTCGACCGTGGTCTTGACCTGAATGAGAACGGCCGGGTTGTACGTACCGTGTTCGACACCGCGCCGGAAAAGCTGTACATCCGCCTTTTGCAGGTCCAGGGTCGTGGGTCGTCCGTGCAGAAACCCGCAGCCCGCCGCGACCACCTCCAGCCAGGCCTCCCCGAAATCGCCTTGCAGCGTGTTCTGCTCGCGCCCTCGCGGAGAGACCATCTTGCCCCAATCTTTTTGACCGGCCGGGAAGCCTCCTGGGCGAGGGTATAGATGAGCCGCCCGCCATTACCCGTCGATCAATATATTTTTCATAACACCACCGATCTTGACGACACCTCCTGTCCACGCGTTTCTCCCGGCCTGCCAGGAAAGACACCATATCGCCAGGATGGAGAGATTCTTGATACTCAGAGTTACCCGCGCGCCCGAAACACCACCCCGAACCCCTCTCCAACAAAACCCGAATACACAAAAAACTGCTCAAACAATAATATAAGCGTATATTTCGGGCAGCAATTCAACATTCGGACGCCACAAAAGTCGTGTACGAGATCCGCCGAATCCGCTTCTCTCGCGAGCCCTCTTGTCAGGCGCTCCCTGACGGCATAGGTTCACGGTTACTCGCGTCAGGTGCAGCCTGACAACCATCGCTCCGGGAGGGCCACATGCCGGCTCCGTCTCTCGCCGACCAGGCGATCCACTGCTCGTTCTGCGCGAAGGCGGAGACCGAGGTGGAGAAGGTCATCGCCGGTCCCGGCGTCTACATCTGCAACGAGTGCGTGGGACTGTGTCACTCCATACTCGCCAGCGAGGCGTCGAAGCCCCCGACGGCCACCGAGATCCACGGGCCGGACAGCATGACCGACGAGCAGATCCTCGAACTCCTGCCCCGCGTCGCGCTGGTGAGCGGCCAGGTCGAGGCCAACCTGCGGGTGTGGGTCGTCCGCCTGCGCGACCGTGGTGTCACGTGGTCCAGGATCGGCGCGGCCCTGGGGATGACACGACAGTCGGCCTGGGAGAGGTTCTCCGGGGAGGAGTGAGAAGGTTCCCGGAACCTCCCCCGGCGCCGGGTGTCTCCGGTCCCCGGAGACCCGCGCCCTTCCCGCACGCCCCCCTGCCGGGCCGACGGCGGAGGGCGTCCGGCCCGCGGCGGGAGCGGAACGCCACCCGCGGCCCGCGGGTCGTCATGGCGGACCGTGCTCGTCACGACCTCTTCAGGTCGTCCAGGAACGACCTCTTCAGGTCGTCCAGGAGGATTTTCAGGCCGTCCAGGAGGAGGTGAAGCGCTGCCAGGTGAGCTGTTGCTGCTCGGGGGAGGCGTCGGCCTGTTCGGCGCAGTCCAGGCGTAGGTGCCGGTCCCCGAACGGTTCGTCCAGGTAGCCGCAGTGGTGGGGGTTCACGGAGTCCGCGTGGACGTACGGCTGGAAGAAGCGGCAGGTGACGCAGATGCGTTGCGGCGGGATGTCGCCGTTCTGCTGCAACGTACGGATCAGCTTGATCAGCGACCGCAGCATGGCGGTCTGCTCGCCGGAGTCGAGCGTCTCGACGGCGCCGCTCAGGAAGCCGGGCCATTCGCTCGCACGGTCAGCCACCGTCTCGCCGGCCGTGGTGAGGCGCAGGGTCACGGACCGCTTGTTCGCGCCGGGCTCCTTCACCACGAGCCCCTTCTCCACGAGCGTGCCCACCGCGTTGCTCGCGGTCGCGGCCGAGACGCCCAGGCGGGCGGCGAGGCTGCCGAGACTCGTCGGCCGCCCGCGCAGCAGCTCCAGTGCCTGCGCCTGGGTCGGTGTCACGCCCGCCGACCCGGCCCCCTTCCACGCCCTGCTCCGGAGCACCGTACCGATCTTGGAGAGGCCGCTCGTCACGCGCCTCGCGACGGGCTCGCTGATCGCGTCGAAGCCCTCAGTCATATTTCGTACTCCTAACTTTGGCTTGACGTGGCACCGTCCAGCATTGATAGTACTACTAACGGTTGATCGAGCCAAGCGTCTCCGGGCCCGCTACCTGCGCAAACTCTGTTCGTCGTGCGCACGCCGCGGCTGTCTGGCGACCGTCCCCGATCACGACCGTGAGACCTCCGGTCTCGGCCGTCCGGACGTGCGTGCGCGTAGGCAGTGCGCGTTCACGGCACCTCACCCATCTTTCGATGATGATGACAGGAGCACCCTCCGATGTCCCGTGTCAAACTGATCGACGCCCGGAGCGCCACCGGCGAGTCCGAGCCCCTGCTGGACGACATCACCGCGGCGTTCGGCACGACGCCGGCCATGTTCAAGGCCGTCGCCAACTCGCCGGCCGCGCTGAAGATGATGTGGGCCGGCTTCGGGGCTCTGGGCGGCGGGCGCCTGGGCGCACGGCTCGGCGAGCAGATCGCCGTGCTCGTCGCCGACCGCAACAGCTGCGAGTACTGCCTGGCCGCCCACACCGCCCTGGGCCGGAAGGCCGGTGTCTCGTCGGGGGACATGCGCCAGGCCCAGGCCGGTCACTCGCACGACCCGCGCGTCGACGCCGCGCTCGGGTTCGCGGCCAAGCTGGTGGAGAACCGCGCGCAGGTGACGGACTCCGACGTCGAGGCGCTGCGTACGGCCGGTTTCGACGACGAGGAGATCGTGGAGCTGGTGGCGCACGTCGCGCTCAACCTCTTCACCAACTACGTCAACGTCGCCCTGGAGGTCCCTCTCGACTTCCCGAAGGTCGCCCTGAGCAAGGCCGGCTGACCGGGTGCCAGGGGGCGGGCGACTCGCCCGCCCCCTGGCACGTACCGCTTTCCGGAACCGGCACGACGAAGAGGAGAACCGTGTGCGCGCAGTAGTCATCCAGCACGTCCCGTTCGAGGGCCCGGCCCTGATCGCTCCGGCGCTGTCCGCGGCCGGCGCCGAGGTGCGGGTGGTACGCGTCGACCGGCACGAACCCCTGCCGGAGGCGTCGCGACTCGATGTGCTCGTGGTCCTCGGCGGGCCGATGGGCGCCCTCGACGACCGCGACCACCCGCACCTGGCGGGCGAGCGGGAACTCATCGCGCGGTGCGTACGCCGGGGCAGGCCGGTGCTCGGCGTCTGCCTCGGCGCGCAGCTGCTCGCCGCGTCGCTGGGAGCGGAGGTACGGCGCGGCCCGGCGATCGAGGTCGGCACCGGGAGCGTCACGCTCACCCCGGACGGCCTGGCGGACCCGGTCCTCGGACCGTCCGGGCCGGAACCGCCGGTCGTGCACTGGCACCAGGACACCTTCGACCTGCCCGAGGACGGCGTGCTGCTGGCCGGCTCCGATCGGTACGCGCACCAGGCGTTCCGCGTCGGCGCGTCCTACGGCCTGCAGTTCCACGTGGAACTCGACGCCGAAGCGCTCGCCGCCGTCACGCCGCACCTGCCCGCGGGAGCCGTCATGGCCCCCGCCACCGCTCGCGCGGCGTCCGCCGAGGGGGAACGGATACTCGACCGCTGGGCCGAGCACGCACTCGCCGCCGCGGATGACCTGCGATGACCGCCGCACGGGGGCCGGTCATGACAGGTGACCGGCGATGACCGGCGGACGGGTGCCGGTCATGACAGGTGACCGGCGGACGGGTGCCGGGACCCGTCCGGTTGAGGGCCGGTAGCCGCCTCGACCTGCTCTTCCGTCCCGGACACGGCATCATCGCCGCCGAGGCGCATCGCGTGCTCAACGTCGACCGCGCCGACCGGGCCGCCCGGCGCCGAGTTCCCGGCTCACGCCGCCATGTCGAGGACGACCCGGAACCGGGCCTCACCGCTCAGCATGCGTTCGTACGCCTTCGGCGCCTCCGCCAGCGGCATGGTCTCGATCATCGGGCGGATGCCGTGCCGCCCGCTGAAGGCCAGGTTGTCCTCGTTCTCGATCGAGCTGCCGGTGAGACTCCCGCTGATCGAGCGCGTCCCGAAGATGAGGTCGGGGGTGTTGACGGAGATGGGATCCATGGCGGCTCCGACGACCACCAGCCGGCCGCGAGGCGCGAGCCCGGTGACCAGCGGCGTCATCGAGGCGCCGTTGGCGGCCGTCGCGATGATCGCGGCCGCGCCCCCGAGCTCCCGCAGGGCGGCCCCCGGGTCCTGGCGGGAGCTGTCGACGTAGTGGTCCGCTCCCAGCCGCCTCGCCAGCGCCTCCTTGCCCGTTCCCCGGGCGACGGCGGCCACCCGGTAACCGAGCTTGGCGGCGTACTGCAGGCCCAGGTGACCGAGCCCGCCGATCCCCTGGACGGCGACCAGCGATCCCGGGGGGCCGCCCGCCCGCTGCAGCGCCTTGAACATCGTGAGACCGGCGCACAGCAGCGGCGCCGCCTCGACGGGGCCGAGGCCCCCGGGGAGGCGTACGAGCCCGCTGCCCCTGGCGAAGACGACCTCGGCGTAGCCGCCGTCCGCGGTGGTCCCCACCTGGTCCTGGTTCGCGCAGTTGACGAAGTCACCCCTCCGGCAGGGGTCGCACTCGCCGCACTGGCCGCCCAGGAACCCGACGCCCACCCGGTCCCCGGCCTTCCAGCCGGTCACGCCGTCGCCCACCGCGTCGATGACGCCGACGATCTCGTGGCCGGGGACGACGGGCCGCTCCGGGCCGGCCCGGAGCCCCTCGACGGCGAGGACGTCGGTGTGACAGACCCCGCAGCTCTCGACCCGGATCCTGACCTGACCCACGGGTGGCCGCCGGAGCTCGCGGACCACGAGCTCGAACTTCCGCGATCCGGTGACTTCGAAGGCGCGGTAGGTGGACATGGCTCTCTCCAAGGGAATTTCGAGGCCGTGACGGCCCGCGAGACGATCCCGGAGGTGCTCCGGGCTTTTTCAATATGACCGGTCGTCTTAAAAGTGTCAATCACGCCCCCATCAGCTTGACGAGATGCAAGACGACCGGCCATATTGAAAGCCGAGGGGGCGACCATGGCCAGGAAGAGCATGCGCGCGGAGATCGTCGAGGCCGCGCTGGAGCAGTTTCACGTCCGGGGCTACAACGCGGCCGGGGTGAAGGACATCACCGACGCGGCCGGGACCCCGAAGGGGTCCTTCTACAACCACTTCGACAGCAAGGAGGCCCTCGCCGTCGTCGCCCTGGAACGCTACGGCGCGGGGCTCCGCATGGAGGATCTCGCCGACGGCCGGGTCGAGCCCCTGACCCGCCTGCGCGGGCACTTCGAGTTCCTCCGTGACCAGACCGTGCGGCACGGATGCACCCGGGGATGCCTCATCGGCAACTTCGGCGCCGAGATCGCCGACCGCAGCGACGTCATCCGCACGGCCGTACGGCAGAGCTTCCAGCAGTGGGCCGCCCTGATCGCGGCGGCGCTCGCCGAGGCCCGGCAGGCCGGGTCGGTGCGCCCCGATCTCGACCCGGAGGCGACGGCCCGCTTCCTCCTCTCGGCCTGGGAGGGCACCCTCCTCGCGGCCCGCGCCGACCGCTCGGCGAGCGCCTTCGACTCCTTCTTCACCGTCGCGTTCGGCACCCTGCTCGTACGGGACGGCGACCACCCCGGCACATGACGACCCGGCTCGGGCAGACCCCCGGGGTCGTCCGGCCCGGGCGGGTGGGGCAGCATGGAGAGGTGAGCGACGGTACGAGCACGCTGGCGCGACTGCTGGCCGAGGGCGGCGTCCTGGTGCTGAGCGGCGCCGGGATATCGACGGAGTCGGGCATCCCCGACTACCGGGGGCCCGGCGGCACCCTGACCCGGCACACCCCCATGACCTACCAGACGTTCACCGGCGACCCGGTGGCCAGGCGGCGCTACTGGGCCCGCAGCTACATCGGCTGGCGGACGATGAACCGGGCGACGCCGAACGACGGCCACCACGCCGTCGCGTCCCTCCAGCGGCGGGGCCTGGTGTCCGGCATCGTCACGCAGAACGTCGACGGCCTGCACCAGGCGGGCGGCGCCCGCTCCGTCATCGAGCTCCACGGCAACCTGCGGGACGTGGTCTGCCTGGACTGCGGCCACTCCAGCCCCCGCGAGGAGCTGGACCGCCGCCTCACCCGGGCGAACCCGCGCTTCGGCGCCCTGCCCACCGCGATCAACCCGGACGGCGACGTCGAGCTGCCGGACGAGGAGATCGACGCGTTCCAGGTGGTCGAATGCCAGGCGTGCGACGGGGGGATGCTCAAGCCCGACGTCGTCTTCTTCGGGGAGACGGTCCCGGCGGAGCGGGTGCGCGAGTGCTACGCGCTCGTGGAGGGAGCACGCCTGCTCCTGGTTCTCGGGTCGTCACTGACGGTGATGTCGGGCCGCCGGTTCGTGCTGCACGCCGCGAAGCTCGGCATCCCGGTGGCGATCGTCAACCAGGGCCCGACCCGGGGCGACGACTACGCGGAACTGACCGTCGACGCCCCCCTGGGCACGGTCCTCCCGGAACTGGTCCGCCTCATCGACACCATCGACACCATCGACACCGGAGCGGTGCCCACCGGCTCATCTCGCTGATCCGCCGGTACAGGCGTGGCCGCACGCCGTCACGGTGCGCGCCGTCGCCGCCGAGGCGGGCCTCTCGCTCCGCCCGCCACCCGCAGGACAGCCGCGGCGGGCTCCCGGCGCCGTCGCTCGTACTGTTGGAGCACCGTTGGGTGTGGTTGTGCCGGCATGGCCGTCATGGCGATCTTCGTCCAAGAGGCGGGCCCCACGAACGCATCGGCGGTGGTGCTTCTGCACGGCGTGGGCACCAGTGGCTGGATGTGGACCAAGCAGGTCCATGAGCTGGCCACGGACACGCGCGTCCTGGTCCTCGATCTGCCGGGGCACGGGAGGAGCAACACCCACCCGTGGGTCTCGATCGCCGACACCGCCCGGCTGGTGGCCGAGGTGATCGCCTCGCGGGTGCCTGAGGGCAGGGCGCACGTCGTGGGGCTCTCCCTCGGCGGTTACGTCGGCGCGCTCCCTGACCGACATCGCCGCCGCGTTTCCGGCGGGCGAGGCGTGCCTGGCCCCCGGGGTGGGCCACGCGTGGAACGGCGAGAACATGTTCCTACGATCGCTCGAACAGGCCGACCGACCACCGGACCGGGCGGTTGGTGGACTGACCGGCCATGGAGAGCTCCACGGTGACGGTGGTGGGCTCGGTCAGGTGGAGCTCGCTCATCGCCATCGGGAACCTGCCCGAGGTCCAGACACCGCAACTCTTGATGGTGCCCCCGCTCTGGCCGTTCGCCCTGAAGCTGAACCGCAGCCGCGTGGCCAGCTCGCCCGAGCAGAGCTGGTCGAGGGCGACCTTCCCCGCCTTGCCGCCGACCTTGAAGGTGGCCGTGGTGTCCTGCGGCCAGAGGCCGCTTCTCGTTTCGGTGAGCCGCCACTTGCCCATCTTCTCGGGGATGTCTCGCAGTGGTTCGGGCATGACCGGTCGTGCGGGCGGGGTCCACTCGTACACGCCCAGCACCCACGAACCATGCGCACGCGCCTTGGTGACGCACGGACCACCCGGCTCCTCCTGGGTGCAGCCCCGACCGGAGGTCACCGTGTTGAAAGTGGCCGTCACCTCCGTGGCGCCTTCGGGGACATCCAGCGGCTGCAGCCGCAGCTTCCGATCACAGCCCATGAACGAGACCGGTACGCGCAGCCGAGACCCCTTGACCTCGACTCGCGGCGGGCTGTCGTCCGGCCCCGCGCACATGCCGCCGACGTCCAGCGGCTTGCCGGTGTAGGGAACCCTGAGCGTGGCCTTGGCATCGCCCGTCTTCTCGATCACGGTCCTGGCCACGAGCCGGTAGTCCGTGCCGTCCGCCGAGGTGAACCGCTCCGGCAGCACGGGCATGAGCCCGCCCGAGACCGTCGTGGTGGTCTCGGGCTGCGTCGTGGCGGGCAGGAGCGGCACGGCCAGCGCCACCGCCGCCGCCACGACGGCCGCGCCCATCGCACCCATCGCGCCCACCGCGATCCGCCTGCGCCCCCGGGTCCTTCGCACGCGGTCGCGTACCTGCTCGTCGCGCGACGGGTTCGGCGGCGGCAGCAGGTCGGCGTGCTCGCGCAGTACGTCGCGGAGATTCTCTACGGTCACCTCTGCAGCTCCTTAACCACCGACTCGTCGATTCTCAGCTTGGCCAGCGCCTTGGCGGTCTGGCTCTTGACCGTCCCGGGGTTGCAGCCGATGAGCTGGGCCACCTCGGTCACCGGGAGGTCCTCGTAGAACCGCAGCACGATCACCGCGCGCTGCCGGGCGGGCAGACGGCCCACCGCCCGCCAGAGCGCCGCCCGCTCGTCCGCCACCTGGTCGTGCACCGGTTTCTCCGGCAGGCCGTCGCTGGGCAGTTCCCGGCGCCACCGCCTGCGCCACCACGAGGTGTAGGTCGTGATGAGCACGCGCCGCACATACGCCTCCGGCTCGTCGATGCCCGGCCAGGCGAACCACGCCTTCGCCAAAGATTCCTGCAGGAGGTCCTCGGCTGTGGCCCAGTCGTGGGTGAGGAGGTACGCGAAGCGCAGGAGCCGGTCGGACCGCGCCACCACGAAGTCCTGAAATATAGCCCTGTCGGCCACCTAATCGCCTTCCGTTGGTCTGCTGCCGGTACAGACGCATCGGCCACGGCGGCGGGTTGCCCGATGGCGGGGTGCAATCCAGGGAGATTCGATGGCGGGCGGGGAAAAAGGCGTGGGCCGGGCGCGATGACCGGCCTGACGACCGGCATGACGACCGGCAGGACGACGATGGCCGCGGTCGAGCGGTTTCTCGACCCCATCACCGTTGCCACCACCCGCGCCGGTTACGTCGAGACGCTCGCCCACCTGAGCGCCGTGGCCGGCCCGGCCTAACGGTCGCCGCTCATCCGGTCCGGCACGCCCGTTGTGCCGGACACGTCCAGCACGGCCCGTACGACGGCGTCGGTGTCGGCGAGGTCCCCCAGCACCAGCTCGGGACCGGCCTCGCTCAGGACGCCCGCGTCGTTGAAGCCGGTGGCCACCGCGATCACCCGTGCTCCACCCTCGTGACCGGCCCGGACGTCGTTCGGCGTGTCACCGACCAGCACGGTGTTGCGCGCGGTGAAGGATTCCCCGTACTTGCCCGCGGCGCGCTCCTGCGCCAGGGTCACCAGCGCGGCGCGGTCCTCGTGGTCGGTGCCGTACGCGCCCACCTCGAAGTCCACGAAGCCCTCCAGCCCGAACACCGTGAGCTTGCCGATCGAGACCGGCTCGGTGTTGCCGGTGAGCACCGACTGCACCACATCCTGGCGTTCCGCCAGCTCCGCGAGCACCTCGCGCGCCCCCTCCAGGGCCCGGCCGCGCTCCCGCATGACGGCCTCGCGCACGGCGAACGCCTCGGCGAGGGCGACGTAGAAGGAGGCGAGGAGCCGATCCGACACCTCGACGTCGTGCGCCTGGAAGATCTCGGTGACGATCGCCCGCTCGGTCCGCCCGGCCACCTTCACCGGGTGCTCCATCCGCCGGCCGGTGACGGCGTGCAGCGCGTGGTCGTAGGTGTCGGCGGTGACACCGCCGGCGTCGATCAGCGTGTGGTCGATGTCCCACAGTACGAGCGTTCTCGGCAAGCTCACCGCCCGAGCATAACCAGCCCGCGCCACCGGGCTCCGACAGCCCGATCCCCCGCAAGGACCCGGGCCACGACCTCCGGCGAGCGTCAGAGGTCGACGCGGGCGACGAGCGGCAGGTGGTCGCTGCCGGTGGCGGGCAGGGTCCAGGCGGCGAGGGGGATCGCCGCACGGGTCATGACGTGGTCGATCCGGGCGAGCGGGAAGAGCGCCGGCCAGCTGAAACCGAACCTCTCCCCGGCCGAGGCCATCCGGGAGGTGAGCGGGGCCAGGCCGCGATCGTCGAGGGTGCCGTTGAGGTCGCCCAGCAGCACGACCCTGTCCAGCCTCTCCGAGGCGACGGCCGCCCCCAGCTTGACGGCGCTCTCGTCCCTGCGCCCGGACCCGAATCCGTCCGGCAGCCCAAGGCGGAGCGAGGGGAGATGGGCGACGTACACGGCCACGTCCCCCTGCGGCGTCCGCGCGGTGACCCGCAGCCCGCGGTTCCAGTCGGGCCCGACGTCCGCCGGTCTGATGTCCACCGGTCGTGAGTCCGTCAGGGGGTACCTCGACCAGAGGCCGACGGTGCCCGCGACCGCGCGGTGGGGATGGCCGGACGCGAGAACCCTCTCGTAGACGGGCAGGACGCCGGGCGTCAGCTCCTCCAGCGCGATCAGGTCGGCCCCGGCCCGCGCCACGGCCCGCGCGGTCCCCTCGTGGTCGGGGTTCTCCTCGCCGACGTTGTGCTGGAGCACGGTCAAGTCGCCCGCCGCCTCCCGCTCGGCGGGCAGCGACCGCCCGCCGAAGACCGCGACCCAGACCGCCGCGGGCAGCACCAGGGACATCACCGCGAGGGGCGAGCGGCGCAGCAGCGCCGCTCCCAGCAGTACGGGAACGGCCAGGCCGGCCCAGGGCAGGAAGGTCTCCAGCAGGCTGCCGAGGTTGCCCACGGCGTTGGGCACGAGCGAGGGGAACGCCAGCAGCCCCGCCACCAGCACGGCGGCCGACGCGAGAACCCGTCCGCGCCTCCGGGACGCCCCGTCCCGTCCCCACACCCGGGGGCCGGCACGACGGGCGCTTCCCCCCTCGCCACCGGCCTTCCGATCTTCGACGCTCATACGTCCGACCGTACGATCATCACGGCCGCTCGCGGAACGGGGAAGCGAAACGGGGAAGCGAAACGGGAAGCAGGGCGAGGAGGCGAAACGGGGAAGCGAAACGGGGGGCCGTCAGGCCGTCCGCAGGCGATCGGCGAGCCGGTCGAGACCCTGCCTGATCATCTGCCCGTAGCCGTCGTCACCGAGCGCGCCGACGGCGGCCCGCCCGCGTTCGAGGTGGTCACGCGCCCGGTCCAGGTCGCCGAGCCTGCGGTAGGCGTCACCCAGGTTGAGGTGCAGGGAAGGGTAGAAACCGCTCACCGAACCGGCGACGCCCGCCTGCCGAGCCCGCTCGTCGGTGACCAGGTCGGCCGCCTCCAGGGCGCGAAGGTCCCAGAGCAGCTCCTCCTCCACCTCGTCCTGGACGTCGGCCATCCAGTGGGCGAGAGCGCAACGGTGCAGGGGATCACCCGTCACCCCGATCTCCTCCCACACCTCGGAGAACAGCTTCCGAGCGGCCTCCCGCTCACCCCGCCGCCCCAGCTCGACAGCTTCGCCGATCCTGACCATCGTCACGTCGGGCTCGGTCATGCGTTCCCCTCAAAGGTCCTCGGCGAAAGGCCAACGGTGCTCGGCGACTGTAACGGCCGCCACCGACACAACGGCGCCGCTCCCGACCGGCCACTCCGGTGGGACCGATCGGCCCGCGGGTCCCGGAGCGGCTCCGGCGACGAGTGTGTCCACCGGTGGCGGTACCGTCCCACTCGTGACTCAGAACGACACCCCCGAACGTGAGGAACCCCTCCCCGGTGGCCCGCGGGAGGGTTCCTCCCGGGTGATCCTGCGCCCGATCTCCGGCCGCGACCAGGACGAGTTCCTCGAACTGGTCCGTGCCAGCGTCGACCTGCACCACCCGTGGATGCCCCTGCCCGGCACACCGCAGGAGTTCCGGGCCTACCTCGAACGGTTCGAGGACCCGGAGGCCGCCGAGGGCCTGCTGGTCTGTACGCGGGACACCGGCGCCATCGTGGGCAACATCAATATCAACAGCATCATCCGCGGACGTTTCCAATGCGGCTCCCTCGCCTACGCCGCCTTCGCGCCCACCGCCGGCCAGGGCTACATCTCCGAGGGCATCCGCCTGGTGCTGCGCCACGCGTTCGAGGTGTTGCGGCTGCACCGGCTGGAGGCCAACATCCAGCCCGGCAACCACGCCTCCCTCAGGCTCGTCCAGCGGCACGGCTTCCGCAGGGAGGGATACTCGCCGGACCTGCTGTTCATCGACGGCGCCTGGCGCGGCCACGAACGATGGGCCATCACCGCCCCGAGCCAGGGCTCCGGCGACCCGCACCCGACCCTGCCCGCCCGCTGAGACACCCCGCGATCCCCCGCCCCCGGACCCCGGACCACGGACCACGACCTCGCCGTACGGCCCGGTTCCCTCGCGGGGTTCGGCGAACAGCACCCTCACCCGCGGGGTGTCCCGGCCGGGGAAGGGCACGCGCAGCAGGGCGACGCCGGCGAGTCCGGCGGTCGGGTCCGACCACACGGCCTGCCGCGTCCCGGCCGGCTCTCCGGCCCGGCCGGCGGGTCAGGTGAGCCGGGCGACAGGTCGGCGTCGCGCGGCTGGATCGGCCGCTGTCCGCGACCGTGACCGGGCGCGAGTTGCCTTGACGCCGGTGACAAGGTTCTACCGTGGCCGCGACAGGCGGGTGGGAAGGTTGTCGACGCGTGGCGAGGCCACAGAGCCACCACGGAGCCGCCACGGTGCCACCGCAGAGCGGTGGTACCGCCACGGCGCCCGCCCATCCGTCGTATTGGCCGGTCGACCGAAGGAACGACGATGAAGTTCGCAGTCAGCTACAGCACGCCCTACTACGGCGTCGACCCCGACAAGATCGTGGCCTACGCCCAGCACGCCGAGGACTGCGGCTTCGAGGCGCTGTACCTGCCCGAGCACATCGCGCTGTACCCGGGTGCGGCGGTCGGGCGCTTCGAGCTCCCGCCGTCGCTGCCGTACTTCGATCCGCTCGACTGCCTGAGCTTCGTCGCCGCGGCCACGCGACGGATCCTGCTCGGGACGGGCGTGCTGCTGCTGCCGTACCACCATCCGGTGATCCTCGCCAAGCGCCTGGCGACCGTCGACGTGCTGTCCAAGGGGCGGATGCGGCTGCTGACCGTGGGGCTCGGCGCCCTGCCCGGCGAGGCCAGGGCGGTGGGGGTCGACTTCGGCACCCGTGGCCGTCGCGCCGACGAGGCGATCGACGTGATGCGGCTGCTCTGGGCCGGTGGCGAAGACGGTGTCAGCTTCGACGGGGAGTTCTTCGCCTTCGACGGGCTGTGCCAGTTCCCGAAGCCCCACGGGGTCACCCACCTGCCGATCCACGTCGGCGGATCGAGCAGGGCGGCCGCACGCCGCGCCGGGCGACGCGGCGACGGCTACTTCCCCGGTGGCGCGCTCGCCCCGGACGAGCGCGCCCTCCAGATGGACCTCGCCCGGGCCGCCGCCGTCGAGGCCGGCCGCGACCCGGAAACGCTGGAGTACACGCGATCGGGGGCGATCGACATGACCGCCGACGAGGTCGAGGCGTTCGCCGCGCAAGGCGTGACCCGCATCGTCGTGGGTGCCACCGCCACCGAACCGGAACGGCAACGCGAGGAACTGTCCGCGTTCGCCCAGCGGTTCGCCCTCCTCGACACCACCGAGGCGGGGACGCGCGCCTGACGCCTGCCGCACACCGTTCCGCGGGAGTGGCCGCCCCCACGGCAGTCCCCAGCGAAAGATCAGCAGTGCTCGGCGACCGTGATGGCCACCACCGGCACAGAACCGAACGAGGCCGAAGACGTCCGGCCGAAGCCTGGCGATTCACTTACCTCACGGTCGTCACCCCTTACCCTGGAGGTACGCCATCGACAGCCCCTTCGGCGTACGGACGAGAACCGGCGGCCAGGAAGACGATCCGTTCGTTCCCCGCTGAACGGGGTGGCCGGTGGCGAGCGGCCACCCCACCTGCGCACCCCACGACAGGACCGGTTGCGGGACAGCCCTGAGCCGAGGTGGCGGGGCGAAGGATCTGCGGCTCCCTCCCCCTCGTCCTGCGGGGTTCAGCTCAGCCGGGCGTGCGCGTATGCGACCATGGCGTCACGCATGTACGCGGCCAGCCCCTCGGCGATCCGCTCGTAGTTCACCTTGAGCCGCTCGTCGTCGGCCTGCATCCGAGCCAGGTGCGTGTACTCCGCCGTGGTCGGCGTCCAGAACCGGGTCATGTGCCGGTAGTGGGCGTCGAGCTCGGCGAGGACCGCGGGGTCGTCGGCCGGTGTGCCGGCGGCCATGTGCTCGGCCATCCGGATCATTCCCGCCGTCGCCTCCCGCCCCAGGCGGTCGAGCTCCCGGGGAGTCGCGGTGTCCAGGAGCTCCTGCTGCCCGGCCCGCTCCCAGTGCCCCGGCCACCGTTCACGGGCCTCCTCCGCGTATCTCACCCCGTCGAATCCCTCGAACAGGTTCTCCGGTCTGCTGATTCTGGACATGCCGTCCTTCCCTTCGCCCTCCTGGAGTTCGGTGATGGTACGAGCCACCATGCGGGCCACCGCGTCCAGCCGGTCGCGCTCACCCAGCAGCCGCCGGTGGTGCTCGCGCAACGCCTCCACCGGGTCGGTGTGCCGGTCGACGATCTCCCTGATCTCGGCGAGACCGAGATCGAGCTCCCGCAGCACCAGGATCTGCTGCAGGCGCAGCAGCTGTTCCTCCTCGTAGTGGCGGTAGCCGTTCCCCCCGACCCGGGCGGGTGCCAGCAACCCGATCTCGTCGTAGTGACGCAGGGTCCTCGACGTCACCCCGGACATCCGCGCCACCTGTGCGATCGACCACGCCATGGCCCGCCCACCTGTTTTCTCACATCACCGAGCCGGTTCCTCCGGCCCGTACACGACGCTAGATGTTGACGCGGCGGCAGAGTCAAGCCGAGCACGTACGCGCCCCGGGAGAGGGACCGCACGCTTTTCGGCTCCGTCTCTCTTCTGGAGCGACATTTTGAGGCGACGGAGCATTGGGCCAGGTCATCTCGATAGAAACCCCGCCGTCAAGCCGACAAGGGGCGAAAACGCGGAGACTGATTTCCTCTATCGCTTTACAGACCGTTGCGGAACGGTCACTCTTGCCTGCAGACAGCGTGAGCGAGCCGACACAGAGAGTGTCCTGACCGATGAATGCGGGCGAAGGACGCGACAAAAGATGAACGCGCGCCACGGTTCTCCCCGCCGGGCCACGGCTCCCCCGCCGGAAGGGGTGCCGCCAGGACGGCGGCTCGCAAAGCACTCGTGACGACGGCAACCGTCTGGCCGCGTCCCAGCGAGAGGCCGCCAAGCAGACCGCCTTCGCCCTGCAGACCAGGGCTCCGCCCGAGAGCCTCATCCACCGGGTCGACGCCGGTGGCGCCGACGTTCCCGGCCGCCTCGCCGGCCTCATCGCCGACGAGGCGGCCGGGAAGCGGCCGCCCGCCGAGAACCCGGACGCCCTGGCCGCCGAGGGCGACAGCTCCGCGCGGCTGGGCGGGCAGCTGGCCCTGGTCGCCGTCCTCGTCACCGGGGCCGCCGTCGTCGTCGCCTCCCTCCGTTTCCCCGGCCGCCACGCCTCGTCCCGGAGCGACACCGTCGAGCTGATGCCGCAACCCGGGATCGCCCCGGCCGACCAGTGGCGCGTATCGACGCTGCTGCTCACCTTGTGGGCCGCCGGAATCGTGTTCCCCCTCGTCCAACTCGCCCTCGGCGCGGAGGAACAGCGCTCACAGGGCACGTCGGCCCGCCTGGCGGTCCAGCTGACGAGCGACATAGCGATCAGCATCACCCGATCGAGCTTCCAGACGCAGACGCGGATGACGGCGAAGGAACTCGGGCTGTACGCGACCGGCAGGGACATCGGCACCGTCTACGACCTCGACACCACGAGCAGGCAGGCCGCCACCGAACGGGCCGTGGCCCGCGCGGAGGAGAAGGTGGCCCTGCGCGGCGAGGAGGTGGCCGTCGAGATGGGACGCGCCCCCCGGCGCGAAGACGGCCTCCCACCCCGTGTGGTCACCGCCCTCCTCTCCCAGGAGAAGGACTGGAAGGCACTCGGGAAACGGCAGAACGACGAGACGGATCGCTCCGAGTCCTTCGGCGAGCTGTCGAACCTCGCCGTGGTGCTGATCGGTGTCATCGTCGGCCTTGAGGGCACCGCGGAATGGGCGGCCCAGCGACGTACACAGACCCCAGACCGGTAACACCCTCAACGGACGTGGCCGGCAGGCCGCCGGGCCTACACGGGAATCGCGTCGTCGACGGGCGTGGTCGCCTGACCGTTCGCGGCGTGCCGCGTACGGACGATTCCCCAGCAGATGAGCGCGGCGGCCACGACCGTGAGCGTGAGAGCCGCGACCGTGACCGCTTCCCCGAACTGCGCGGCCTGCCGCGCGGTCCAGCCCGACGTGGCGATGTCGCCGGTGAACAGGGCCGCGAGGATGGTGCCGGTGGCGGCGATGCCGACGCCGGAGGTGACCTCGGTGGCGGTGTCGACGATCGCCGTGCCGATCGTGGTCCGGTTCTCCGGCAGGCCGCGCAGGACGTTGACGCCGGAGACGACGCCTACCACGCGCATCCCGGCGGCCACGAGCACGAGGGCGATCGCGACCTCCACGTAGCCGAGACGGCCCAGCAGTCCATAGACGGCGAGCCCGGCCACGACGGCCACGGCACTGAGCCACGCGGCCCGGTCGAGACCGGCCCACCGGACGAACGGGCCGACAAAAGCACCGCCCGCGACGAGGACGACGACCTGCGGCAACATCCCGAGGGCGGATTGCGCGGGCGTCCATCCCCAGTCGAGCTGCAGCTGCAGCGTCACCAGGTAACCGAGGCCGACGGTCGCCAGCCCGGCCGCGGCCTTGAACGCCAGGCCGCTGGAGACCAGGGGGTGAGCGAGGAGTCTCAGGTCGAGGAGCGGGTGGCGCGCCGAACGCTCGCGCAGGACGAACGCGACCGCCGCCACGACGGCCGCCGCCGTGGCCGCCCACCCGACCCACGATCCGGCGCCCTCCTCCACGAACAGCGTCGGCGTGACGAGCGCGAGCACGATCGTCACCGTGCCCAGCACCGCGCCCGCGACGTCCACCGGATCGCGGTGCAGGTCGGCCGCGACGTCCGCGGCGACGCCGAACCGCACACCGACGATCGCGAGGACGGCGATCGGCACGTTCACCAGCAGCAGGACCTGCCACGGCGCGATCGCGAGGACCAGGCCGCCCGTCGTCGGGCCGATCGCGAGCCCGACCAGGCCCACGGTCGAGATGAGGGTCATCGCGCGGACGCGCAGGCCGTCGTCGGCGAACAGCCGGAAGGCGAGCGCCATCGATCCGGGCGTGGTCATCGCGGCGGCGACCCCCATCGCCATCCGGACGGCGATCAGCTGCTCCCCGGTGGAGACGAACGCGGTGGCCAGGCTCGCGACGCCGAGCAGCACCAGGCCGACGAGCATGATCCGTCTCCGGCCGAACCGGTCGGCGATCGCGCCGAAGAACAGCATCAGCCCGCCGAAGACGACGGCGTAGGAGCTCGTCACCCACTGCAGCCCGATCGTCGAGACGTGCAGTTCGCGGCCGATCGAGGGCAATGCGACGTTCAGGATCGAGTTGTCCAGCATCTCGAACAGGAACACCGCCGACAGCCCGGCCAGGGCCATCCAGGCCTCACCCAGCGACCGGGGTACGCGTGGTTCGGTGGGGTGTCGGATGCTCATGGCGTACTCCTCGCCGTAGGGATCGGTGGTGCCATGCGTGGCGACGAAGCCGGTGCGTGCCGGTCATCGAGCAGGCGGAACGGCCGGAGCCCGCGCGGGTCCAGTCCCGTGGGAGTGCCCAGGAACGGGCACATAAGATAGAGACGTCTACCTTCTGGCCGCCAGCATAGGGCGCCAAAATAAGATAGGCAAATCTATCTAATGGAGGACATGGATGGCCGAGCGGCGCCGCGGAGCGGCACTGGAGAAGGCGCTCCTGGACGCGGCCTGGGCGGAACTCGCCGACAACGGCTACGCCAGGTTCACCATGGACGCCGTCGTCCAGCGCGCCGGCACCAGCCCTCCCGTGCTCTACCGCCGCTGGTCAGACCGCGACGAACTCGTCCGGGCGGCCATCTCCCACGCCCTGGAGCACTCCCGGGTCGACGTCCCCGACACCGGGAGCCTGCGCGAGGACGTCCTCACCCTCATGCGGACGATCAACACCACCCGCGCCCAGTTCATCAGCGCCATGAGCGTGCACCTGGCCGCCTACTACCAGGCCACGGGCACCGGCCCCGGTGACCTCCTCGCCACGGGACACGAGAAAACCGGCGACGTCATCTTCGACCGCGCCATCGACCGCGGCGAGATCAACCCCGAACGCCTCACCGAACGCATCAAGACCCTCCCCTTCGACCTGCTACGCCTCGCGATCCTCACGACCTTCGCCCCGGCCCCCGACCACGTCCTTGAGGAGATCGTCGACACGATCTTCCTCCCCCTCGTACGCTGACCGCGACCTCCCGCGTTGGCCCCTTCCCGGAACCGCTCGAAACCCTCACCAACGGCTGAGTACTCACGCCGTAAGGGCCGCAGCCCGGCGGATGTTTCCGGTCACAGCACGGGTGATCGGTAGCGGCATCTGGATTGACCGAAACGTGGGGGTACACCCCCGGCATGCTCTTGCAGCTGTCCGTAACCGTGACTGGCTGGCTGGCGGGATCGATCGAGATCAGGTGTTCGAGAAGACTTGGTCTCGTTCCACTCGACCGGCACCGCGTCAGAGCCCGTAAGGCGCTTCGCGGATGCCGTCATGCAAGGATTTCGTGATCATGCAAATTTCGTCCTGGCCTCGCCGGGCCACTGTCGCCCTTGTCCTGCCCGCTGTCATGGTGGGGGCACTGGCCGCGTGCGGTGACTCCGCGACGCCTGCCCCGGCGGCGGCTTCCGGCCCGGCGTCCCCTACCGGTCCGATCGCCTCAAACAGCACACAGGGACCAAAGCCGTCGTCGAAGGCGTCGCAATTGCGGGTGATCTCCAACAACGGGCACCGGCTGGCTTTTCACGTGACGCCCGGACACCTTCCCGCCATCGTCCTGGACTCCGGCGGCGGCGAGGACTCCTCCTACTGGAATGACCTGGTCCCACAGCTGTCAAAGGCCACCGGGTCGAAAATCATCACCTACGATCGAGCCGGCCTCGGTGACAGCGACGCGGTGAAAGGCCCCTGGAACGTCCATGGCGCGGTCTCCGACCTGCGGGCCGGTCTGCGTCGGCTCGGCGTCACCCGTGACGTGATCCTCGTGTCGCACTCGCAGGCTGGTGAGGTCGCGACCTATTTCGTCCGCGAACATCCTCGCTGGGTCTCGGGCGCGGTGCTTGTCGACGCGAACCTGCCTCCGTTCTATACCGATGCGCAGATCGCCCGTATCGTGGCCGTCTACACGCCACAGATCAAAGAGCTCAAAAAACAGCCGTCGACCAGGCGCAACCGCCAGCTCATCGCGACGGCGACGAACTTCGGCCCCGTACACCACGCGTACCACCAGGTTTCCTGGCCGAAGAGCGTTCCCGCCATCGTCATCGTGTCAGGGAAGACACCCTTCGAGGACTCGCCACAAGACGCTCAGCACTGGCGTGACGCGGCGGCCGCGTTCACGAAAGCAGGACCGGAGCGTACCCTCATCACCGCCGAGGGCACCTCGCACGACATCGCCAAGGACGAGCCCGAACTGGTCCTCGACCAGATCGAGCAGATGGTCTCCACACGCCGCTGAGCCCAACGACACCGACACTTACCTGGTTTTCAACGCAAAACCGTGGAACCGTGAGAGCGATCCGGAAACCCGGTTCACCAGGCCTTCTCTTCCGGACAACTCCCATGGGCGTACGACGCCCGAGCCCGGTCACCGCGAGCAGCAATCCGGTGAACCTTCCCGGCCACCGCGCCGGCAACCGAAACCCGGCGCTTCGCGTACCTGGCGGATGTCACTCGACACGCTTCACGAACTCCTCGCGGGACACCGCAGGCTCCAAGCTCGACATCCGTGAGGGCATGTTCCGACGGTAGGAACTCGCTCACAGCGGGTCAACAGGATTGCTCCAGATTGCTCGAAAACCAGCCAGAGGTCAGTGACCGTCAGCCGCGTGGCTCGACTTCGGCGTGCAGATCACCGAGCACCCGAGTGATGACCTCGCGAGCCTCGCGGCCGTAGCGGGCGATGTCCGCCAGGGAGTCGAAGATCTTCGCGTAGATCTCGATCTCGCTGGGCTGGGTGAGAGTGAGCTCCGCGGCGAAGGTCTCGACGAGCACGGTGTGAGCTTCCAGGATGTGGAATCCGTGCAGGGGCGTGGCCGCGTACGACTCCCGGAGCGGGATGACTCCGAGTCGCAGCCTGGGCAGTGATGTCGCGACGGACAGGCGATCCAGCTGCTCCACCAGGATCTCGCGAGGCGCCGTCCCGTACCGCAGCGCCGCCTCGGTCATCACGATGTGAACGTCCGCTTCGTACAGGACGTCCTGGCGCTTGATCCGCGCCTTGATCCCCTCTTCGATGTCGTCGCGCGCCCCCCAGATGTCCACCGATCGTCTGAAGCGCTCTCTCATGTACGGGGGAATCTGGAGCAGACCGGGGATGACGGAACACTGGAACGACCGGATCCGCCCGGCCCCGGATTCGAGCCGGCCGATCTCCTGCTGACGCGCCTTCACCCCGTCACGGATCCGGCGGCGCCATTCCACGTACTTCGACTCCAGGGAGCGAAGCTCCGCGACGAGGTCGGGCTCCCTCTCCCTGGCGTCCGCGATCTCCAGCCAGACCCGGATGTCGTGATCGGTGGGAGTCTGCCTGCCCAGCTCGATCTTGCTGACCTTGGACGCCTGCCACTTGGCCTGACCTGCGAGCCCCCTGCCGCTCAGCCCGGCGTCCAGCCGGACCTCCCGCAGCTTGAAACCCAGTGCTTCGCGTGCCTGGCGGATGTCACTCGACACGCTTCACGAATTCCTCACGCGACACCGACAGCTTCCGGGCGAGATCGAACCATCCGCGGTGCTCGGCCACGACGCCGGGATCGTCGATCAGCTCGGCACCCAACATTGATCCGTCCTCGTCATCGAAGTGAAGGATGGCCGACAGGGAACGGTCGAAGCACCACACGTCGAGCTGAGGGACACCTGCCCCGAGCGCGGTGTCGCGGTCCAGGTATCGGATGTCCTCCCCCGCCGCGTTGTTGGCCTTGGCCCCGTGCAATCCGAAGCGGGCATAGTCCGACAGCGGGAGGGAGACCACTCGGACCCGCTGGAAGTAGCGTCCTTCCGCCGCCGCCTGGCGGACCGAGTGGAGCCACGGCCTGTTGGCCCACTCCGGATCGGGATTCCCCTCCAGGAACCGGCGCAGCGGTTCCCGTTCGACCGGCGAGTTGTAGCGGTCGCGCGTCTCCAGACGCTGGGCGGTGGAGCGGAACGAGGCGAACAGCTCCTGGAAGCGGTCACCTCTGACGAGTTCCGTCACCCTTGCTACTCCTTCGGGATGAACGTGAGCATCTCGCGTGGGATCTCGTCGATAGCCTCTCCCAGCCCGAGGTTGACGGCGTCACCGAGCGCCTGGGGGTCGAGGATGAGCTTGCCCTGGATGGCCACCGTGCCACTGGAGGTCTCGTAGGCAGCGGGACAGTCACCGTTCTCGGAGGACGTGCCAAGGAACCGCAGACGCATGTGCATGATCCTTCCCGGAGATTGCTAGAGATAGCTAGCAACGTTGACTTTGAGGTGCGTGGTGGACGGCGTCAAGGCTCCTTGCGGGTAAGGCCTCTGTATGTACTCGTCCGGAAGGTACCCAAGTCGCACCAACGCCCCTCAAAGGGACGCTTGACCGCGTGGGTCACGTCCAGCGAAGTGGTGTATGAGTTGACCTTCGCGTGATCCTGTTTCTGCAGGTTAAGCGGTAAGTGTCTGCGGGATGGGATTGTGCTG
>NZ_JBIAQI010000037.1:0-85310 GCF_042888905.1 Streptosporangium sp. NPDC002721
CGTCCCCCGCGCGCCCCCCCCCCCCCGCGGGGGGGGGCCCCCCGGGGGGGGGGGCGCGCGCCCCCCCCCCCCCACCCCCCGCCCCCCGGCCCCCGCCCCCCCCCCCGGGGGGGGGGCCCCCCGCGCCGGGCCGGCTCAGTTGCCGAGTGCGGCCTGGGTGTTCTTCTGCAGGTTCGCCAGGATCTTCTTGGGGTCACCGGCGGGCAGCTGCTGGATCGCGGTGTCGAAGTCGGCGAGCACGCTGTCCATCTTGGGGGCGTTGACCGGTCCCTGGGCGTACTCGGCGCTGTCGGCGAACGGCGCGTCCTCGGGGAAGGCCTGGGTGAAGGCGTCCTTGGCCGACTGGCGCGAGGGCATCACGCCGAACGCCTTGGCGAAGGCCATCTGCTGGTCGGCCTTGGTCATCGCCTCGACGAAGGCGATCGCCTGCTCCTTGTACTTGCTCTTGGCGGAGATGCCCCAGCAGGTGGTGAAAGACAGGGTGCCCTTGCCCTTGGGGCCGGCCGGCAGCTCGTGGGCGCTGTACTTGACGTCCGGGTAGTCGGCCTTCATCGCGCCCTTGATCCAGTTGCCCTCGATCGTCATCGCGGCCTTGGCCTTGCCGAACGCCTCGCCGCCCCAGCCCGCGTCCAGCTGCTTGGGGAACTGGGCGAGCTTGTCCTTCAGCAGTCCCTGGACGTAGCCGAGGCCCGCGACGTTCTCGGGGGTGTCGGCGGTCGCCTTCTTGCCGTCGGGGCTGACGATCCAGCCGCCCGCCTCCACCATGAACGCGCCGACCCGGTCGCGGGTGTCGCCGATGACCAGCGGGGTGACGTCCGGCAGCTTCTCCTTGAGCTTCCCGGAGACCGAGGTGAGCTGCTCCCAGGTGGTCGGCACGTCGGCGTCGGTGAGCCCGGCCTTCTTCCACAGGTCGTCGTTGACGACGAGCGCCAGGGTGGAGAAGTCCTTGGGAACGCAGTAGAAGGTGCCGTCGTGGGTGAACGTCTCGCGCAGGCCGGGGTAGAAGTCGGTGGCGTCGGAGATCTTGTCCGCGTACGGCTCCAGCGCCCCGACGCTCGCGTAGTCGGCGAAGCGCGCGGCGTCGACGTAGAACACGTCCGGCGGGTTGCTGCCGGCGAAGGCCTGGCCGAGCTGCTGGGTCAGGTCCTGGGCGGGGGTGATCGTCGCGGTGCTGCCGGAGGACGCCGACCACGTCTGGGCGGCGGCGCGCAGCGCGTTCGTCTCCGCGTCGCCGGAGGAGCCGATGAGCACCTGCAGCTTGGCGGGCCCGCCGCTCTGCGGGGCGGCGCTCTGGCCGGCGGAGTCGTCGAAGCCGCTGCCACAGGCGGCCGAGGTCGCCAGGGTGCCCACCGCGAGCGCGGCGAGCGCGGCGGTACGGAGGCTGTGCCGCTTGGTCGGCTGTTTCATCGTGTTTTCCAATCTTCCCGGGGGGTGATCTGAAGGAGAGTCGGGTGATCAGGCGGTCATGACGACTGCCGGAGGACCAGGGACGGCTGGAGCAGTACGTGCGTGCGAGGCCCACCGGCCTCGGAGCCGAGGGGGTCGCCGGGTTCACCGGGCGCGGGCGCGTCGAACAGGCGGGTGAGCAGGCCGACGCAGCCGGCCGCGGCCTCGGCCAGCGGCTGGCTGACGCTGCTGAGCCCCACCGCCTTCGCCACCGGCGTGTCGTCGAAACCGATCACGCGGACCGGCAGGCCCTCCTCGCCGCCGGCCCGTCCCCCGACCGTGAGAAGCCCCTCAGCCGTGAGGCGCCCCGAGGCGGTCAGCCGCCCCGAGGCCGTCAGGGAGCGGACGGCGTGCAGCGCGCCGAGGGCGAGCGAGTCGCTGGCGCAGACCAGCGCGGTGATCGGCCGCTCGCCGCGCAGCAGGTCGCGGGCCGCCTTCTCGCCGTCGGCCACCCCGTCGTCGGTGGCCTGGTCCAGCCCGGCCGGGTCGACCCCCGCCTCGGCGAGGGTCCTGGCCCAGCCGGACCTGCGGTCGTCGCCCACGCCGGAGCCGGGCGGCCAGCCCAGGAACCCGATCCGCCGGTGTCCCGCGTCGAGCAGGTGACGGGTGGCCGCCGCGGTGCCCGCCGCGCCGTCCACGTCGACCCACGGGTGCTCCGGATCTCCCGCGTTCCCGGGGTCTCCCGCGTTCCCCGCGTCTCCCCAGGGGCGCCCGAACGTGACGAACGGCAGCCGCCGCTCGCGCAGCCAGGCCGGGCGGCCGTCGCCGTGGTAGGTGCTGGTGAGCACGAAGGCGTCCGGCTCGTGGCTTCCGACCAGGTCGTCGAAGGTGTCGATCTCCGAACGCTCGTCGCCCGCCGCGTACAGCAGGATCCGGTATCCGGCGCGGGCCGCCGAGGCGGTGAGCCCGTGCAGGAACCGGTCCAGGACCGAGCCGTTGATGCCGTCGCGGTCCGGCTCGATGCGCGTGGCGATCAACCGGGAGCGGCCGGTCCGCATCTGCCGCGCGGCCTGGCTGGCCCGGTAGCCGAGCGCGTCGATGGCCTCCCGCACCCGGTCGCGCGTCTCCTCGCGGACCAGTTCGGGGCTGTTGAGCACGTTCGACACCGTCTGACGCGACACCCCGGCACGGCGTGCGACGTCGGTGATCGTCACCTTTGTAGCCATATGCACCCTTCTGGGGGTTTGAACGTTCAAAGAGGTATGCGGCATGATTGGATCGTTCAAGTAAGCGGAGCGTAATGGTTGGATCGTTCAAGTAAAGAGAGTGTTTCGCAATGTGCACCCCTCGGCCGTCGTCTGTCAAGACGTCACCGGCTCGACACGATCTCAGGGAGTAAGTCGTGCTCGACGACGCCTCGTCCCCCACCCCGCAGGCGGTCACGGTGGCCGGTCCCGCCGTGGCCCACCGTCTCCAGCCCCTGCTGCACGACCTCGTCAGCACCGTGGCGGCGCCGACCGTCGCGCTGAGCGGCGGCGACGGGCAGATCCGCCCGGCCGGTGTCCAGGGCGTGTTCCACGCGGACTCCCGCGCCCTGTCGCGGGCCGTCCTGACGATCGACGGCCGCGAGCCCGAGGCCGTCGGCCACGCGCAGCGGGGTCCGGGCGCCACCGGGTTCGTCACGCTGGCCAGGTGGCTGGGTGATCCCGTCCCCGATCCCACTGTACGGATCGAACGGTTCCGGCAGGTCGTACCGGGTGGCATGGAGGAACGTGTCGAGATCGTCTCCAGCGCGACCGTCCCCGTGAGCGCCGTCGTGAGCCTGGAGGTGGGCTGCGACTTCGCGCCCATCGAGGTGGTCAAGTCCGGCGGCGACACCGCCGAGGCCGCGCCGGAGCGCACCGCGCCCGACGCGATCTCCTGGAACTCCGGCGGCGTCCGGGTAGCGGTGACCGGCACGGGTGCGCGCGCCGAGGCCACCGAGAGCACCGGGTCCGCTGGGTCCACCGGGCCCGCCGGTTACACGCGCACGGGTTTCCTGCGCTGGCCGGTCGAGCTGGCGCCGCGCGGCCGGGTCACCCTGTCCTGGAAGGTCGAGGTGCGCGACCCGCAGGCCGTGGTGATCGCGCCCGACCGCCCCGCCGAGTGGGCGGTGGGGGAGGGGGCGCCCCGGGTCGTCGCCGCCGACCACCGGCTGAGCAGGCTCTTCGAGCGGTCCATGGACGACCTGCGCTCGCTGCGGCTGGCCGAGACCGCCGCCCCCGGCGACACCTTCCTCGGCGCGGGAGTGCCCTGGTTCCTCACCCTCTTCGGCCGCGACAGCATCTGGGCCGCCCGCATGCTGCTGCCGCTCGGCACGGAACTGGCGATGGGCACCCTGCGGGTGCTGGCCCGCAGGCAGGGGACCGGGTTCGACCCCGGCTCCGGCGAGGCCCCGGGAAAGATCCTGCACGAGCTGCGCCGGCACGACTTCACGGTCGAGGGCAACGGCCTGCACCTGCCCGCCGCCTACTACGGCACGATCGACGCCACGCCGCTGTGGATCGGCCTGCTGCACGACGCCTGGCGCTGGGGCGCTCCCGTCGGCGAGATCGCCGCGCTGCTGCCCAACCTGGAGGCCGCCCTCGGCTGGCTCGGCGGCCCCGCCGACCCCGACGGGGACGGTTTCGTCGAGTACGTCGACACCAGCGGCAAGGGCCTGGCCAACCAGGGCTGGAAGGACTCCGGCGACGCGCTGCGCTTCCACGACGGCCGCCAGGCCCAGCCGCCCATCGCCCTGGTCGAGGTGCAGGGGTACGCCCACCAGGCGGCCCGGCAGGGAGCCGACCTGCTGGAGGCGTTCGGCCGCCCCGGCGCGGCCCGCTGGCGCGAGCACGCCGCGGCGCTGGCCGAGCGCTTCCGGGCGCGGTTCTGGGTGGACGGGCCGAGGGGGAGGTTCCCCGCCCTGGCCCTCGACCGGGACAAGCGCCCGGTCGACGCGCTGACCAGCAACATCGGGCACCTGCTCGGCACCGGCCTGCTCACCGGGGCCGAGGAGGCCGGGATCGCCGACCTTCTCGTCTCCCCGGAGATGGCCGGTGGCTTCGGCCTGCGGACGATGTCGGCGGACGCGGGCGGCTTCAGCCCGCTGTCGTACCACTGCGGGTCGATCTGGGCGCACGACACGGCGATCGTGGTCGCCGGCCTGGCCCGCGCCGGATTCGCCGCGCACGCGGCGACCCTGGCCGAGGGGTTGCTCGCGGCCGGGGAGACGTTCGGCTACCGGCTGCCGGAGCTGTTCGGCGGCGACGACCGCTCGGCGCTCGGGCGCCCGGTTCCCTACCCCGCCGCCTGCCGCCCGCAGGCGTGGTCCGCCGCCGCCGCGGTGACCGTCGTGCACGCCGCCCTCGGCCTCTACCCCGACGTGCCCGGCGGTCGGATGCTGCTGCGCCCGCTCGCCGGCGCCCCCCTGGGCGCGGTCTCCGCCAGCGGCCTGCGGGTCGCCGGGGCGGAGGTGGGCGCGGCCGTCGACCGGGAGGGCGAGGTCGTCGTGACCGGCCTGCCCGGCGGCATCTCCGTCGACCGGGCCTCGACGTGAGCTGAGCCCCGGCGCCGAAGAGCGTGCCGGGGCGCATGATCACGCAAGCACGAAAACGTCAGAAAGTCGCCCCTTCTCGTCGGTATGGTGCACCCGTGGACACTCTGGAAAGCCTCGTCGTCGCCAGGCGGCTTCGAGTCCCCATCGACGCCCCCGCGGCCACCACCCCTGACTGGGGGGAGGTGGCCGCCCGCCAGCTCGACGCCGCGCTGCTGAGCGTCGGTTTCAAGTGTTCGGCGGCCCTGCTCGAACGCCTGGCCGGGCTGCCCGGGGAGGCGGTGGTCGATCTCGGCGTACGGGTCCTGGCGGCCGTCCGCCACCTCGTGGGCGATCATGTCCAGCACAACGCGTACTTCATCGACTTCCCGAAGAACGTGCCCGACACCCTGAAGTTCTGGGTCGGGCTGATGCGCGAAGCCATGCTCGATCCGGCCGGGGCCAAGGCCGTCCGGTCGCCGGCGCTCAACCTGCTCGCACTGCCCAGGTACGGCCGCTACCAGCACACCTACGCCGACCTGCTGGGCGCGCACGCCGAGCTCATCGCGCTGGCCGGCGACCGGGTGACCGTGCTGGAACTGGGCGCGAGCCTGGAGTCGGAGGCGCGCGAGCTGTACCTCTCGATGGCGGGCTCGGAGGTGCCGCCGTCGGCCGAGGACCTGGCGGCGCTGCGGTCGCTGGCCGCGTTCGGCGCCGACGAGCTCGAGCGTATCCCGATGCGCGAGAACCGCGCCGTCATCAACGAGGCGCGCCTGGCGGCGGGCCGCCCGCTGCTCGTGGACACGGTGACCGACGTGCTCCGGCTCGCCTGCGGCTGCTCCGGCGGTGACGTCACGCTGGCCACCCCCACCAGGTTCCGCTCGTTCTCCCGGGCCGAGCGCCGGGCTCTCCTGGGGGCCCTGGACGAGGTCGCCTCCCCGGCCGGACTCGGCGACGTCCCGCGGTACCGGGAGCGGTGGAAGCGGCTCGGCGAGCGGCTCCACCCCGGCGAGCACCCGAAGTTCCCGCGCGCCGCGCAGGTCTTCGAGGTCGCCCGGGGCGTACGCCGGGCGCGGGGGCTCGACAGCCGGGTGGAGGCGGCCCTGTCGGACGGCCGCACCGGCGAGGCGGTCGAGCTGCTGGAGAGGGCACCCGGCGCGCTGCTGCGCCGTCTCGACCACCTGCTGCGGACCGGCTCCCCGGCCTCGGCGGTGCTGGACGCCGCCGAGAGGGCCGCGGGCGGCGCCTCGGGCCGGGTCCTGCTGTCGCTGCGCGAGCACCTGCAGAACCGGCTCGCCCCCGCGGCCGGACGCGTCTTCGTCAACCGGCACGGCAGGGCGTGGGCGACGGACGACGCCCGCTCCCCGATCGAGGAGGACGTCGTGTCGCGGGCGGTGGCCATCCTGGACGAGGAGATCATCCGCAGGCTTCCCGACCCCGGCACGCTCGTCGTCGACCCCGAGGCGCTCGACATCGCCCTGCCGCTGTCGGCCAAGGCCGTCGCGCCCGGACTGGGCATGCTGCCGCGCGGCTCGCTGTCGGCGGTGGACGGGGAGCTGCTGCGGTTCTTCGTCCACTGGCGGCAGTCCGAGCGGCGCACCGACTACGACCTGTCGGCCCTGATGCTGGACGACTCCTACGGCAATCCTCAGCACATCTCGTGGACGAACTACGGCAACGACTTCGCCGAGTACTCGGGCGACCTCACCGAGGCCCCCGACGGCGCGAGCGAGTTCGTCAACATCCGCCTCGCGCAGGCGAAGCGCTCGATCATCATCCCGCAGGTGAACATCTACGACGGCGAGGCGTTCGACGAGGCCGCCGAGGCGTTCTTCGGCTACATGACCAGGGACGCCGAGCAGGAGGGCATGCCGTTCGAGCCGCGTACCGTGCGCATGAAGTCCGACCTGCGCGGCGCGGGGCGGGTCGCCCTGCCGCTCGTCTTCCTGCGCGGAGACGACGGCGCCTGGCGGGTGAAGTGGCTGCACCTCTATCTGAAGGGGTACCCCGGATTCAACCAGGTGGAGGGCAACCGCGTCACGGCCTCCCTCCTGGTGCGCTCGATCGTCGAACGTGACCACCTGCGCGTCCGCCACCTGGCCGACCTGCTGCGACGCAAGGGCTCGAAGGGTGAGCACACCACCTACATCGGCCTGTGGGCACCGGCCGATCTCCCGGAGGGCACGCGGGTCTACACGCCCGGGACGCTGCACGAGCTGATCCCCGCCTGATAGTGTGCGGGTCGCGAGGCCATGGGAGGGCTTCCTTCTCACTTTGGAAAAGTCTCTCTAGCCTTCCCGCCTTCCTCGCGTTCCGCCCCCGGGGTCGTCCGTCGCGGTCGTGTGCCCGTTCCGGGGCGGTGACGGCCGGGCCCGCCGGTGTGTCGTCCACTGGGACGCCTCGCGGGCGTCGCACCATGGACCCGTGAGTGATCAACCCGGCACGACGGCGCTCCCGGCGATCTCGGAGGTGCGCGCGCGTCCGGTCGTCGTCCCCATGGCGCGGCCCCTGCGCACAGCGTCGGGGGCGGCGTCGGCCGCCCCGCTCGTCCTGCTCGACGTGATCATCGAGGGCGGGGTGACCGGACACTCCTACGTCTTCGCCTACAGCCCGGCGGTGCTCCCCGCCCTGACCTCGATCGTCCGCGAACTCGCCCCCGAACTGGCCGGCAGGACCGTTTCGCCGGTACGACGGATGTGGGAGCTCCAGGCGCGGTTCCGGCTGCTCGGGACGCAGGGGCTGCTCGGCATGGTCGTGTCGGGGATCGAGATGGCGCTCTGGGACGCCCTCGGCAAGCTGGTCGATCAACCCGTCGCCACCCTTCTCGGCGGCGAGCCCGTCATGCTGCGGGCCTATGACAGCTACGGCATGCTGGACCCCCGGCGGGAGGAGCGGGCCCTGCGGAGCTCTGTCGAGAACGGGTTCCGGGCGATCAAAATCAAGATCGGCTATCCGGACGCGGCCCGCGACGTGGCGGTCGTGCGACGGGTCCGCGAGATCATCGGACCCGACGTCGAGCTGATGGTCGACTACAACCAGTCACTCGACCCGCAGGAGGCCCGGCGGCGAATCGAGCGGCTCCGCGAGTTCGACCTCTACTGGGTGGAGGAGCCGGTCGCCGCCGAGGACCTCGCCGGCCATTCATACGTACGGCGCACCACCGGCGCGAGGATCCAGACCGGGGAGAACTGGTGGTTCCCGAACGGGTGCCACGCGGCCATCGCGGCGTCGGCCTGCGACTTCGCCATGTTCGACATCATGAAGATCGGCGGCTTCACCGGCTGGACGCTCGCGGCGGGACAGGCGCAGGCGGCCTCGCTGCCGGTCTCCAGCCACCTCTTCGTCGAGGCGAGCGCGCACGCCATGGCGGTGACGCCCACCGCCGGCTGGATGGAGTACCTCGATCTCGCCGGCCCGGTGCTGCTCACCCCGTACCGGCCGGTCGACGGCCGCGTCACGGCGGTGGGGCCGGGGCTGGGGATCACCTGGGACGAGGACGCGATCGCCCGGTACGCGGCTCTCAGGTGACGGGGCTCGCGAGGGGGGTCGGCTCGGACGACCGCCAGGGGCGCACCCACGCCTCCTCCTCGCGGAGCACGGGCCGCCCGCAGTGGTCACAGCGGCCGCCCGGTGTGGTGACCTGGCCGCAGGTGCGGTGGACGACCCGCATGGGTTCGGCGGGCTCGTCGGGCACGGTGTGCTCCTGGCCCCAGGCGGCGAGGGCGTGCAGCACCGGGAGGAGGTCGGCGCCCGCCGCGGTGAGGCGGTACTCGTCGCGGGTGCGCCCGCCGTCGCGGTAGGGGACCCGGGTGAGCAGGCCGCGCTCGACGAGGCGGCCGAGCCGGGCGGACAGGATGTTGTCGGCGATGCCCAGCTCCGACCGGAAGTCCTCGAAGCGGGTCGTGCCCAGCGTGGCGTTGCGCAGGATCAGCAGCGTCCACCGCTCCCCGACGGCGTCGACGGCCCGGCCGATCGGGCAGGGCGCCCCCACCCGCGCCTTTCGATCGGTTGCCAAGGCTTTAACCCCTTTCGCCCATAGCTGGCTTGCAATAAGCAAGTCTACTTCATACGGTCGGTCATATGCCTGGCTGTCGAATCGCAAGTCAGGAGCTTGTTCGCCGCTCCCGGTGTCGCGGGTGAGGGGCACGGTGGCGACGTCCACGGCAGACCGGCGTACGCGAGTGCCCGGGGCGTCGGCGCCCGGCCGAGCGGATCGCCGACCGCGTCATCGACCATGAGACACCACCGGAGAGATCATGACCCAGCAGACCGACACCGGGGTCCACACCGTCACTCACGAGGTGAACCGCCTCACCGTCGCCGTCCCCGCTCCGTTCCGGGAGTTCCGTGAGCGCTACGAGCGCGCCGTCCCCCCGTTCGACGCCGCCCGCTTCGAGCGGCTCGTCGAGGACGGCGCCGGCTGGGACGCCGTCCTGCGGGCGACGGCCGAGAACGCGCCGCACGACTTCCTCATCTACTGGAGCTTCGAGGCCATGCCACTGATGGGGTCGGCCGGGGACCGGTGGCTGTGCGTCGAGTATTTGATGGGCAACCACACGATCGCCCAGCGGATGTTCCGCCACGATCCGGCCGTCCTGCTCTACGCGCCGCTGCGCACGGCGATCTACGAGGACGCGCGGGGCACGACCCGGTTCGCCGTGGACCAGCCGAGCACCCGCTTCTCCAGCTTCGCCGACCCGCGCATCACCGAGGTCGGCCTGGAGCTGGACCGTAAGCTCGCCGCCCTGCTGGAGCACCTCGACGCGCCCGTACCCGCCGAACTGGTCACCCATAGGTGAAAGTCCCGCTTTCCCTCCTGTGCGGCTCGCGCCGGCTGCCGCCCGCGAGCCCACGCCGTGGCGGCGGAGGTGGCCGAGGCGAGCACGCGGTGAGGATCCTGGCCGTGGGCGCCGGCGCGACCGGCGGCCACCGAAGAACCCGGGGCGGGCACCCCGGGAAGCGCGTGACCTCGCCACGCGGGCCCGGCCCGGCCGAGGTGCCGCGCCGGTCCGGCGCCCGCCCGAGCACGGAGACGAGCTCCGGCGAGCTGGATCGGCGGTCTCCGGTTTCACGATGGTGGCCGGTGGCGACGAGGGAAGCCGGGTCGTCCAGCGGCCCAGCACCCCGATCTCGTGAGTCCGGTCGAATGTCGTGGTGACCCGTGGAAGGGCGCCCGCCCGAGCGGACGCCCTTCCCTTCGTCAGGGAATGCGCGCTAGCACAGGCCTACGTACCAGGCGTTGTCGGCAGTCTGGCGTTCCGCGACGTACTTGTCCTCCCACGGATCCACGCACGTGTATTGGTTGGGTCCGGAGATGTTGTCTATCTCGACAAGGATCCTGGTGTTCCCGCAGTGGTAGTAGCGGAGATCCGCCCCCCACGCCTCGCCGGTGAGGTAGGCGCCACATCGCACGCCGACGGGGGCCGCGAAGACGCCGACGCCCTGAGAGGCGGTGGCTGAGGAGGGACCGTTGGACACCTGTGCGGCTCCTGCGGCCGTGGCCGGTATGAGTGCTCCGGCGAGTACTCCGCCGGCAAGGAGCAATCCGCCCAAGGCGCGTTTGACAGTCAGCACTTCAATCTCCTTCACGTCAGTGTCGATCGGGCTTCCCGGACCGCGGCCCCGCGGTCGGCCCAGCCGGGCTCCGTCAGCCCACGTGCCCCTGCGCAGGGGCCTGCCGTGGGCGAACCATCAGGAGTCGTCGTTCATGTGGCGATTGGTGATCTCGTGGTAACCGGGGAGGGGGAAGTCGGGCTTCGGTGCGGCCTTGGACGGTCACCACGGACTGTGAAGCGGGGTCTTTTGCCTGTGCGATCCGGGGGACTGTACACCCGGGAGCTGCACGAACGGGCAGGCGAACTGGACGGTGATCACCCTTTCCGAGCGTTCGGGGTTCCCCTTCCCTGACCGGGGCCTGCCTTCATAGAAGATCATCACGGCCCTTCGCGCAATAGCGTGAAGCAGAATCAGGCGATGATCGGCGCTTACCCACCTCGCGGGCGGACGCCGTCCGGCGGCACCTTCCGGAGACGTTCACGCAACGTCACCACCGCCTCCACGGGAAGGACGGCTCGCGACAGTCGAACGAGCGAGCCCGCCGGTAGGGGCTGTTGACATTCCTTTCTCGCTGTGAGGTATATGGCGTATGGTCATGCCCTTTGCCGGCCGGCGTCGGTTACCGGCCGCCGTGGTGTTCACTCTGGTCGTCACCGTGTCAATGACCGTCGTTCCCGCCGCTCCGGTCGTCGCGGGAGTGGTGAACCCGCTGGAAAGGTGTCTGTACGAGTCAAGCTCGTACCAGAACGCCTTCAACATGCCCGGCGCGGCGCTACTTCCCTATACGAGCCCGCCCGGATACCTGCCGGACGACCTTCTCAGTTTCCGGGCGACAGGGGCGATTCACGTTCAACCCGGAGGGGGTGCCGTGAAGGGACCTGACGGCGATCCGGTGAACGCGCCCGCGTTGGGAGGCTGGCCCGCACCGGGGCTGCGGCAGTTCGCGCTGTTGATGCGCGTCCGGCAGGGGCAGGTGCGTTTGGAGAGCAACGGCAGCGTTCCCGACGGTCGCACGCCGGGCGGCACCATGGTGCCTTGGCGCTGGTACGTCGCGGGCTCCTACAGTGGATGTCTGCGCATACTGGAGAACGCTCCGCCGTCCATCGAATTCCTGGTGAACGAGCCCGATCTGACGGACAACAGCGGCCGTTTCCTCTCCGTGGGAAAGCACTGGTGGTGAGCCGTCGTACCGGGCCACTTTTATGGGCCATGGTAATTCCGGGCACGGTCTTGAAACAACGAAGCGGTCAACAGCGATAAGCGGCTTCGAGTCCGGTCAAGGGGTATTCGGACCCAATGTTCCGGCCCGTGACGAGCGAGTCGTCACGGGCCGGAACGCTTCTACGGCGAGGCCGATTCCTCGCAGGGGCGAGCCTGCCCGGCCGGGTGTTCCGGACGATCGCTCCTGTCGCGGGACCAGGCTCGGCGGGACCGGCCACGGCCCATGCGCCCCCGGCGGGGATGTCAGGCGACGACGGGGCGCTTGTCCTTCGGCAGTGCCTCGATCATCGAACGAGGCACATTCAGGGTGTCGGCGCTGACCTGCGGCGGGAGGTTGGCCATCCACTGGGTCGCCGAGATGTCCGCGAACCGGGAGTCGCGGAACATCTCCAGGAAGATCAGCGGCTCGTCGCCGAGGTTCTCGATGTAGTGCCCGTAGGCGAAGGGGACGTAGCCGACGTCGCCCGCCCGGAAGTCGAAGGTGCGGGCCAGGCCCGAGCTCGCGAACACCCCCATCCGGCCGGAACCGGAGATGTAGTACTGCCACTCGTCGTTGGTGGGGTGCCAGTGCAGCTCGCGCAGGCCGCCCGGATCGACCTCCACCAGCGCGGCGGCGATCGTGGTGGCCGCCTTGAAGTTCGTGGAGTCGGCGATCCGGACGGACCCGCCGGAGAAACGCTGCGGCTGCTGCGCGTGCATCCTGTGCTTGAACGTCTGGGGCACGTCGCCCGTGGGGCTGACGATCCGGTCGGAGTCCAGGGGAGGGGGGACCTGCCCCTGGAAGATGTACTTCTCCTTCTCCGGCATGTTCGCCATCTGCTCCGGCGTCCAGCCGAAGTTCTTCGCCAGCACGCTTTTGGGGGTGTGGGCGAAGAAGTCACTGATCATGAAGGTGGAGTTCTCGGAGAACCCGCCGTCGTCGAAGACGAGCAGGAACTCCACCCCTTCCTCCAGCGCCTGGATGTAGTGCGGCACGCCCTTGGGGAAGAACCACAGGTCGCCCCTCTCCACGTCTTCGAGGAAATTGCGTCCTTCCTGGTCGACGGCGCCGATCCGGCAGCTTCCCTCCAGCACGTAACCCCATTCGGCCTCCTTGTGCCAGTGCAGCTCGCGGTAGGCGCCGGGGTTGAGTTTCATGTCGACACCGGCGAGCGTGGTGGCGATCGGCAGCTCGCGCCGGGTGATCTCACGGGTCCAGCCGCCCTCCTCTATCCGGGTGTGGGCCATGGCGTAGGGAAACTTCATGTTCGGGATGGTGCCGCTGTCGGTTTCCGGCGGAGTGAGCATGTCGGGATTCTGCAAATCCAGGTCGATGTTCCGCGGGCCGGTGTCGGTGCCACCCTTGCCGTTGCGTTGCGGCTGCGGAATCCTCGACTGCGTGGATCCGGTCATATGAGATCATCCTTTCGAACCATATTGTGATCACCGTTTCGGCGGCACGAGGAAAAGGGAGTGAATGAGCTCCCTTCCCCCCGTGGCCGCCACGGCGAGGAAAATCGCGACGCACATGAGCATCAGCGTCAGGGTGAGCCGGACGGAGAGGCCGGAAAGCGCGCAGCCGACGGTCAGGACGGCGAGGACGAAGAACCTGACCCGTATCCTCGACAGGGGAATGGGAATCACCATCTCGTACGAGGGCCGGTCGGTTTCCGGCATGGTGTCGTCGTGCATCGCGAGGGCTCTCATTCGCATGTCGGGGCGGCGGGGGGATCGGCGGTGAAGGGCCGGGAAGGGTGGCCGCGGTCGCGACGGCGATCGTGATCCGCGTACGTGATCGCCGCCGCGAGGGCCGGTCCTCGCGCGGGGGCGGCGTGGGCGACTCTCCTGCCTCCCGGCCGCGCGGTGACGGTCGCACGGAGATTCGGGGCCATGTCGCCGAGGTGTCCGGCGGGGATGATCCACGGCGGTGTGCGCTCGCCCGAACCCACCGGTTTGCTCTGAAAAATCACCGAGCTTCGCTGAATCATCATACAAATGGGGATTTTCTGCTTGCGTCGCCGGAACGGGAGTACGGGGTCAGGGATACCCATATGAAGAGGGGTGTAAAACGGCGCCGATCCACGAAAGGGGCAGGTCGACAGCGTTCAACTAACAAGCACCGACTAATCCCCTTAAATCGGATTTATTTTCAGATTCATGATAAATCGGGACAAATTTTGTGAGGCGAACGGGGGAACCCCGCCCTTCGCAACAGGGCCCTCGCCCTCCACGCCGCCTCGCCGTCCGGTTTGACCGCCGGTGGGTCGTGTGAAAGGCCTACGGGACAACGGGACATCGACCCGCCCGGACCATCCACGGCGGGGGCGCCGGCCGAGGCTGTCATGGAGTCCGATCGGCGGGGAGTTACCGCTCGTTCCGCTCTGTCCGCCTGTACTACGGTGCCGCGCTAAGATCACGTCTCGTGCTTTCGGATGGCTTATGGCGAATTATCAGGATTGGGTTAGTAGGCCTGATTCTTATGGCGACGATCGCGGGCCTGGTGCTCGGTGACGCCTGGCTCTGGATGGCCGTCGACTGGTCGCCGCCGCCCTATGAGGGGTTCTACGCGCGCACCGGGTTCGACACCCTGACGACAGCGGGGCTGCTCGTGGCCGCCCTGGTGAAGGCCGCGTTCCTGTGGCTGATCCTGCGCGCCCCCGTGCCGGGACCGCTGAGCCGCCGGGAGAGGGCGCTGCGCCGGCTGCTGTACCTGGCGGTGGCGTACACCCTCGTGCTGTGGTTTCCGCTCGGGCTGCTCCCCGGTGCGGTCGAGACGACGATCCTGCTCGCGCTGTGGACCGCGATCGACGTCCTCTACCTGCTCGTCATCCGCTGGCGGTCCCGCGTGCTGCGCGCGGCGGCCGGAACGGTGTTCGCGGTCGAGCTGGCCGGGATGGCCAACGAACTGCTCGACGATCTCGACCTCCCGGAGCTCGGATCGAGCTACGTCGTCGCATGGGGCCTGATGCTGGCCGGAGTGGCGGCGACCGTCATCACGATCGTCGGGCAGTGGCGCGACGGCCGGTGGAGCCGTGGCACGCTGATCGCCGGGTGGTCGTCGGTGGGGGTCTTCGTACTGTCGATCCTGTTCGACGTCCTCTTTCCTGAATTCCTCGGAAGGTTCCCCAACGACAACCTGGCGGTGTCGGTCGTGATGGACGCGGTGGGGTTCGTCGGCACCGTGTGGATGGCGGCGACCGCCCGTGAACTGACCGTCGAGGGCCGCCCGGCGGAACGTCCGCCCGCCCGGCGGCGCGCGGTCCGCGTCGCGGTGGCGGCCGTGGCCGTACTGCCGGTCATCGCGATGATCCACCCGGAGCAGAACCCGCACCTCACCTACACCGGCTGGTCGGCGGACTGCTACGACCGGCCCGCTTTCGGCGACCTGAAACCCGCGGAACGCGACGCCGCGTTCCTGTGCCGGGCGCGGAGCACGGACGGCGGGGTCTCGCCCATGTTCCCGGAAAGCGCGTCGGACCAGCAGATCCTCGCGTCCGGGCGGGCGCTGTGCCGTGCGAAGGACCCCGGCGAGCGGGAGGCGATCCTGACGCGGGCCGGGAGCGAGCGGCCCGCCTGGGGCGCGGACCCGTGGGACCTCGTCTACGTCTGCCCGGAGATCATCCGCGCGACCCATCCCGAGCTGCTGCGGTCGACCGCGGAGACGGAGGCGGCGAACACCGCCTACATCGCCAAGGAGAACGCGAGCTGCCGCGACCCGTGGCCCCGGACGAAGGGTGTCGTCCAGGCCACGGCCAAGTACTTCCTGTTCGCCGACGGCGATCACGGCTACATGGTCCACGACTCCGAGGACGAGGAGACCGACGAGACGGCCGAGGAGGCGTGGGAGCGGGCGATCGACAAGATGTACGACGACGGCACACTCATCGGGGTGACCCGCAACGCGGTGCTCGTCGGGCACATCGAGGACGTCATCGATCTGTGCCTCACGGTGAAGGCCCTGCGCGCCGCGCCGCCACTGCGGACGGCCGGATGGGACCGGGTCACCGAGGTGCCGATCGTCAGCCGCGGCGGCCGGCTCACCGTGCCGGAGATGGGCGAGGACGGAGAGGTGGGCGCGGCTGCCCCGATGCCGAACCTGGCGATAGCGGGGAAGGGCCGCTACCGGCTCCGTGTCCACGTGCGGGTCGGCGACGCGGGGGAGGAGCACCTGGTCGTCGTGTTCCCGGGCGCGTCGAGGAAGAGGCTCAAGCTGAAGTCGTGAGCGGGGCGGGGCCCTCAGTCCAGGTGGCGGCCGAACCAGTCCAGGGCGCGCCGGTACGCCTCGGCGGCGGCTCCGGCGTCGTACCGGGGGCCGGTGTCGTTGAAGAATGCGTGGTCGACGCCGGGGAACGTCACGATCTCGTGCTCCAGGCCGGCCCTCTCCAGGGCGGTCCTGGCCTCGTCGCGGGAGGCGTTGACCCGGTCGTCCCGCTCGGCGTAGACCGCCAGGACGGCTGCCCTCGCCCCGGAGAGGTCGGCGTCGTCGGGAAGCGGTCCGTAGAACGGGACGGCCGCCGACAGGCACGGCTCGTCCGAGGAGAGCAGCAGCCAGGTCATGGCGCCGCCGAAGCAGAAACCGATGACGCCGAGCCTCCTGCCGGGGGCGCCGCGCTCCAGCTCGCCCAGTGCGGCCTTCATGTCCGAGGCGAGGCGCTCGGGAGAGATGGCGCCCAGCGCCGCGGTGGCCCGCGCCGGGTCCTCGAAGGAGGAGGTCCCGCCCTCGCGGGAGAGCAGGTCGACGGCGAGCGCGCAGTAGCCGTCGGCCGCCAGCCGCCCGGCGACCGACCGGAAGTGGTCGGTGAGCCCGCGGTTCTCGTGGATGACCAGCACCGCGCCCCGCGGCTCCACGGGTTCCACGGGCTCCGCCCAGGCGCCCCTGAGGGTGACGCCGCTCTCGGTGCCGGAAAAGATGATCTCCTCGGTCGGCAGGGGGGAGGGCCCCGCGGGCGAGCCGCCGTCCGCCGGAGTGCCGGACGCCGTCGCCGTTCTCGCTCCGGTTCCGGTTCCGGAAGCGGTGGTGGCCGGTACGGTCGTGTTTCTCCCGGCGGTTTCCCAGGTCGCGAGCAGGGCGACGGCGGCGGGTGCCGCCAGCCCGAGAAGGGTCAGGCGGTGCAGCGCCTCGCGCCGGGGGATGAGCCCTGCCGCGTGGTCGACCGCGACCTCCTCCGCGAGATACCGGTGAAAAGACGTCACCAGCACACGGTAGGACCGGCGGGTGAAAGCCACGGCAAAGCCGGGCCACGCGCCCTCACTCGAAAGGCGGGCCGTGCGCCGCCACCCGGAAGCCGGGACGCGCGGCCCCTGATGGAGGCGCTTCCGGGGGTGCTCAAGCGGACTTCGCGCGCCCCTGAGCGGTCCGGTACGCCTCGCCCGTGGGGCCTGTCCACTATTGGACACGGTTCCCGGAGGGTTTGCGTATTTCTCCATAGTCGGCCGGGTCCGGCCGGTGGATCATGTGGGGATCGGTCGCGCGGTCTCGTGCCGCCGTACGCACGCGAAGGCACAGCACGCGACGGCACAGTACGTGGCGACACGGCGTGCGGTGGCACACGCGGGCACATGAAGGCACACAAGGGCACACAAGGGCACAGAGGGTTGGGGTGTCGATGGGCGAGGTGCGAGGGCCGGTCCCGCTCGGCAACAGGCCGGTCTTCGACACCGCGGATCTCGACGAGGCCCGCGACCTGGTGGGCCGCGTGTTCTGCCCCCACCGGCTGGAGCTCGCCGGTGACGTCTCCCGGCTGGCCGCGCGGCTCAACTCGGTCCAGCTCGGCACCGTACGGGTGAACTACCTCGACTACGGGGCGGACGTCCGCATCGAGCCCGGGGAGCTAGAGTCCTTCTTCCTGGTGCAGATCCCGCTGGCCGGGCGCAGCCTGATCCGGTGCGGCGGCCAGGAGATCGTGTCGACGCCGGGCCTGGCGTCCCTGCCGTCGCCCTCGGAGTACCTCGACATGCGCTGGGGGGCGGGCTGCCCCCAGCTGATCGTCAAGTTCGACCGGCCGGTCGTCGAGGACGCCCTGGAGCGGATGCTCGGGGAGCGCCTCGACCGCCCGATCGTCTTCGGCCTGGGCGTGGACATGACCACCGGGTGGGCGCGGGCCTGGAGGGCGATGGCCGACCTGATCGTGAGGGAGGCCGAGCACGGCGACGGGCTCGCCGCGCAGCCGCTGGCGATCGCCCACCTGGAGAACGCGATGCTCTCCTCCCTGCTCACCGGGCAGCCGTCCAACTACCTGGAACGGCTGACCGCGCCCCGGCCCCCCGCCCTGCCCAAGGTGGTGCGCCGGGCGATGCGGTACATCGACGACCACGCCCACCTGCCGCTGACGACCGACGACGTCGCCCGCGCCGTGGCGGTCAGCGGCCGCTCGCTCCAGGAGGGCTTCCGCCGCCATCTCGGCCTGACCCCGATGACCTACCTCAGGGACGTGCGCCTGGGCAGGGTGCACGACGAGCTCGCGGTCGGCGATCCGGCCAGGTGCACCGTGACGAACGTGGCGGCCCGGTGGGGCTTCCCGCACCAGGGGCGCTTCGCCGCCCTCTACCGCGCGCGGTACGGCCGGGCGCCGTCACAGACGCTGCGCGGCAACTGACGATCTCCCCGTCCCCGCCCGTCCCCGCTCGTCCCCGCCCCGCCCGGCTCCGTCGCCCGTCGCCCGCCGTCCTCGGCCCTGTGGCGCATCCCGTGGTGACTCCGTGGCGAGATTCCGGGAGGGCCCGGGAAGGTCAGGGGGAGGTTCGCGTCAGGTGGATGGAACCCGCGCTGAGCGGATGGCACGGGCGGTGGCGGCCGTCGTACCTTTTCACCAGGCGCCGCTCGATCGTTTCCCCGCTTCCTCGAAGCCTTCTCAGGGCCTCCCAGAAGCTTTCGAACCCTTCTTGAAAGGACACGTCACCATGCGCAGAATCCTCGTCGTCGGCGCCGGTCAGGCGGGACTCCACCTGGCCCTCGGCCTGCTGCGGAACGGCTACGACGTCACCGTCGTCTCCAACCGGACCCCGGAGGACATCCGGGGCGGCCGGGTCATGTCCAGCCAGGCCATGTTCGGCACCGCCCTCGGCCACGAGCGTGACCTCGGCCTCGACCTGTGGGCGGACGGCTGCCCGCCGATCGACGGCATCCAGTTCGCGGTGGCCGGCCCCGACGGCGACCCGGCGATCCGCTGGGCCGCCCGGCTCGACGTCCCCGCCCGCTCGGTCGACCAGCGGTTGAAGATGCCCGCCTGGATGGCCGAGGTGGAGAGGCTCGGCGGGAAGATCGTCATCCACGACGCCACCGTGGAGGACCTGGAGGACTACGCCGCCCAGTACGACCTGGTCCTGGTCGCCGCGGGCAAGGGGGCGATCGCCTCGCTCTTCGAGCGGGACGCGCCGCGCTCGCCGTACCGCGCCCCGCAGCGGGCGCTGGCCCTCACCTACGTCAACGGCCTCGCGCCGCGGCCCGACCACTCCGCGGTGTGCTTCAACGTGGTCCCCGGGGTCGGCGAGTACTTCGTGTTCCCCGCGCTCACCGTCACCGGCCCCTGCGAGATCATGGTGTTCGAGGGCGTCCCCGGCGGGCCGATGGACTGCTGGGCGGACGTCCGTACCCCCGCCGAGCACCTGGCCACGAGCAGGCGGATCCTGGAGACCTTCCTGCCCTGGGAGGCCGAGCGCGCCGCCGGGGTCGAGCTCACCGACGAGGGCGGCGTCCTGTCCGGGCGCTTCACTCCGGTCGTGCGCAGGCCGGTGGCGACGCTCCCGTCGGGCGCCCCGGTCCTGGGCGTGGCGGACGTGGTCGTGCTCAACGACCCGATCACCGGGCAGGGGTCCAACAACGCCGCCAAGTGCGCGGCCTCCTACCTGTCCGGCATCCTGGAGCGCGGCGACCGGCCGTACGACGCGCCCTGGATGGAGCGGGTCTTCGAGCGCTACTGGCAGGACGCCCGGCACGTCACCGCCTGGACGAACGCCCTCCTCGCGCCCCCGCCGCCGCACGTGCTGGAGATCCTGGGAGCGGCGGGCGGGCTGCCCGAGGTGGCCTCCCGCTTCGTCAACGGCTTCGACGACCCGTCCGACTACGCCGGCTGGTTCCTGGACCCGGCCGGCGCGGCCGAGTACCTGGCCCGGGCCGGGAAGTGAGAGGACGTCATGAGATCCCTGCGCGACGCCCTCGGGCAGTTCGCCACCGGGGTGGCGGTGGTCACCGCCGCCACCCCGCGGGGTGACCGGCTGGGCGTGACCGTCAACTCCTTCACCTCCGTCTCGCTCGACCCGCCGCTGGTCCTGTGGTGCCTGTCCCGGCGGGCTCCCAGCGCGCCGGCCTTCGCCGAGGCCGGGCGGTTCGCGGTCAACGTCCTGGCCGCGGGCCAGGAGCACCTGTCGCGGCGGTTCGCCACGCCGCTGCCCGACAAGTTCGCCGGGGTGGAGACCCTGTTCGCCCCGGGCGGGGTGCCGCTGCTCGCCGGGACCCTCGCCCACTTCGCCTGCCGCTCGGTGGCCACGTACGACGGGGGCGACCACCTGATCTTCGTCGGGGAGGTCGAGCACTTCCGGCGGGAGGAGGGCGAGCCGCTGGTCTTCCACTCGGGGAACTACCGGGCGTTCTCCGCGCCGGAGCGCGAGATGGCGCTCTGCGAGCCTGCCAGGTGATTGGACCAGGTAGGAGGGGGTAAGGCCGAAAACATGACATGGGGGAGAGGGATCTCCCGCTGGCCGGTGATCCGGCAGCTCATGGGAGAGAACGCCAGGGGCGAGGCCGCGCGCTCGGCGCGCACCGACGCGCTGCGGCCTCGCACCGAGGAGGCCGACGGCGTCGCGCGGTCGGTGTGCCCGTACTGCGCGGTCGGCTGCGGCCAGCTGGTCTACGTCAAGGACGGCCGGGTCACCCAGATCGAGGGCGACCCCGACTCGCCCATCTCGCGCGGGCGCCTGTGCCCCAAGGGATCGGCGAGCAAGCAGCTCGTCACCCACCCCGGCAGGCAGACGCGGGTCCTCTACCGGCGGCCGCACGGCACCGACTGGGAGCCGCTCGACCTGGAGACGGCGATGGACATGATCGCCGACCGGGTGGTGCGGACCCGCCGGGAGACCTGGCAGCAGGAGTACGAGGGAAAGACGGTCCGGCGCACCATGGGCATCGCGAGCCTGGGCGGGGCGACGCTGGACAACGAAGAGAACTACCTGATGAAGAAGCTCTACACCGCCCTGGGCGCGATCCAGGTGGAGAACCAGGCCCGTATTTGACACTCCTCCACCGTCCCCGGTCTGGGGGCCAGCTTCGGGCGTGGCGGTGCCACGGACTTCCAGCAGGATCTGGCCGAGTCCGACTGCATCGTCATCCAGGGCTCCAACATGGCCGAATGCCATCCGGTGGGATTCCAGTGGGTGGTCGAGGCGAAGGCTCGCGGGGCGAGGGTGTTCCACGTCGACCCGCGCTTCACCCGCACCAGCGCGATCGCCGACCGCCACCTGCCGATCCGGGCGGGAAGCGACATCGTGCTGCTCGGCGCGCTGATCAACCACGTGCTCGCCAACGAGCTGGACTTCCGCGAGTACGTGCTCGCCTACACCAACGCCTCGGCGATCATCTCCGAGGACTTCCGGGACACCGAGGACCTGGACGGGCTGTTCTCCGGCTTCGACCCGGAGACGCGCGCGTACGACCCGTCGAGCTGGGCGTACGAGGGCAAGGGGGAGGAGGCGGCCGAAGCCGGGGGTGAGCACGGGGAGCAGCTGGAGGGCGGGCCCCGGCACGCCGAGGCGGCGGGCCCGGAGCAGTACGGCTCCGGCGGCGCCGCCGCGCCGTCGAGGCCGCCTGCGGACCCGACGCTGCGCCACCCGCGCTGCGTCTACCAGATCCTGCGGCGGCACTTCGCCCGCTACACCCCGGAGACGGTGGAGGAGCTGTGCGGCATCCCCCGGGAGAGCTTCGCCGAGCTGGCCGAGGCGATCACCGCGAACTCGGGCAGGGAACGCACCACCGCCTGGGCGTACGCGGTCGGCTGGACCCAGCACACCGTGGGCGCCCAGTACATCCGCACGGCCTCGATCCTGCAGCTGCTGCTGGGCAACGTGGGCCGTCCCGGCGGCGGCATCCTGGCGCTGCGCGGCCACGCCAGCATCCAGGGCTCCACCGACATCCCCACCCTGTTCAACATCCTGCCCGGGTACCTGCCGATGCCGCACGCCCACCGGCACGAGGGGCTCGACGACTACCTGGCCAAGGCCGGGGCCGACACCGGCTTCTGGGGCAGGAAGCGCTCCTACGCGGTGAGCCTGCTCAAGGCGTGGTGGGGCGACGCCGCCACCGAGGAGAACGACTTCCGCTTCGACCACCTGCCCCGCCTCACCGGCGACCACGGCCACTTCACGACCGTGATGGGACAGATCGACGGCACCGTCAAGGGCTACTTCGTGGTGGGGGAGAACCCGGCGGTCGGCTCCTCGGGCGGCCGGGCGCAGCGCCTGGGCCTGGCCAACCTCGAATGGCTGGTGGTGCGGGACCTGACGCTGGTGGAGACGGCCACGTTCTGGAAGGACGGCCCCGAGCTCGCCACCGGGGAGACGCGCACCGAGGACATCGCCACCGAGGTGTTCTTCCTGCCCGCCGCGAGCCACGTGGAGAAGGAGGGCACCTTCACCAACACCCAGCGGCTGCTGCAGTGGCGGGAGAAGGCGCTGGAGCCGCCGGGCGACTGCCGCAGCGACCTGTCGTTCTACTACCACCTCGGCAAGCGGATCAGGGAGCGGATGACCGGCGACGAGATCGACAGGCCGGTCCGCGAGCTGACCTGGGACTACCCCGAGGAGGGCGAGCACGCCGAGCCCTCGGCCTCGGCCGTGCTGCGCGAGATCAACGGCACCGGCCCCGACGGGCGGACCCTGTCGGCCTACACCGAGCTCAGGCCCGACGGCTCCACCCGGTGCGGCTGCTGGATCTACTGCGGGGTGTACGCCGACGAGGTCAACCAGGCGGCCCGGCGCAGGCCCGCGAGCGAGCAGAACAGGGTCGCGCCCGAATGGGGCTGGGCCTGGCCCGCGAACCGGCGCATTCTCTACAACCGGGCCTCCGCCGACCCCGAGGGCCGCCCGTGGAGCGAGCGCAAGGCCTACGTGTGGTGGGACCCGGAGAAGGGGGAGTGGACCGGGCTCGACGTGCCGGACTTCGAGAGGGACAAGCCGCCCGGCTACCTGCCGCCCGAGGGCGCCCTGGCCGAGGCCGCGCTGGCCGGGACCGACCCGTTCATCATGCAGCCCGACGGCAAGGGCTGGCTGTTCGCCCCGGCGGGCCTGGCGGACGGGCCGCTGCCCGCCCATTACGAGCCGCACGAGTCGCCGGTCCGCAACACGCTGTACGGGCAGCGGGCCAACCCCGCCCGCCGGACCTACCCGCGCCCCGAGAGCCCCTACAACCCGCCGGGGTCGCCGCGCTTCCCGTACGTGCTCACGACCTACCGGCTCACCGAGCACCACACCGCGGGGAGCATGAGCCGGCCGCTGGCCTACCTCGCCGAGCTGCAGCCCGCGCTGTTCTGCGAGGTGTCGCCGGAGCTCGCCGCCGAGCTGGGGCTGGTCAACGGGGGCTGGGCGACGATCGTGACGTCCCGTTCAGCGATCGAGGCCCGCGTCCTGGTGACCGGGCGGGTGCGCCCGCTGCGCCTGCAGGGCAGGACGATCCACCAGGTCGGCCTCCCCTACCACTGGGGCTGGGGCAGCGGCGGCCTGGTGACCGGCGACGCCGTCAACGACCTGATGCCCCTCGTGCTCGACCCGAACGTCTACATCCAGGAGAGCAAGGCCATGACCTGTGACCTGCGGCCCGGCCGGCGTCCCACGGGCGGGGCGCTGCTCGGCCTGATCGAGGAGTACCGCGATGGCTGAACGGATGGGGTTCTTCACCGACACGAGCATCTGCATCGGGTGCAAGGCCTGCGAGGTCGCCTGCAAGGAGTGGAACGACGTCCCCGACGACGGGTTCGTCTTCCGGGCCACCTCGTACGACAACACGGGCGGCCTGGGGGCCGACACCTGGCGTCACGTGGCCTTCATCGAGCAGTCTGGCGGGCATGGTGACGAGGGTGGGGACGGAGGCGTCGAGGGGTGGCTGATGTCGTCGGACGTGTGCAAGCACTGCACGCACGCCGCCTGCCTGGACGTCTGCCCGACCGGGGCGCTGTTCCGCACCGAGTTCGGCACGGTCGTGGTGCAGGCCGACGTCTGCAACGGCTGCGGCTACTGCGTGCCCGCCTGCCCGTACGGCGTGATCGACCGCAGGGAGCGCGACGGCCGGGCGTTCAAGTGCACGATGTGCTACGACCGCCAGCTCGGCGGGCTGGAACCGGCCTGCGCCAAGGCCTGTCCCACCGACTCCATCCAGTTCGGGCCGCTGGACGAGCTGCGGGCCCGCGCCGGGGAACGGGTGGAACGGCTGCGTGGCGAGGGAAAACCGCGGGCCCGCCTGTACGGGGCCGACCCCGGCGACGGGGTGGGCGGCGACGGGGCCTTCTTCCTGCTGCTCGACGAACCCGAGGTGTACGGCCTGCCGCCCGACCCGGTGGTCACCACCAGGGACCTGCCCGCCATGTGGCGCTGGGCGGCCGGGGCGGCGCTCTCCATGGCCGGGGTGGTCGCGGTGTCCTTCCTGGGCGGGCGGGACTTTTCGGGCGGGCGAGGCTTTTCGGGCGGGCGGGGTTTTTCAGGTGGAGGGAAGAGGTGAGGCGCGGCGAGGAGGCGATGGTGCCGGAGGCCGAGTTCCGTTCCTACTACGGGCAGCCGATCATCAAGGCCCCGATCTGGCACGAACCCCACATGCCGCTCTACCTCTACCTGGGCGGGACGTCCGGTGCCGCGTCGGTGATCTCCGCCGTGGCGACGCTCACCGGGCGTGACCGGCTCGCGCTCACCGCCAGGGTCACCGCGGCCGCCGGTGCCGCGGCCGGTGCCGGTTTCCTGGTCGCCGAGCTCGGCAGGCCGGAGCGGTTCCTCAACATGCTGCGGGTGTTCAAACCCACCTCGCCGATGAGCGTCGGCTCCTGGCTGCTGGCCGCCCACAGTGGCCTGACGGCCCTCTCGGCCGCCTCCGCGCTCGTCACGGCCCGGTCGGAGCGGGCCCGGCCCGTCCCGGGGATCCCTGCCCGGTTCCTTTCACGGGTCCCTGCCCGGTTCCTTTCGCGGATCCCGGCCCGGCCCGTTCCGCCGATCCCCTTCCTCCCGGTGGGGATCACCCGCGTCCTGCCCGCCGCCGGAGACGTGGCCGCGCTGGCGGCGGTGGTGACCGGGCCGCTGATGTCGACCTACACCGCCGTGCTCGTCGCCGACACCGCCGTGCCCGCCTGGCACGAGGCCCACCGCGAGCTGCCGTTCCTTTTCGCCGGGAGCGCGCTGGCCGGGGCGGGAGCCGTGGGCATGCTGGCCACCCCGCGCCGCGAGGCGGGCCCGGCCCGGGCCGTCGCCGTGCTGGGCGCCGCCGTCGAGACGGTCGCGGGCGCGGTGATGGAGCACCGGCTCGGCCTGGTCGGCGAGCCGTACCGGCTGGGCAGGTCGGGCCGCCTGATGCGGGCGGCCCGCGCCCTCACGGTCGGCGGCGCCCTGCTCGCCACGGTCGCCGGGCGTGGCCGTGCCCTCGGCGCGCTGTCCGGCCTCGCGCTCACCGCCGGTGCCCTTCTCACCCGTTTCGGCGTGCTGGCCGCGGGCAAGGCCTCGGCCGCCGACCCGAAGTACACGGTGGTGCCCCAGCGGGAGCGCGTCCGTGCCTCGGCGGGCGAAGGATCCTGAGTGGCCGTGTCCTCTCCGGAGGTTGCCGCGCCGCGAGGAGGTTGCCGCCCTGTGAGGAGGTTGCCGCACCACGAGTAGCCCGAGGCGGCGGGGCCGCTCGCGCCGATGCCGCCGCACGACGCCCGTGGCGCCACCCGGCTCGACGCGGCGGAGGAGCCGGGCCGGATCCGGCCCGCGGGCCACGCCCGGAAGCGTGGCGCCGGGGTCCGGTCAGGTCGGGACGGTGGCCAGGCCGCGGCGCGCGATCAGCTCGCCGAGCGCCCGCCGGGCGCGGTCGACCTCCGCCTGGGCCGCGCGCTCCCTCTCCTTGGCCTGCCGGTAGGCGGTGTGGGTGTCCTCGCACGCCTCCGCGTCCTCGAAGAGTCCCGCCTCACGCAGTTTCCGTACCATCTCCGTGTGCGCGACGTCCTCCGTGCGCTCGGCGGCGTCGCGGACCGCGGCGGTCTCCCCGGCTATCCAGGCCAGGTTCGTGTAGTACGGCGCGTCCTTGATCCGGTTGATCTCCGCCTCGACGCGCTCCGCCTCCCGCGGCTCGGGGACGGGCTCGCCCAGGTCACGGAGCACGGACGTGGCGAGATCGGTGAAGAAGGCGGCGCGGTTCGCGTCGAGGAACTGGACCGAGAACCGGTCCCGGTGGGCCGCGTGGCTCCGTTCACGGATCTCCGCACCCAGCTCGGCCAGCGCGTCCCCGAGCGCGTCGTCGCTCAGTGCCGGGTCCGTGACCAGGGGGATGATCCTCTCCCGGTCGGCGGGCGTGGCACCCGGATCGCTGCCGAGGCTCGCCGCCCGCCCGACCTGGTGAAGGCGCCGCTCCGGCTCGGAGGGGCGGGGCTCCACGTCCGGCAGGTACCGCCGTGCCTGCTCCATCAACCGGTAGATCGCCGACGACGACTCCTCCGTCAGGACCTCCTCCAGCTCCCGCTGTATCCGGTCGATCTCCGGCGTCGTGTCCACCCGTGACAGCGCCTCGTACACATCCGCGCCCGCGATGAGGGCCTGATCGAGGAAGTAGGCCTGTGCCTCGTCTCCCACCGCCATCGCGTGCAGTTCGACCGGTTGCGCCAGGTAGGACTCCCGGTCACCGTCGTCGCCGTTCAGGTACGCGGCGAAGTTGCTCCTGAACGCCCCGGCCTGCCTCTCCCTGGGGTCACCGGCCAGCTGTCCCGCGTCCAGCATGTCGACCAGGCTGTACTGGTAGTTGTGCGTGCCCTCGTGCAGCACGGTGTTCATCGCTTCGTGGAACTCCTCCCAGCCGGGCGCCCTCGTGATGAGTTCGAGCACTCTTCCGGCCTCGAAGTACTGGCCCATGCTGTTGCCGGGGATGGGCTCCGGCCCGTCCCCCAGGAGCTCCACCCCGGGCATCCGGTCCGGGCTCATCCCCAGCACCTGGCACTGGATTTCGAGGATCGAGCGGACGATGTCCCCGCGCTCCTTCGTCGAGGCGTTCCGCCAGCGGCGCGGCGCGTCCGGCAACCGCTCGGCGATCGTTTCCAGGACCCGCAGCTGCGCGCTCCCGTCGTGTCGCTCGAAGCCGGGGTCGAGCGTCTTCATGTTCCGGTAGAGACTGCCCAGCTGCGGCGAGTACCGGCCGACGGGATCGGGTCCCGACGCCATCGAGCTCAGCAGGGAGAACTTCTGGTCGAGGGACAGGGCGTCCAACCCCTCCCCACGGCCGATGAGGTCGGCCGCCCGCGCCTGCGGGTCGGGCGTCCGGATCCCGTCCGGACGGGGCGTGGCGCCGGGATCCACCTCCTCCGGGGGGATCTGGGGCGGCGGGTGCAGCTTCTCGCGCTTGGTCGCCCGCAGGGCGGGAGCCGACTGCGATCTCGGCCTTCCGGGGGTGGTCATCGCGGGTCCTCGCTCCTCGCGTTCGTGACGCGCGCGACCGCGCGTACCGCCTCCGCCTGCGACTGTGCCAGTACCTCGGCCCTGGCCGCCCGGGCGGCGCGGGCCGTCGCGGCGAGGTACGCGACGGACCCGTGGACGAGCTCCGCGTACGCGTGCGCGGCCCGGGCCGCGGCGGTCGCGGCGTCGCGGAACAGCTGCGCCTCGGTCGACACGTCCGTCGCCTCCGCCGCGATCGCGGCGGCCTCGGTGTGGGTGATGATGGTGCGGGTGGCCGCGGCGCCGGCCAGCGCCGCGGCCTGCTTCGCGCCGTCGACGAGCTCGGCGGCCGAAGCCGCCTGGGCCCGCGCGGCCGCGACCGCCGACTGGACGCCCTCGTCCGTGACCCCCTGGCCAAGGTCTCGCGCGCGGTCCGCCGCCGTGGCAGCGTCCTCGGCGGCGGCGCGCGCCGCCTCGACGGCCTCGCCCGCGAGACCGCTCTGCTGAGCCGCGACCAGTCTGAGCCGCTGGAAGGCGGCTCCCTCGGCACCGCGGGTCTGGGTGATGAAATTTCGCCTGAACGGGCCTATCTGCTGGTTGAGGCCGATCAGGTCACGGACCGGCTTGAGTTCCTCCTCCGTGAAGTCGGGCCGCTCGCCGATCCACTGCAGGATCTCGGCCTTGAGATAGTCAACGGAGTTCTTCGCCGCCAGGTACCGGTCGACGACGTCCATCGCGATGACCATGGGGGTCGCGACCTCGCCCCCGAGCGCCGTACCGAACCAGCGCAGCGTCGCCTCGGGCGGACGGGGGGAGGCGACGAGCGCCGCCTCGAAGAGAGCCCGTCCTTCCTTCTGGAGGGCGCCCGTGAACGTGTACCTGGCCTCCAGCCCGGCCTTCATCGCCTGCCGTTCCACGGGCTGGTTCAGGTACGCCAGGCGGTCGCCGCCGCCGGGCCGGGTGCGCACGTACCCGCGGCCGAGGTTGACCGCGAACAGCTGGGCCTGCAGGTACCGCGGGTCCGCCGGGTCGAGCCGGCCGGCCCGCAGCTCACCTGTCAGCCAGCCCTGGTAGTTGTGCGTGTTCTCGTGCACGAGGGTCTCGATGACCAGCGGGAACGACTCCCACATCGGGGTCCGGGTGTTCATCTCGATCGTCAGGCGGGATTCGACGAACGCCCCCAGCTCGGTCACGGAAAGCTCACCGTCACCGACGTCGACGGGACGCTCTTCGAGCACGAGCCGGGGCAGGCGGCCCGGGATCCCCAGCCGCTCGCAGTGGAGCCGCACCGCCTCGTTCAGGACGCCGGCGCGTTCCTGCGCCGACATCCCCGGCCATCGGCGGGTGACGCCGGAGAACTTCGCCACCAGGGCGGCGAGCGCCTGGGCGCGCAGCGGGTCGTCGACCTTCTCGAACTCCGGGTCGAGCGGCGTGTCCTGCAGGATTCGTACCCGCGCGGCGTGCACGGCGTCGGACACGGGAGGACCACCGCCGAGCAGGTCCCTGAGCAGGCCGAGCCGCCCGGCGAGCGTCGGTTTCCCCTCCCGCCGTACCTCGGCGACGGCGGCCTCCCGCCGGGCCGGCGCCTCGGCGGCGTGCTTCTTCAGCAGCGTTATGATCATCTGGGCGTCCTGGACGCTCACCGCCGACTTCATGAACTCTGCGACGGGCGGGATCTCCAGCGGCCGATCGGACAGCAGCGCCGGGAGCAACTCGGCCAGTTCGAGCATCGTGAAGTACTGATTCGCTTCCGAGAGCCAGCTCCGGTAGCCGTCGGAAGCGGGGCCGGGGGGCTTGCGGAACCTCGCCGCCTGCCCGGGGAAGGCCGTCTCCGGGGAGACGAGCCTGTCCTCCTCCAGCGCCTGCGCGAGGTCCCACAGCATCGAGGGCAGTGACAGGGCGAGGGTGACGTCACGCGGGACGTCCTGGGAGGGGGCGGGCAGGTCGCGCAGGTCGCGCCTCGACCTGCTCCGGTCCGGCGCGATCGAGGAAACGTCGTCCGCGCCGTCCGCGCCATCCGTGTGGCCGTCCGCGCCGCCGTCCGCCCTCGTCGCGCCGTCCACTCCGCTCGCGCCGTCCACTCCGTCCGCACGGGGTGACGGCGCGTGCGGGTGTACGGCCGGTTCCTTGCCGGGAGGCGGCGGGGCGAGGGGGCGTGGCGAGGGTGCCCGGGGATTCTGCTTCATTCGGCCTCATGTGTGACGTGGAACGTTCCCTGATCATCCGCCCTCAAGATAGGTGACACCCGACATGCCGTACAGACCCGTTGTCGGTGGCTCGTCCACGTCGTTGCCGGGTCCGGTGAGAGGCCCCGCACGACGCCGCGGCCGACCACTACGGTGACATCTCCGGGGGACGCGTTCACCTGGCACGAGGCGGCACCCCGGGGCCGGGGCCGGACGGGTCAGCGCAGCCGTAGAGTCGGGCCCTCGTGGGGGACGAGTTCGCCGACGACCGGCGCGCCGGGGATCTCGCCCGCCACGAGCAGGCCGCCGGAGGTCTGGGCGTCGGCGAGCAGCAGCAGGTCCTCCTCGCCGAAACGGCCCGGGTCCAGGTGCGGCTTCACCCACCCCAGGTTGCGGCGGGTGCCGCCGCTGACGTACCCGTCCCGCACGGCCTCGCGGGCCCCGGCCAGGTACGGTACGGCCGCCACGTCGACGACCGCCGTGACGCCGCTCGCCCTGGCAAGCTTGTAGAGGTGGCCGAGCAGGCCGAACCCGGTCACGTCCGTGGCGCACCCGGCACCCGCCGCCAGCGCGGCCCGGGAGGCGTCGCGGTTCAGCGTGGTCATCGCGGCCACCGCCTGCGGGAAGACCTCGCCGGTCGCCTTGTGCCGGGTGTTGAGTACGCCGACGCCGAGCGGCTTGGTCAGGGAGAGCGGCAGGCCCGCCCGGCCGCCGTCGATGCGCAGCAGGCGCCTGGGATCGGCGAGTCCGGTGACGGCCATCCCGTACTTCGGCTCCGGGTCGTCGACGCTGTGACCGCCCGCGACGTGGCAGCCCGCCGCCCGCGCCACCTCCAGGCCGCCGCGCAGCACCTCCCCGGCGAGCTCCATCGGCAGCACGTCCCGGGGCCAGCCGAGCAGGTTGACGGCCACCAAGGGCTCGCCGCCCACCGCGTACACGTCCGACAGGGCGTTGGCCGCCGCGATCCGTCCCCAGTCGTAGGGGTCGTCCACCACGGGGGTGAAGAAGTCGGCGGTGGCCACGATCGCCCGGCCGCCCGCGACACGGACCACGGCGGCGTCGTCGCCGTCGTCCAGCCCGATGATCAGCTCGCCGTTGAAGCGCGGGCGCTCGCCGGGCTCACGAGGGCCGCCTGGCTCGCGAAGCCCGCCTGGCTCACGAGGGCTGCCTGATCCGCGAAGCCCGCCTGGCTCGCGAAGCACGCCGGGGGAGCCGGGGTCGCGAGGGCCGCCGCCGGGTCCGTGGGGTTCCCCAGGGCCGCGGGGTCCGCCGGGGTCGTGGAGTGCTTCGGCGCCGCGAGGCCCGCTGGGGGCGTCCGCGTCCCTCAGCAGTCCCGCGACGACGGCCTCCAGCTCGCCGGGTGGGATCTTGCAGGCGCAGCCGCCCCCGTGCGCGTACTGGGTCAGCCGCACGGTGCCACGCTCCGGGAGAGAGGCGCCCCGCTCCGCGGTGGTCTCCGTCATACCGCGTCCTCCCTGGTAGATCCTGGTGAGTCCTGATCAGGTCCTGGCCGGATCCGCACGCCGTCGTCCGGCATGCCGTCCCCGTTGCCCGTACCCGCTCGCGGGTAATGTTCTCCCCTGGAGGTGTATGGGCACCTGGTGGTCCCCGCGGTCTTCAAAATCGTCGAGGCCGAGGTCCTCGGCCTGGCGGGTTCGATTCCCGTCCGCCTCCGCTTATGTTCGGAGAGTGGACCCACGCAGGCTCGTGCCTCGCACCGACGCCGTCCTCGCCGACCCACGGCTGGTCGCGGCGGCCGGGAGGCTCGGGCGGGCGGTGGTCAAGGACGCCGTCGTACGGGCACAGCGGCGCGCGCGGCAGGGCGGGCTCGACCCCGGGGAGGTCGCGGACGCGGCCGTGGCGGAGCTCCCGCCGTACCCGGCGAGCCTGCGGCCGGTGATCAACATGACCGGGGTGCTGGTCCACACGAACCTGGGCCGCGCGCCCCTGTCGGCCGCGGCGGTGGAGGCGACGGCCGCGGCGGCGGGCTACGCCGACGTGGAGTTCGACCTGGCCACCGGGGCCCGCGCCCGCCGGGGGCGGGGCGCGCTGGACGCGCTCGCCCGGGCCGTGCCCGCCGCGGAGGACGCGCACGTGGTCAACAACAACGCCGCCGCGCTCGTGCTCGTGGCCACCGCGCTCGCCGCCGGGCGGGAGATCGTGATCAGCCGCGGCGAGCTGGTGGAGATCGGCGACGGGTTCCGGATCCCCGACCTGCTCGTCTCCACCGGCGCCAGGCTGCGCGAGGTGGGCACCACCAACCGCACCTCCTACGCCGACTACCGGGCGGCCGTGGGGGCGGAGACGGGGTTCGTCCTCAAGGTCCACCCGTCGAACTTCCGGATCGAGGGCTTCACCGGCTCGGTCGAGGCGGCCGAGCTGGCCGGGCTCGGCGTGCCGGTGGTGTCCGACGTCGGCTCCGGCCTGCTCGCGCCGGAGCCGCTGCTGCCCGGCGAGCCCGACGCGGCGAGCGCCCTGGAGGCCGGGGCGGACCTGGTCACCGCGAGCGGCGACAAGCTGCTCGGCGGCCCGCAGGCCGGGCTGCTGCTGGGCCGCCGCGACCTGGTCGAGCGGTGCAGGAGGCACCCGCTGGCCCGCGCGCTCCGGGTGGACAAGCTGGCGCTGGCCGCGCTGGAGGCCACCCTGCGCGGTCCCGCCACCCCCGTCCACCAGGCCCTGCGCGCCGACGCCGCGCTGCTCGGCGAGCGCGCCGCCGCGCTCGCGGACCGGCTGGCCGTGGCCGGGGTCGACGCGAGGGCCGTACCGAGCGAGGCGGCGGTGGGCGGCGGCGGGGCGCCGGGCGTGACGCTGCCGAGTGCCGCGATCAGCCTGCCCGAGCGGTTCGCCGTGCCGCTGCGGACCGGGGAGCCCCCGGTCGTCGGCCACGTGGAGGGCGGCCGCCTCCTGCTCGACCTGCGCGCCGTGCCCGCCGACCGGGACGGGGACGTGCTGAGAGCCGTTCTCGGGGTGGGCGGCCGACATGTGTGATCGTCGAAGCGGGCGGCCGACGCGGGTGGGTGGCTGATGCACGTCGTGGCCACGGCGGGCCATGTCGATCACGGCAAGTCCACCCTGGTACGGGCGCTCACCGGGATGGAGCCCGACCGGCTGGCCGAGGAACGGCGGCGCGGGCTGACGATCGAGCTCGGATACGCCTGGACGGAGCTGCCCTCGGGGGAGCGGCTGGCCTTCGTCGACGTACCCGGCCACGAGCGCTTCCTCGCCACCATGCTGGCCGGGGCCGGCCCCGCGCCCGCCGTCATGTTCGTGGTGGCGGCCGACGAGGGGTGGATGCCGCAGTCGGAGGAGCACCTGGTCGCGCTGGAGGCCCTCGGGGTGCGGCACGGCCTGCTCGTGGTGACCCGCGCCGATCTCGCCGACCCGGCCCCGGCCGCCGGGCGGGCCCGGGCCAGGCTGGCGGCGGGCGGTCTGGGCGGGGCCGAGACGCTGGCCGTGAGCGGGCGCACCGGGCAGGGCCTCGACGAGCTGCGGCGGGCACTGGACCGGCTGGTGGCCGCGCTGCCCGTACCCGACCCCGGTGCGCCGGTGCGGCTGTGGATCGACCGGGCCTTCACCGTACGGGGCAGCGGGACGGTCGTGACCGGGACCCTGCCCGCGGGGACGATCACGGCGGGGGACGGGCTGGATCTCGATGACGTGCCCGTGCGGGTACGGGCGCTGGAGTGCCTGAAGGAGCCGGTGACCTCGGTGACCGGAGTGGCCAGGGTCGCGCTCAACCTGCGCGGCCAGGGCGCCGCCGGGCGCGGCCTGGCCCTGGTCACCCCGGGCGGGTGGACGTTCACCGACCTGGTCGACGTGCGCCTGAGCCCGGCCGGACCCGGTCCCGGTGGCCCGTGGTGGCCCGGTGGGTCCGGGACGGACGGCTCCGGTGGTTCGGAGGGCGGTGGCCCGTGGTGGCCCGGTAGGTCCGGGGCGGACGGTTCCGATGGTTCGGAGGGCGATGGCCCGGGGTGGCCCGGCGGGCGGACCGGGCCGGATGGCCGGGCCGGGCCGGGTGGGTGCCGGAGGCGGAACCTCCCGTCGCCCGGCGGCACGGGGCCCGCCGGTGACTGGGAGGCCGGAGACTGGGAGGCCGGTGACCTGCCGGGGCGGCTGACCGCGCACATCGGCTCCGCGGCGGTGGTGTGCGCGGTGCGGCCCCTCGGCGGGCGGATCGCCCGGCTGCGCCTGGCCGGGCGGCTCCCCCTGCACGCGGGCGACGTGCTGCTGCTGCGCGACCCCGGGCGTGCCCGGGGCGGGGTGCGGGTCCTCGCGCGGGCGCGCGTGCTCGACCCGCGCCCGCCGGGGCTGCGCCGCCGGGGCGCGGCGCGGGAGCGGGCGGCCGAGCTGGCGGCGGCCCCGCCGGACGCGGCCTCCCTGCTGCGGACCCACCTCCTGCTGCGTACCGCCGACCTGGTGGCCATGGGGTGTGTCCCGGGAAGGCCGGTGTGCGGCGACTGGCAGGCCGATCCGGCGCACTGGTCGAGGCTGGGGGAGCGTCTCCCCGAGGTGGTGCGGCGCCACGCCTCGGCGCACCCGCTGGAGCCCGGCCTGCCGGTGGAGGCGGCCCGTCACGAGCTCGCCCTGCCCGAGCGGCGGCTCGTCGAGGCGCTCGTACGACCGCCGCTCGCCCTCGACGCCGGGCGGATCGTGAGCGGCCCCGGCGGACGCGCGGCGCTGCCCGCGCCGCTCGTCCGGGCCGTCGGGCGGCTCGGCGCCGAGCTGTCCGCGCACCCCTTCCTGGCGCCGGAGGCGGGCAGGCTGGCCGAGCTGGGGCTGGGGCCCCGCGAGCTGGCGGCGGCCGTACGGGCGGGGGCGCTGCTCCGGGTGGCCGAGGGGATCGTGCTGCTGCCCGGCGCGGACCTCCTGGCCGGGCGGCTGCTCGCCCGGCTGCCGCAGCCGTTCACGGTCAGCCAGGCCAGGCAGGCCCTCGGCACCAGCCGCAGGGTCGCGGTGCCGCTCCTGGAACACCTCGACCGCAGGGGGATCACCCAGCGGGTCGACCAGGTCCACCGCCGCTGCCCGGCCGCCGCCGGGCGCGGATCGTCCCCGCCGCCACGCTGACCGCCCGGCCGGAGAGGTACGGCTCCCCGATATCGCCGTGACCAGCGGGTATATGGTGAAAAAAGGTGAAAAATCATCTTCGGTTCGGAGTTGGTGGTCACGATCCCCCTCACGTCCTCGCGGGCGACGACCGGCTGCTCCGTCGGCATCGCGCGGAAGGGCACCACGAGGAGACAGGAGGCCGTCATGCCGAGCAACAGAGTCGTCACGTACGAGGGCCAGGGCAAGGTGGAGGTCCGGGAGACCGACTATCCCGGGTTCGAGCTCAGGGAGGGCCCCGGGGTGCCCCCGGCGAACGTGGGCCGCAAGGTGCCGCACGGCGCGATCCTCAAGACCGTCGCGACCAACATCTGCGGCAGCGACCAGCACATGGTCCGTGGCCGCACCACCGCGCCCGTCGGCCTCGTCCTCGGCCACGAGATCACCGGCGAGGTCGTCGAGACCGGCCCGGACGTGGAGTTCACGAAGGTGGGCGACCTCGTCTCGGTGCCCTTCAACATCGCCTGCGGGCGCTGCCGCAACTGCAAGGAGGGCAAGACCGGGATCTGCGAGAACGTCAACCCCGACCGGCCGGGCGCGGCGTACGGCTACGTCGACATGGGCGGCTGGGTCGGCGGGCAGGCGCAGTACGTCCTGGTGCCCTACGCCGACTGGAACCTGCTGAAGTTCCCCGACAGGGACCAGGCGATGGAGAAGATCCTCGACCTGGCCATGCTCACCGACATCTTCCCCACCGGCTTCCACGGCTGCGTCACCGCCGGGGTGAGGCCCGGCTCGACCGTCTACATCGCGGGCGCGGGCCCGGTCGGGCTCGCGGCGGGCGTCTCGGCCTTCCTCCTCGGGGCGGCCGTGGTCATCGTCGGCGACCTGAACAAGGAACGCCTGGAGCAGGCCCGCAGCTTCGGCTGCGAGACCGTCGACGTGTCGCGGGGTGAGCCGAGGGACCAGATCGAGCAGATCCTCGGCGAGCCCGAGGTCGACTGCGGCGTCGACGCCGTGGGCTTCGAGGCGCGCGGCCACGGCGGCGACTCGGCGAGGGAACAGCCCGCCACGGTGCTCAACTCGCTCATGGAGGTCACCCGCGCCGGCGGCGCGCTCGGCATCCCGGGCCTGTACGTGACCGGCGACCCGGGCGCCCACGACGAGGCGGCGCGGCGGGGGGCGCTGTCCATCCGGCTCGGCCTCGGCTGGGCCAAGTCACTGTCCTTCGGCACGGGCCAGTGCCCCGTAATGCGCTACAACCGCTACCTGATGCAGGCGATCCTGAACGACAGGGTGCAGATCGCCAAGGCGGTCAACGCCGTGACGATCCCGTTGAACCAGGCGCCCCAGGGGTACGCGGACTTCGACCAGGGCGCCGCGTCCAAGTTCGTGCTCGACCCGAACGGCGTGCTCGGCACGACCGGCTGACCCGGAGCCCGCACCGTGGCGGGAGCCGTACCGGGGGCGGTAAGGAGCCCTGACGCGCGCCCGTGGCGGAGACCCCCGACCGTGGTCGCGCGGCGGGGAACCGTGCGGGGCGACGGAGAACCGCGCGGGCCCGTACCAGGAGCCGCTACCAGAGCAGGCGCGGGTCGTTGCCCGCGCACGCGGTGACGGGCGGCTCCTCGGCGAACTCCAGGTCGGGAGGCGGTCGCCGGAACATGCGGGTGAGGCAGGCGAGATAGATCACGCCCAGGCCGAGCCAGATCAGGCCGAGGGTGACGGCGTGCGCGTCGAGGCGGCTCAGCAGCCACAGGTTGACCCCCGCCCCGATCACCGGGGCCAGGACGTACGGCACCACCCCCGGCGCCCGGCCCGCGCGGCGCTCCCTGACGTAGTGGGCGATCACGCTGAGGTTGACGAAGGTGAAGGTGGTGAAGGCGCCGAAGTTGATGAACGACGTGGAGGTGGTCATGTCCAGCCACAGCGCGACCAGGCCCGCGGCGCCGGTGATCACCAGGCCGAACACCGGCGTGCGGCACACGGGGTGCAGGTAGCCGAACACCTTGCGGGGCAGCACCCCGTCGCGCCCCATCGCGTACAGCAGCCGCGAGGTGCCGGCCTGCGCGGCGAGGCCGGAGGCGAACTGGGCGACGACCAGGCCGGCCAGGAAGACCGCGCCGAACAGGCTGCCGCCGATCAGTTTGGCGATGTCGAAGGCGGCCGAGGAGGAGTTCTCGAAGAAGCCGCCGGGATGCACGAGCTGCGTGAAGTACGCGACCACGACGAAGATCAGGCCACCGGCGAGCGCGGTCAGCAGGATCGCCCGGGGGATCGTCCTGCCCGGCTCGACGGTCTCCTCCGCGAGGGTGGTGACGGCGTCGAAGCCGAGGAGGGCGTAGGCGGCGATGGCGGCGCCCGCCGCGACGCTGGAGATCGTGGTGGCCCGGTTGTCGAACGGCGCCAGGTCGAACAGCGAGGCGGGTCCCCACGAACCGGCCACGTAGCCGATCGACAGCAGCACGAAGAAGAGCAGCACCGCGATCTGGAAGGTCATCAGCAGGATGTTCACCCGGGCCGCGATCTTGATGCCCATCAGGTTGAGCGCGGTCGTCACGACGATGAACAGGACGATCCACACCCACGAGGTGACCTCGGGGAACTGCGCCGACAGGTAGGCGCCGCCGATCAGCCAGATGACCATGGGCAGGAAGAAGTAGTCGAGCAGCACCGCCCAGCCCACCAGGAAGCCCGCCCGCGCGTCGATGGCCCGCCGCACGTAGGTGTAGGCCGACCCGGCGATCGGGTAGATCGCGGCCATCTTGCCGTAGCTGAAGGCCGTGAACAGCATGGCCACCAGCGCGAGCGCGTACGCGGCGGCGGTCGTGCCCCCGGTGGTCTCGGACACGACGCCGAAGATGCCCAGGACGATCAGCGGCGTCAGGTAGGCCAGGCCGAACGTCACGACCTCGCCGAGCGTCAGGGCGCGCCTCAGGACTGGTCCGTCGGATGACATGGCGAGGCTCTTCCCGAAGAGTCACCCTCCGCCGGGATCCGGCGGGAGGGGGCGATCCGTCCCTGGTGGAGGGGGAGGTCTGTCGGCCCGCCGGCCTCGGTGAACCGGTTCCACACGCGGTCGAAGCCGAGGCGGTCCTCGGGGGTGGAGAGAGGACGCGACATGGCACACCTGCTTCCCGGCTAGGAACTAAAAAATATATTATTATGAGCATTTAATCCAATTTCGGTCATTATGATCTGTTTTTTGACGAGTACGGTGGTGGCATGTCGTCCGGCGGCCCCCTCATCGTGCTCAAAGCCCCCGCCCTGGGGGGCATCCGGCGCCTCAACGCGCTCGACACGGTCCGTGCCCGCATCGCGATGGCCGTCGAACTGGGCCTGCTGAAACCCGGGGAGCGGCTGCCGCCCGCGGGGGAGATCGCCCGTGCCCTCGGCGTCGGGGAGATCACCGTACGGAGGGCGCTCGTCTCACTCTGTGACCAGGGCATCCTGGAGCGGCGACGCGGGCGCGGCGGCGGCACCCTGGTGTCCGAACGGCCCCCGCCCGGCGGGGTACGCGAGATCGAGGCCTACCGGTCGGCCGCCGCCGACGTCCACCGGCTGATCGACCAGCGGCTGCTCCTGGAGTGCGGCATCGCGCACCTGGCCGCGACGCGTCAGGGCCCGCGGCGGCTGGAGGAGCTGGAGCGGCTGGTGACCAGCATGGGCCAGGCCTCCAGCTGGGCCGAGTTCCGTACCCACGACGAGCGTTTCCACCTGGGGGTGGCCGAGGCCACCGGACTGCCGTCCGCGGTGGAACAGTACGGCTCGGTCGTCCGGGAGCTCTACCGCTACTACCTGCCCTTCTCTCTGGACCACCTGCGCGAGTCCAATCGTGGGCACGCCGACCTCGTCGCCGCCCTGGCCGCGGGCGACCCGCTGAAGGCGGTCGAGGTCACCCGCCGCCACGTCGAGGTGCTGCACCGGACCATGTTCGTCGGCGTCGAGGGCGGCGGGGACGGGGACGGCGGGGACGGCGGGGACGGGGCGGCCGGACCGGGCTGAGCGCTCAGGGGGCCGGAGGCGGGTCCGAGGGAACCCGGGCAGGGCTCAGAGGGCTTCGACGAACAGCTCGGCCTCACGCTCGCCCATGCCGGTCTCGCCACGCACCAGGTGGACCGCCTGCTCGGCGCGCCCGGCGGCCTTCAGCTCGCGCACGCGAGCGGCCAGGTCCGGACCGGTGACGGCGATGCCGCTCGCGCCCGGCGAGACCATGGGGCCGGTGGGACGGAAGCGGGCCATGAGGGGATGGGTCCACAGGTCGTGTCCCATGGCCACGGCGTCGACGACATCCTTGGCCTCCTTCAGGCCGAGCCCGGTGTACCGGCGCAACTCCTTGATCGCATGGATCTTCTGCCCCTGGCGCGTCAACCTGGTGACGGCCTCGTGCAGCCCCTGGGGCGTCGGCGCCATGACGGGCACCTTGCCGCCGGAGACCGCCCGGCCACCCTTCACGGCCGCCACGACGACACCGACGACGATCGCCAGGACCACCGCGAACAGAACGGCGATGATCAGCAGCTCAACGGGCCCGAGGTTCGGCATGCCCGCATCGTACGCCGGATCCGCGCGGGCCGTGAGGGACGGAGACGAGCCGGAGCCGGAGAGGGAGGTCCGGCCGGAACCCGTCGGGCGATGGACGCGAAGGGTGACGACGGTTGTTAAATGACAGCGTCCCGAACCGCCCGCAACACGCCCGTCCACCTGACCGCCACCGAGCCTCGTCTCTCCCGAACCTCCCGCAGTACGCCCGTCCACCTGACCGTCACCGAGTCTCGTCTCTCCCGAACCGCCCGCAGTACGCCCGTACACTCCCCGCCCGCGACCAGGCATCGTCCCCCGCCCGCGCCCCGTGGGCGGCGCCCGCGTACCAGATCGAGAGGATCTTCATGGCCGCACACCATCGAACGGGCCGGGTCACGGCCGCGCTGACCGCCTGTCTCACCGCGGCGGCACTGGCCGGGTGCGCGAGCGGCGACGCCACGGCACCCCGGGCCGCTCCCTCCACCCCGGCCGCCACCGGAGCGGCGGCGGACGGCGGCACCGTGCTCGCGGGCCAGCCGGACGTCAACGGCGACGGCCGGGTCGTCATCGGCGTGCTGAGCCCCGGTGACATCAACGACAAGGGCTACTACCAGAGCTTCGTGGACACGGCGGAGAGGTTCGCCACCTCGAAGGGCTGGACGATCATCAAGCGCGGCGGCGTGAACACCAGCGAGGCGCTCAACGCCGCGCGGGCGCTGTGCAGGCAGAAGGTCGACATGGTCGCCCTCGGCGCCGCGGACCTCAGGGACGCGATCCCCGCCTCAGAGGAGCCCGTGTGCGCGGGCACCGCCTGGTACGTGCCCTCGTCCGACAACGTCCCGCAGACCCCGAGGATCATGCTCTCCACCGACGAGGCGGACCAGAGCCTGCTCGCCGCCGGGTACGCGGCGGGCCTGCTCATGAAGGAGAAGGGCGCGACCAAGGCCGGTTTCGTGACCGGCCCCGAGGTCGACTTCACCACCGCGGCGGCCAGGGCCTTCAGGGCGGGCATCCGGCTGGTGGTCCCCGAGGCCACCCTGACGGTCACCTACAGCGGCGACCTCAACGACTCCGCCAAGGCCAAGGAGGCCACCCAGGCGCAGATCAGCCAGGGCGTCAAGGTCGTCTACCCCTATCTGGGCGGGGCCACCGACGCGTCGGTGGAGCTGGCCGACGCCGGTGGCGTGCTCACCCTCACCCCGGGCACCGACCGGTGCGCCTCCACCCGGCCCACCTTCGACGTCTCGGTGCTCTTCAGCCCCGGAGACTACTTCGGGGCCGCGCTGGAGGAGTTCGCCGCGGCGAAGCTGCGGATGGGCGTGGAGAGGGTCTGGAAGCTCGGCGTCGACCCGTTTCCCACCGTGAGGATCTGCAAGCCCACCCCCGAGCAGGAGGAGAGGCTGAGGACGTTCATCGCCGACGTCGGCAGCGGGAAGATCGACCCCAAGGCGGAAGTGAAGAGGCTCGGTTCCTGACATGACGGAAGACGGACGGGCGGGGGATCTCCCCACGCCACCGGTGCCCGCGCTCCGGCTGCTGGGGGTCGGCAAGCGCTACGGTCCGGTCGTCGCCTGCGACGCCGTGGACCTGACCGTGTACGGGGGCGAGATCCACGGCCTGCTCGGCGAGAACGGGGCCGGAAAGTCGACGCTCATGAACATCCTGATGGGACTCGTCCAAAGAGACTCCGGGACCATCATGCGCCACGAGGAACCCGTCGAGATCGGCGGCCCGAGAGAGGCGGCGGCGCTCGGCATCGGCATGGTGCACCAGCACTTCAGCCTGGTCGACCCGCTGACGGTCTGGGAGAACGTCATCCTGGGCGACACCGGGAGGATCGACAGGGCCGCGGCCCGCGACCAGGTCCGGGAGATCTCCCGGCGCTACGGCCTGCCGGTCGACCCGCTGGCCAGGGTGGCGCGGCTCTCGCCGGGGGAGCGGCAGCGGGTCGAGCTGATCAAGTGCCTGCGCGGGGACCCTGCGGTGCTCATCCTCGACGAGCCGACGTCCGTGCTGACCCGGGCGGAGTCGGCCGAACTGTTCGGCGTGCTGCGCCGCGTGGTCCGCTCGGAGAACCGCGCGGTCATCCTGATCAGCCACAAGCTGGACGAGATCACCGCGGCCACCGACCGGGTGACCGTACTGCGCGGCGGGAAGGTCGTCTTCCGCAGCGCCACCGCGAGGACGGACCCGCGAGAGCTGGCCAGGCGGATGGTCGGCAGGGAGGTCTCCCCGACCGGGACGCGTGAGTCCGCCGGGTCCGCCGGGTCCGCCGGGTCCGCCGGGTCCGCCGGGTCCACCGGGTCCACCGGGTCCACCGCGTTCACCGTGTTCACGACGGACAAGGACGAGACCGGGACCGAGGGGACCGGGACCCAGGGAACCGGAGTGGCGGGCGTGGGAGGCGCGGGTCCTCCGGGGTTCACGGCGGCCGGAAGGACGGGTGTCCCGGCACCCGCGCTGCGGCTGCGCGGCCTGACCGTCACCGTCGACGGCGTGCCCGTCCTGTCCGAGCTCGGCCTGGACGTCGCCCCCGGTGAGATCGTCGGCCTGTACGGCGTCGAGGGCAACGGCCAGTCGGCCCTGGGCGACCTGCTGTCCGGGCTCGTCGTACCGGACTCCGGGTCGGTCGAGGTCTCCGGAAGGCCGGTCGAGCCGGACCGCCCGGGGGCGTTGCACGCCGCCGGGCTCGGCATCGTGCCGGAGGACCGGCACGGCTCCGGGCTGGTGCTGGACATGAGCGTCGCCGAGAACCTGGTCATGAAGTCGCTGGACGCCGTGAGCGGCCGGGTGTTCCTCGACCGGGGGAAGACGCACGCCCTGGCCCGCCGCCTGGTGGCCGAGTTCGGCATCGTCACCCCGTCGACGGACACCCCGCTGCGCGACCTGTCGGGAGGCAACCGGCAGCGGGTCGTGCTCGCCCGCGAGCTCTCGGCCCGCCCGGCGGTCCTGGTCGCGGCCCGGCCCTCGTACGGGCTGGACGTGGGCGCCACCGAGGACGTGTACCGGCGGCTGCGCGACGCCGCGTCGGGAGGGGTGGCGGTGCTGCTGATCTCCACCGACCTGGAGGAGGTCATGGCGCTGGCCTCCAGGATCGCGGTGATCTCCTCGGGGAGGATCACCGGCGTCCTGCCCACGCGGGAGGCCACGGCCGAACGGCTCGGAATGCTCCTGGGCGGGGTCCCCGCGTGAACGAAACCCCCCGGGACCCCGCCCGCGACCCTGCCCGCGACCCCGCCCGGAACTCCGCCCGGGAGTCCGCGACGCTCGCCCGGGACCCGGCCCAAGATCCCGTGCCCCTCGCTCAGAGCCCCGCGACCCCCACCCGGAACCCGGCCCGGCCTCGCGTGAACTTCACCCGGGACCTGTCAGGCCGCCGCCTGCTCGCCTTTCTCGTCCCCGGCTCCGGCGGGTCCGGCTGGAGGACCGGCCTGGCGACCGTCGCGGGCGTGGTCGTGGCGCTCGCCCTGTCGTCGCTGCTGATCGCCGTGACCGGCGGTTCCCCCCTCGCGTCCCTACAGGCCCTCTTCCAGGGCAGCGTGGCCGACCGGGCGGCCTGGACCTCCACCCTGCTGTACGCGGCGCCGCTGCTGCTCGTCGCCGTGGGCGCGTGCGTCAGCGCCAGGTCCGGCGTGTTCAACATCGGCCAGGAGGGCCAGGTGCTCGTCGGTGCCCTCTTCGCGGCCTGGGTGGGGCTGCGCCTGGCGGTCACCGGCCCGGCGCTGCTGGTGGTCGTGCTGGCGGTCGCCGCGCTGGCCGGTGGCGCGTGGGCCGGTCTCAGCTCGCTGATGTACCGGCTGCGCGGCGTCGACGTCGTGGTCAGCACGCTGCTGATGACCTTCGTCGCCCAGCAGCTCGTCGCGTTCGCGGTCAACACGCCGTGGCTGCTGCGGGAGACGAGGGTCGGCGACGCCGTCGTCGCGCCGCAGTCCAACCCGCTGCCGGGGAGCGCCCTGCTCGGCTCGATCGGGGAGTACCCGGACCTGCAGCTCAACGGGGGCCTGCTGATCGCGCTGGCCGGAGCCGTGATCGTCGCGGTGGTGGTCGCCCGTACCCGGTGGGGGTTCCGGCTCACCATGCTCGGCCTCAACCCGCTCGCCGCCAGGCACGCCGGGGTGCGCGTCGGCGCGCTGGGCGGCGCGGCGCTGGCCGTCTCCGGCGCCTTCGCCGGGCTGGCCGGGGCCGTGCTGCTCACCAGCCCGGTGGGCGTCCACCGCCTGCAGCCCGGCATGGCGATGGGTATCGGCTGGGACGGCCTGCTGGTCGCCCTGGTCGCCCGCAACCGGCCGTCGCGGGCGATACCCGTCGCCCTGCTGTTCGGCGCGCTGCGCTCCGGTGGCGGCTTCCTCGCCGCGACCGGCGTGCCCCCGTTCGTCGTGGACGTGGTCAAGGCACTGCTGGTGCTGGCCTTCGTCGCCCCGCCCGCCGTCCTCGCCGCGCTCCGGCGCCGCGGGGCCGGTGTCCGCGCCGGTCACGCCGGTCACGCCGGGCACGCAGAACACCGGTCCGCGCCCGTCGCCGAGGGGGCCGCCCCGTGATCGCCGCCGACGACGTCTCCACCATCCTGTCCAGCGGGGTACGGCTCACCGTGCCGCTGGCCTTCGCGGCGTGCGGGGAGTATCTCGCCGAGCGGGCCGGTGCCATGAACATCTCCGTCGAGGCGATGATGCTGGGCGCCGCGTTCGGCTCGGTCGCCACGGCCAGTGCCACCGGCAGCGCCACCGCCGGGCTGGTCGCGGGAGTGCTGATCGGGCTCCTGGTCGGCCTCGTCCACGGCAACCTCTCCCACCGCCTGGAGATCAACACCTTCGTGGTCGGCCTGGTGCTCAACGCCCTCGTCCTCGGGCTGACCGGTTACCTGATCACGATCAGCGACTTCGACTCCCACCAGGTGTCGCAGGTCAGTGTCCCCTGGCTGCGCGACATCCCGCTGATCGGCCCCCCGCTCTTCGTCGAGCGCTGGCCGGTCTACCTGCTGATCGTCGTCGTCCCGCTGACCTGGTGGCTGGTCGAGCGAAGCAGGTGGGGCCTGGAGCTGCGGGCGGTCGGCGAGCGGCCGTGGGCCGCAGACGTCACCGGCGTCCGGGTCAACGCGCGCCGCCGCCAGGCACTGCTGTGGTGCGGCGCGCTGGCCGGGCTGGGCGGCGCCTACCTAGCGGTCGGCGAGGTCGGCTCGTTCAACCAGAACATGACGGCCGGGCGTGGGTACATCGTGATCGCGGCGGTGATCTTCGGCGGCTGGCGGCTGGGACGCACCCTGCTCGGCTGCGCGCTCTTCGGCCTGGCCGACGCGCTGCGCCTCGCGCTGCCCGCGCTGGGCCTGACGCTGAACTCACAGCTGCTGATGGTGGCGCCGTACCTGGTGGCGCTGCTCGCGATGCTGCTCTTCACGAACCGGCGCCGCGAACCGGGAGCGCTGGGACGGCCCTTCGAACGGGGCTCCCCCTGAAATCCCGGGCCCCGAGGTCTTTCCGGACCCCGCCCCGGGAGGCAGGAGGGTCAGGGGCCGTTCCCGCCCGTGCCCGGGGGCGGCGGGTTCTCCGCCTCGGCGAGGCGACGCTCGCGCCTTCCCCGCGCGATCTCGGTGCCCAGGGCGTCGAGGCGCTGGTTCCAGAAGTGCCGGTAGCGGTCGAGCCACCTGTCGACCTCCAGCAGCGGGGCGGGGTCGACGGCGTACAGCCGCCGGGTGCCCTGGGCGCGCACGGTCGCGAACCCGTTGTCGCGCAGCACGCGCAGGTGCTGGGAGACGCCGGGCTGCGAGATCCCGAACTCCTCCTGCACCACGGCGCTGATCTCACCGGCCGCCCGCTCACCGTCGGCGAGCAGCTCCAGGATGCGGCGCCGGACCGGATCACCGAGAACGTCGAGCGCGTGCATGACCTCACTGTCCCAGGATCGGCTTATATAAGTAAAGTCTGAAGCCGATGAGGCCGTCCGATCGGCATGCCGTGCCTCTGACCTGGACGAATGCGCCACAGGGTGATCCCATGGAAGGGACGGAGGGGGAGGGCTGCCGGAGAACCGGCGCTCCGCCGGCCCCGGCCGGCCCCGGCTGATCCAGGTTGATCCAGGAGGCGACAGTGAAGGCGACCGTAGGCGACAAGCTGATCGTGGAGAGCGCCCATGACGGTGTTCCCCGCAAGATCGGATTCATCATCGAGCTGCGCAACGAGGACGGAAGCCCGCCCTACGTGGTCCGCTGGGAGGGCGACGAGCACGAGAGCCTCGTCTTCCCCGGTCCCGACGCCCACGTGATGCCGAGCGTGTCGGGGTAGCTTCCGACGAGGGTCCGTCCCGCCGGCCCGCCGCCCCCGGGTGCCGGTGAGTCCCACCGTGTCGCGCGGACTACGATCGCTGATGTGGAACAGCGCGAATTGGGAAGAACAGGCAGGCGGATCGGCGTCGTCGGGCTCGGCGCGTGGCAGCTGGGGGCCGACTGGGGTGAGGTCGGCGAGGACGAGGCCCTGGCCACCCTCGACGCCGCCGTGGACGCCGGGGTCACCTTCGTCGACACGGCCGACGTGTACGGCGACGGGCGCAGCGAGCAGATCGTCTCGCAGCTGATCAAGGCCAGGCCGGGGCTGACCGTGGCCACCAAGATGGGCCGCCGCGTCGCGCAGGAGCCGTCGGCCTACACCCTGGACAACTTCCGGGCGTGGACCGACCGCTCCCGCGCCAACCTCGGCGTCGAGACCCTGGACCTGGTGCAGCTGCACTGCCCGCCCACCCCGGTCTACGCGACGGACAGGGTCTTCGACGACCTCGACACCCTCGTCCAGGAGGGCCGCGTGGCCGCCTACGGGGTGAGCGTGGAGACCTGCGACGAGGCGCTGACCGCGATCGCCAGGCCGGGCGTGGCCACCGTGCAGATCATCCTCAACGCCTTCCGGCTCAAGCCGCTGGAGAAGGTGCTCCCGGCGGCGGCCGAGGCCGGGGTCGGCATCATCGCCCGCGTCCCGCTGGCCAGCGGCCTGCTGTCCGGCAAGTACGACGAGTCCACCGTCTTCGGCGCCGACGACCACCGCACCTACAACCGGCACGGCGAGTCCTTCGACGTCGGTGAGACCTTCTCCGGGGTCGACTTCGCCACCGGCCTGGAGGCGGTCCGCCGCCTGGCTCCGCTGGTACCGCCGGAGACCACCATGGCGCAGTTCGCGCTGCGCTGGATCATCGACCAGCCCGGTGTCTCCGTGGTCATCCCCGGTGCCCGCAACCCCGGCCAGGCCCGTGCCAACGCGGCCGCCGCCGCCGTGGACGCGCTGCCCGAGTCCACCCTCGCGGGCGTACGGGAGATCTACGACGAGCTGATCCGCCCGCAGGTCCACCAGCGCTGGTAGCCCTGTAGCCGGTAACGGCTCGAACAGGCCGGTCCGGCAGGGAACGACACCCAGGCCGGACCGGCACCTCCCGGCTCCGCCCTTCCCTGCCGGACCGGAGTTCCCCGGGGCCGCCCCTTTCCCTGCCGGCCCCCTGCTTCCCGGCTGCGCCCCGGCGGGACCGGTGCTTCCCTGCTCTGTTCCTGGTTGGACCAGGGCTCCCTGGGGCCGCTCTTTTCCCGGCTACGCCTCGCCCCAGCCGGACCGGCGCCCCTCGGCCCTGTTTCTCCGTCCCTCCCGCCCGGCGCGAGTGACCCCGAGTCCTCGAAGGCCCGCCACGAGCGCGGGTGTGACGACACGTCCCCGCGCCGGCCGCGTCTCGAACCTGCCTTCCACGGTGACCCCGCCCTCCACGGCGACGCTGTTTTCCGCCTCGCCGTGCGGCACCCACGATCGTCATCCGGAACGGCGCCGGCACTGATCGGCTGAATGTCTCACGCTTGCTTTCATGCGTTCCGGCAGGATGGTCGCGCAATTTAGTTTGTAGGATTGACAAACTTATTAAGGCTACCTACATTACGGAAACCGGCCTCCCGTATTCGGGAGACCTGGCCGGGGCCGGTCGCGGGACACCTCGTGAACGGCCCCGACACCTCAATGTCCCAACGCCCTGACCTCGATCGACCGTTGCCGCTCCGGCTCGCGAGACCGCTGTCGCCCTGTCGCGCCGCCGCCCTGTGGCAGACGACTCGCCGGCCACGAAGAATCGCCCCCCACGAACTTCGAGGATGAGAACCGATGAACCCAAGCTCAGCGTCCCCCCGCCGCCGACGATGGTCGGCGGCCCGGCTGGTCGGCCTTCCCGCCGCCGCGGTCCTGCTGGTCGCGACCGTTCTGGTGGCGGTCGCGTGGCCCTCGCAGGCGGTCGCGGCGCCGGTCGCGGGTGGTGTGTACACGCTGGCCTCGGCCTCCAGCGGTAAGTGTGTGAACGTGGCCGGTGCCTCGGCCGACAACGGCGCGTTGCTGGTGCAGGTGGCCTGTAACGCCGCTGCCGCCGAGCAGCAGTGGAAGGCGGTGGCGCAGAGCGGTGGGTTCAATCTGGCCAACGGCAGGAGTGGCCGGTGTGTCGATGTGCCTGATTCCTCGACCGTCTCGGGGACGCAGTTGCAGCAGTGGGGGTGTGGGGACGGCGGCAAGCCGCAGCAGTTGTGGACCTTCACCGCTTCCGGCGCGGCCTCGGGCAAGTATCTGGTCAGGAGCGTGGTGTCGGGGTTGTGTGTGAGCAACAGGGACGGCTCGACCGCGGGCAACAACCCGGTCGTCGAGGAGACCTGCTCCGACGTCGCCCGGATGCAGTGGACCTTCAACCAGGTCTCCGGCCCCAACCCCACCCCGAGCCCGACGCCCACCGGCCGGGTCTGGTCGAACAACGCGGACGGGTTCGCCTCCACCAGCGGCATGGGCGACGCCACGACGACCGGCGGCGCGGCCGGAACCACCGTCACCGTCACGACGTACGCCGACCTGGTGAGGTACGCCACCGCCGGTGCCCCCTACGTGATCAGGGTGAACGGCGCGATCACGGTCACCCCGTACGGCACCGAGATCAGGGTGGCCTCCAACAAGACGATCATCGGCGTCGGGACCAGGGGGCACATCGTCAACGGCGGGTTCTTCCTCGGCGAGGGCGTGCACAACGTGATCATCCGCAACCTGACGATCCGCGACACCCGGATGGCCTCCGACGACCCCGACGACAAGGACTTCGACTACGACGGCATCCAGATGGACACCGCGCACCACATCTGGATCGACCACAACACGATCACGCGGATGAACGACGGCCTGATCGACAGCCGTAAGGACACCAGCTATCTGACCGTCTCCTGGAACGTGCTGTCGGAGAACAACAAGTCCTTCGGCATCGGCTGGACCGAGAACGTGACCTCACGCATGACGATCCACCACAACTGGATCCACCACACCAACCAGCGCAACCCCAGCACCGACAACGTCGCCTACGCCCACCTGTACAACAACCACCTGCAGAACGTCACCGGCTACGGCAACTACGCGCGCGGCGCGACCAAGATGGTGATCGAGAACAGCTACTACGACACCGTCAAGGACCCGTACTACCCCGACGCCGCCGCCCAGCTCCGCCAGAGCGGCAGCGTCGTGGTCAACTCCACCGGCAACCGGACCACCAGCGGGTCGGCCTTCAACCCGAGCTCGTTCTACTCCTACACGCTCGACCCCGCCGCCCAGGTCCCCGCGCTGCTGCGGACCTACGCGGGACCGCAGGCCAACATCGGCATGTGACCGGCGCCTCGGGCCGGCCGTGGGAGCGCCTGGCCGGCCCGAGGCGTCATACCGGGCCCCCGCGGGGTCACGACGTCCCGCGACCGGCGGGGGCCCGGACTCCCCACCCCCAGGAAAGGACGCGTCATGCGCCAGGGAGCATCCACCCCGTCCCGCGTACCGAGGAGCAGGCTCGCGGGTGTGATCGCGGTGGTCCTCGCGGTGCCCGCCACAGTCGTCGCCATCATGACCGGGACCGGCATGGCCGCCGCCGCGCCGGTCGCGGGTGGTGTGTACACGCTGGCCTCGGCCTCCAGCGGTAAGTGTGTGAACGTGGCCGGTGCCTCGGCCGACAACGGCGCGTTGCTGGTGCAGGTGGCCTGTAACGCCGCTGCCGCCGAGCAGCAGTGGAAGGCGGTGGCGCAGAGCGGTGGGTTCAATCTGGCCAACGGCAGGAGTGGCCGGTGTGTCGATGTGCCTGATTCCTCGACCGTTTCGGGGACGCAGTTGCAGCAGTGGGGGTGTGGGGACGGCGGCAAGCCGCAGCAGTTGTGGACCTTCACCGCTTCCGGCGCGGCTTCGGGCAAGTATCTGGTCAGGAGCGTGGTGTCGGGGTTGTGTGTGAGCAATAGGGACGGCTCGACCGCGGGCAACAACCCGGTCGTCGAGGAGACCTGCTCCGACGTCGCCCGGATGCAGTGGACCTTCAACCAGGTCTCCGGCCCCAACCCCACCCCCACCACGGGGACCCCGACGGTGGCGTCCGACGGCACCGGCCGGTACCGGACCGTGCAGGCCGCGATCGACGCGGTGCCCTCGAACAACGGCGGCCGCGTGGTCATCACGATCAAGCCGGGCACCTACCGGGAGATCGTCAACGTCAACAAGCCGTACGTCACCCTCCGAGGGCTGGGCTCCTCTCCCTCGAACACGCTCATCGTCAACAACCGGTCGGCGTACACCTCGGGCACCTCGGGCAGCTACACGGCCCTGATCTCGGGCCGCGACGTCACCGCCGAGAACCTGACCTTCTCCAACGACCTCGACGAGAGCACCATCCCCAGCGGCCACCAGGCCGTGGCACTGCGGCTGGACGGCGACCGCACCACCATGACGAACGTCCGGGTGCTCGGCGACCAGGACACGCTCCTGGTCAACGACTCGGCCCGCGCGTACGTCAGGAACTCCTACGTCGAGGGCACCGTCGACTTCATCTTCGGTGGCGGCACCATCGTCTTCCACAGCTGCGACATCCACGAGAAGCGCAGCACCGGCGGCCCCATCACCGCGGCCAGCACCGCGGCGGGCAAGACGTACGGCTACCTGTTCTACAGGTCGCGCATCACCGGCGCCGCGAACAACAACACCTCGCTGGGGCGGCCCTGGCGGCCCGACGCGCAGGTGCTGTACCGGGAGTCGACGCTGAGCGCGACGATCGCGACCGCCCAGCCCTGGACGAACATGTCGAGCAACACCTGGCAGAACGCCCGCTTCCTGGAGTACCGCAACACCGGCGCCGGCGCGACCGTCAACTCCAACCGGCCGCAGCTCGGCGACTCCCAGGCCGCGAACTACACGCCGCAGAGGTACCTGGCCGGCTCGGACGGCTGGAACCCGGTCGGCTGACCGGCGAGCGCCGCCGTCACACCCCGCCCCGGCGATTTCCAAGATCGATGAGAGCGGTGGCCGCCGCGCGGGCCGGCCGGATCATCCGGCGGGACACCGCCCGCGACCGGCCCCCGCCTCCGATCCTCCTCGCCGGTGACGGGGTGTGACCCCGTCGAGGGCCGGGCCCCTGGGACGAGCTTCCCCGGGCCCGGCTCCCGGTCTTCGGCCGACCGTCTCGAAGCCCCTGACCTGTACTATTTCTGGTTGTTAGTGCTGGTAAAAGCTTTTACGGGGGTTTCGTGTCTGTTTACGATAAATCAAATCCGGCCTTCGAGGATGATCCGGTGGCCACCCTGGAGGCCGCCTCCTGGGCCCTGGCCGCCGTGATCGGGACGATGCGCGACGCGTTGACGACCCCGCTGGCCGACGTGCTGGCCGCCGCCCCGCAGCGGACCGCCGTGCTGGAGGCGGCCGGGCTGGTGGAACGGAACGGGGACGAGCTCGTCCCGCACCCGTCGCTCCGCCCCGTGGAAGGCCCGACGGCCCGGAGCGCGGGGGAGGCGAAGCTGAGCTCGCTGCGCCAGGCCGTCGCCGCCGCGGCGCACGAGGGGAACGACGTCGCGGGCGGCGGCTGGGCCGACCAGGACGACGAGGTCCTGCTGAACCAGGGAAGGGCGTCCGCCGCGACCGGCCGCGCGCTCGCCACGAAGGTCGTCCCCCGGCTCAACGGCCTGGTCGACCGTCTGGACGTCGCGGGCAGCCGCGTCCTCGACGTCGGGACCGGGGTGGCGGCGATCGCCCTCACCCTGGCCCGGGAGTTCCCCCGCGCCCACGTCCTCGGCATCGACATCCTGGACCGCGTCCTGGATCTCGCCCGCGTCGAGCTGGCCAGGGCCGGAGAGGCGGCCGGGCGCGTGTCGCTACGCCGGCTGGACGTCGCCGAGGTGGCCGAGCACTCCGCCTACGACCTCATCTGGCTGCCCGCGCCCTTCCTGCCGGAGGCGGTGCTGAACGCCGCCCTGCCCCGGATGGTCGACGCCCTCGTCCCCGGGGGATGGATCGTCGTGGGAACCAACCCGGCCTCTCAGGACCCCCTGCGGCAGGCGGTCGGCCGGTGGACCGCCGTCCGCAACGGCGGCAACACCTACGACACGGACCGCATGGCCGAGGTCCTGACGTCGTCGGGACTCCAGGAGATCCAGCACTTCCCCACCGTCCCGGGAGGCCCGGTGCTCGTGGCCGCCCGCCGCCCGCTCGGCTGACCGCGCCTTCCCGGTGCCGTACGGGCCCGCCGGGGCGGGGTGCCTTTCTGGCCGGGAGCGCGGGCGGCGACCTAGTGTGGAGCCGTGCAGGGACTACTGCTGCGGCTGTCGGCGCTCGACTCCGACGCGGAGAGCGCCGTCCGCGTCATCGCCTACTTCGACGTGCTGGTGCGGAACCACGCGGGCGTCCCGGTGCTGCTCCAGGCCACCGCGCGCCTGGCGCAGTGCCCGGTCGGGCTCGTCGACGCGGGCACCGGCAGGCGGACGCGGGTCGTTCCCGGGGGTGTGCCCGAGCCGTGCGAGGAGCCTCCCCACCCGGCGATCCACCGCAGGCTCGCTTCCGAGCTCGGCGCCGTGTGGATGGAACGCGAGGGAACGGCGCACGGCCTCGACGAGATCGTCCTGGAGCGCTTCGCGGGCGCGGCGGAGGTCACCCTGGAGCGGGCCGCCGCCCAGGCCCAGGCCGGCACCGACCCCGCCCTGGTGGAGCTGGTCCTGTCGGCCGACGCCGGGGAGGCCGAGCGGGCACGGGCCCTGCGGCTGCTCGGCTTCGCGCCCGCGGCCCCGCTCCAGGTGCTCGCGGTGCTCGCCGACGACGACCGGGAGGGGGACGACGGGGCCGCCGTGGCCGCCCGGCTGCGGGTCGCCGGCCGCCACGTCCGCGCCGCCCGGCTGGGTGAAACCGTGGCGCTGCTGGTCGGCCCGGCGATCGACGGGCCCGGCGAGCTGCCCGAGACCCCCGGCACCTGGCGCGTCGGCCTCGGGCCGGAGACGCGCGGAGCCGGGGCCGCCGAATCCTGGGCGGCGGCCCGCACCGCCCTGCGCTTCACCGGCCCGCACCCGGCGGACCGGGTGGTCGCCTGGGCCGAGCTCGGCGCGCTCGCCCTGCTCGCCACCCATGTGCCGGACGAGGAGATCGCCGCCCTGCCCGACGTGCGAGCCGTCGAGGAGCTCGCCCGGCGGCCGTACGGCGCCGAGGCGCTGGAGGCGGTGCGCGCGCTGTGCGCGGAGGGCACGGTCCGCCGGGCCGCCGTCGCCGTGCACCTGCACCACAGCTCGCTGGCCGCCCGCATCGCGCGGGCGGAGGCCGTTCTCGGCTTCTCCCTCGCCGACTCCGCGGGCCGGCTCAGGGCGCACCTGGCCATGCGGCTGGTACGCCTGATGAGTCCGGCCGCCGGCGAGGCGGGGCCCGGCGCGGCGCGACCATCCGCCCGGCGGCGGCCCGGCGGCTGACCCCGCCTCAAGGACCGGCTCGTGATTCCGGGACAGGGAGGAACCGGCTCGTGATTCCGGGGCCGGGAAAGCGGGGCGGGCGGGGTGGATGAAATGCGGTAAAGGGGCGCCGGGATTTTCGGCCCTGAAACAATTCCCCTTACCGGTTCTCCCGGGCTTCCCGATATTCCGGCTTCCCGGTGACGGGGCTCACCGAGGTCCTGCCCGTTAAGTGAGATACAGGAAGTACTTTTAATGAGTTTCTTATAGTTTGATGCGCTTTTATGGAGTTTGGGAACCGGTCACCGTGCCGGGTCCGCCGAGGCGCGTGCCTCGCGCAACCGCCTCTCGGCCGCCGTGCGCTGCGTCGCCGACTCCTCCCGCTCCAGCCGCTCCCGCGCGTACAGGCGCAGCCAGTCGGCGATCAGGTAGACCGGAGCGGGCCGCGACTCCGCGGCGACCACGGCGACCACGGTGACCACGTGGGCCTCGACGAGCTTGTCGGCGACACCCGCGGCGAGCCGCGCGTCGGAGCCGAGCAGCGCGGCCAGGTCGTCGACGGTGAACTCGCCGGTCGGCAGCGCGCCCAGGCGCCTCAGCGAGGCCCACAGGTCGGGCCCGAGGTCGCGCTCGTAGGTGGCCGCGCACGCGCGCATCGACAGGTCGTCCACCGACAGCCCGTCCAGCAGCGAGTGCTCGTCGGTGAGGTGGCCGGCGAACAGGGGGAGCAGGACGTGCGGGGAGGCGGCCAGCCGCGCTCCGGCGATGCGGACGGCGAGGGGCAGGTTGTCGCAGATGCCGACCACCCGCAGGGCCGCCGCCGGGTCCGCGTCGACGCGCTCCGCGCCGGCGGTCCGCCGCAGCAGCTCCACGCCCTCCCCGGGGGTGAAGCCCCGCAGCTCCACGTGGTGCGCCGACTCCAGGGCGCTCAGCCGCCTCCTGCCGGTGATCAGCACCCCGTTGTCGCCGGTGCCGGGCAGCAGGGGCCGTATCTGCGCCGCGCTCGACGCCTCGTCGAGGATGAGCAGGATGCTGCGTTCCGCGAGCCAGGCCCGGCAGGCGGCGACCCGCTCGCCGGCCCGGCGCGGCGGGTCGCCGTCGAAGCCGCAGAGGCGCAGGATCTCGGCCAGCACGTCGGGGACCGAGCGCTCCCGGCCGCCCGCCGTGCGCAGCCGCACGAAGAGCTGCCCGTCGGGGAAGCGCTCGCGGAGCAGGTGGGCGGCGTGCACCGCGAGGGCCGTCTTGCCCGCTCCGGCGGGACCGGAGATCACCACCGGTGGGCTGTGCCGGGGGTCGCGGAAGACGTCGAGGACGTTCCGCACGGTCTCGCGGCGGCCGGTGAAGTCGGCCAGGTCACGGGGGAGCTGGCTGAGGTGGGCGACCACCTCCGGGCCGTTGCCGGTCGGGGAGGGCGGTCTGAGCACGGCCGCGCCGCCGCGCCTCGGGCCGCCGAACGGCGTGGCGTCGAGGTGCTGCGAGCCGTCGGAGGGCGGGCCGTCCAGGGAGGGGGCGCCCGCGAGGATCGCCCGGTAGAGCCGTTCGAGGACCGGGCTGGGCCGCAGCCCGAGGTCCCTGGCCAGCGTCTGGCGCATGTCCTCGTACTGCGCCAGGGCCTCCGACTGCCGCCCGCAGCGGAACAGCGCGATCATCTGCGTGCTGCGCAGCCGCTCCCTGAGCGGGTGGCTCCGGACGTTCTCCTCCAGGGAGTCGACGATGTGGGCGTGGTGCCCGAGGATGAGCTCCGCCTCCGCCCAGTCCTCGTAGACCGACATGCGCTCGTTGCGCAGCCGCGCGAGCTCGCCGCTGATCAGCGGCACGTGCGCCATGTCGGGCAGGGGGTCGCCCCGCCAGAGCTTCAGCGCCTCGTGCAGCGGGCCCACCGCCTTGGTGATCTCGCGGTCGCGCAGGTGCTGGCGGCCCCTGCGCGCCAGGTTCTCGTAGACCAGGATGTCGAGGTGCTGCGGGCCGAGCCGCAGCTGGTAGCCGGGGGGATGGAAGGTCAGCCGGTCGCGGTTGGCCGTCCCGAGCACGTTCTTGCGCAGCGCGGACACGTAGACCTGGACGTTCTTCAGGGCGGTCCGGGGCGGCTCCTCGCTCCACGCCGCCGTGCTGAGCTGGTTCACCGGCACGATCCTGTTGGCGTGGCAGAGCAGCAGGGACAGGAGCACACGCTGTTTGAAGGGCCCGAGCGGGATCAGGCTGCCGTTGCGGCGGGCCTCTAGGGGGCCGAGCACGGCGAAGGTGGTCTCCCCCGCCTCCGCCTCCTCGCGCACTATGGTTGCACCCACGGGAGAGTTCTCCGTTGACTGTTCGGGCGTTTTCTGAAGGCTGACCGGGCTATGTTGAGGCGGGCTCACAGAATTGTCATGATATATGCGCTTTAGTGTTAGTAAATGGGTGAATCCTGCCTGAAATAGTCAGCTCGGATTGTCAACCAGGAGCTCGTGAAGCGAGCCGATCAGACGCAGTCCGGCCTGCCGCCTTCCCGCGCTCCCGTCCGCCAGCGCGGAGACGATGGACACCAGGTCACCGAACTCGGCGCCGCTGCCGTTCAGGACCCGCCGGGCGTAGCGGTTGCGCTGCACGATCCGCAGCGCCGCCGACGCCTGCGAGGCGAAGAGCGTCAGCAGCGCCAGCTCGTCGATGCTCGCCCGCGCCTGCGGGTGGGGGTCCAGGACCTCCAGCACCCCCAGCGCCTCGTCGTCGTGGACGAGCGGCACCGCCATGAGCCCGCCCGGCACGTACGCGGTCGACTCGGCGATGTCGCGGGCGAACACGGTGCTCGCCGAGAGGTCGTCGACGATCAGCGCGTCCCTGGCGTTCAGCACCCACCCGGCGATGCCCCGCGTGGCGGGGAAGCGCCGCCCGACGAGCACCTGCTCGCCCTCGCCGGAGACCGCCTCGAAGACGAGGTCCCCGTGCTCCTCGTTCACCAGGAAGATCGAGCTGGCCTTGGCGCCGAAGATGACGCGCGCCGTGTCGACGATCGACTGGAGCAGGAGCCGGTGTTCCCTCTCCGAGCCGGCGACCGCGGCGGAGATGGCCGCGACCATCTCACCGTTCCCTGTCATCGGGCCTCCTCACGTTCTGAACGTTCTGAGCGGTCAGGTACATGACGGTCTTCACCTGGAAGGGGGTCAGCCCCGGGTGCTTGCTCAGGATCAGCGCGCACCGGGCCGCGACATGGGGGGTCGCGAAGCTGTTCCCGGTGCATCGGGTGCGCCCGCCACCGGGCCAGGCCACCTCCACGTCGGACCCGTGGGCGAAGAACTCCACGGGCGGGCGGGGGTTGTAGAGGATCAGGCCGGGATCGTCCTCGGCGTGGCTGCCCACGGAGATCACCGACGAGAACCGCCAGGGGAAGCTCTCCACCGGCAGGTTGTGCGCGGACGCCACGAGCACCGTCCGCCGGAAGTAGGCGAGGTCGCCGAGCTCGCGCAGCGGCTCGGCCAGGTGCCTCCTGTTGGTCGACAGGCTCATGCTCACCACGTCGAACCCCTGCTCGATGGCCCAGCGGAGCCCGGTGACGAGGGCGTCGCCCGTTCCCGAGAAGCCCGCTCCCAGCACCTGGACGCTGTGCAGCTCGCATTCGGGCGCGACCGAGCGGATGATCCCGGCGCACGCCGTCCCGTGCCCGCAGCTGTCGGCGCCCTCGCTCTCCCGCACGACGGCCTTGCCGCCCGGGCCCGTCACCACGGCGTGGGTCGAGTGCACCGGGGCGAGCATCGGGTGCTCGCGGTCGACCCCGCTGTCCACGACGCAGACCCGCACGCCGCGCCCGGTGGCGCCCTGCCACGCCCACTCCGGGGTGACGGCGGCGTTGCCCGCGGCGGACACGGCGATGTCGTCCTCGGCGCCGAGCCGCCAGGTGAGGTCCGGGTTGGCGGTCATCGCCGCCCCGCCGACGCCCACCCCTTGCCGACCAGGTGCCCCTTGGCCGCGAACTCGGCCGCCGCGCCGCGCGCCGCCGCCCCGCTCTCCTCGTACGCCCCCAGGAGGGCGAGGCTGCGGGCGTTGCCGAGCAGGACGGTGGCGCGGCAGGCGGGGGAGTCGGTGCCGCCGGCCTCGCGCAGGGCCAGGTCCATGAGCTCGCGGGAGGAGTCCTCGGCCCCGCGGGCGGCGAGCACCTCGGCCCGGATCGCGTGCAGCTCGGCCGTGTTCATCGGCGCGTCCCCCGGCGAGCCCTCCAGGGCGACGCCCGCCCACCGCTCGGCCCCGGCCAGGTCCCCCCGGCGCAGCAGCGTGCCCGCCAGGTCGCGGGAGGCGGTGACCAGGAGCTGGGCGTCGCCGAGCGCCTCGGCCCTGGCGCACGCCCGGAGCAGCAGCTCCTCGGCGACGTCCCAGCGTCCGGCCAGCGACTCGACGGCCGCGGAGAAGATCGGCATGAACGCGTCGGCGTAGGCGTGCCGCAGGTCGGCGAAGGACTGCCCGGCCGCCGCGAGGGTGGCCCTGGCCTCGTCGAACCTGCCCCGTGTGGCCAGCAGGACCGCCAGCGGGCAGCGGACGACGGCGCGTACGGTCCCGCGGTCCCTGCCGTGCGCGGCCAGCAGGCCGTGGCACTGGGAGATGGCGACGGGGGCCGGTTCGGGGCCGAGCCAGAGGGAGGCGGCCATGTTGCCCAGGATCGTCGCGCGTTCCAGCTCGGCGTCCGACCGCACGGCGTGCCCCAGGGCGCGCTGCAGCATCCCCCTCGTCTCGGCGAACCTGCCGCGCCCCTGGGCCTCCTGGGCGACCAGGGTCCAGGCCCTGGCCAGCCCCAGGTCGTCGCCGGCCACCTCGAAGACCGGGATGGCCCGGCGCGCGATCTCGAAGGAGCCCGCGGGGTCGAAGTGGCTCAGGTAGAGCGAGGCGTGCGCGGCCACCAGCGCGTCCGCGTCGCCCGTCGCGCGTTCCAGCACCTCGGTGAGCAGCAGCCGCCCCCGCTCGACGTCGCCCAGCGCGATCGCGGTCTCCGCGACGCGCCCGCTGACCTGCGGCCAGCCGGGATGGGCGGGGCCCAGCAGCTCCGCGCCCCTGCTGAGCAGCTTCTCCGCCCTGGACAGGTCGCTCCTGCGCAGCGCGAGCGTGCCCGCCCCGGACAGCCGGGCCGCGGCCTCGCCGCGCAGCCGCACGGTGTGGTCGTCGGGAGGCCCCAGGTCGGCGCGGTGCCGGTAGGCCCGCTCCAGGTGCGTGCCGACGGCCTCGTCCCCGCCCTCTCCCTCGGCGAGCCAGCCGGCGAACCGCTCGTGCAACTCGGCCCGCCGGCGCTTGGCCATGCCGTTGTACACGACCTCCTGGATGAGGCCGCTGGCGAACCGGAACGTCGCCTCCGTACGGTGCTCGACGAAGGACTTGCGCCCGAGTTCCTCCAGCAGCTCGCCCGGCTCGCCGGTTCCCGAGACGGCCCGCAACTCCTCGACGCTGAACTCCCTGCCGACCACGGTGGCGCACTCCAGCATCGCCCTGGCGTCGTGCCCGAGCCTGTCGACGCGGGCCGCGATGAGCGCCCGCACGGTCAGCGGCAGGCCGTGCGGCTCCCCGTCGTCGCCGAGCATGGCCACGAGCTGCTCCAGGTGCAGGGGGTTGCCCTCGGCGCGCTCGGCGATCCGCTCCAGCAGGGCGCCGTCGTGCGCCGTCACCTCGGCCAGCTCGGAGACCAGGAGCCGGGAGTCGGCCGGCCCGAGCCGGGGCAGGGGCAGCCGGGAGGCGGGCTGCCAGTCCGGCAGGCGGTCGAACAGGTCGGACCGGGCCACGCACAACACCATCATCGCGGTGTCACGCAGCTCCTCGGCGAGGTCGCCGAGCATGTCGAAGACCGGGCCGTCCGCCCACTGCACGTCGTCCAGCACGATCAGCACGTACGTGGAACGGCCCAGGCTCTCCAGGACGCTGCGCAGGGCCCAGGAGGTCTCCTGCTGGGAGGGATTGGGGGTGCCGTCCTTGAGGAGGCCGTCGCGGAGCACGGCCAGGGCCTCGGGGTCGGGCGTGCCCACCGTCACCAGGTCGCGCACCGCGTCGGCCACCCCGAGCAGCGTGCCGCCCGCGCCGTACGGGCGGCAGCGGCCCGAGCCGACGAGGACGCCCCGCTGCCCCGCGCGCTCGGCCCACAGCCGCGCCAGCCGGGTCTTTCCCACCCCCGCCTCGCCGTGCAGGGTCACGATGCGGCAGTCGCGCCGGCTGATGATCTCGTCCAGGGTACGGTCCAGCTCGTCCAGCGGCTCCCGCCTGTCGACGAACGGGACGTCGAACCGCCGGCTCACCGCCGGGTCGTCGGAGCGCATCGAGTCCAGCCGCCAGGAGAGGACCGGGCGCCGCTTGCCGCGCAGCTCCAGGGGCCCGACCGCGACGCCCACCGCCGAGGGGCCCACCAGGCGCCACGTCTCGGGTCCGAGCAGGATCTCCCCGGGCCCGGCGAGCTGCTGGAGCCGGGCGGCGGCGTTCACCGCCTCGCCCGCGACGAGCGCCTGGTCGCCGTGGGCGTGGCCCGAGGTGACGACCTCGCCGGTGTTGACGCCGATACGGGCACTGAGCCGGATCCCCAGGTCGCGTTCGAGGTCGTCGTTGAGGCGTTCGAGCGCCGCCCGCATGTCCACCGCCGCGCGGGCGGCGCGCAGCGCGTCGTCCTCGTGCAGCTCAGGGACGCCGAAGACGGCCATGACGGCGTCGCCGATGAACTTCTCCACGGTGCCGCCGTGCCAGGCGAGCTGGTCGCGCATGAGCGTGAAGTAGCGGATCAGGACGGCGCGGAGCGACTCGGGGTCGAGGCGCTCGCTCAGCGCGGTGGACTCGGCCAGGTCGCAGAAGACCACTGTGACGATCTTTCGCACCTCCGCCGCCGGGGCGGCGAGGCGTGTGCCGCACGAGGGGCAGAACCGGGGCAGCCCCGGTGTCTCGGCCAGGCAGGAAGGGCATCGCATGATCGTCCCCCGATCAGAACAGGAGTCCGCCGACGATGTGGGCCTCGACCTCGGGTGCGCCGTCCCTCAGCCGCTCGTGGATGGAGGCCAGGAGCGCGACCTCGGCCTCGCTCAGCGAGAGGACGACCTCGCGCTGCTCGGGGCTGACGAAGGTGAGGTCGATCCCCGCGCGGGCCAGTTCGTGAACAGGGTCAAAGGTCATGTTCCCTCTCAGGGTGGCCGAGTGACACGAGGTCGTCGTAGGGAGGGCATCCGTACCGCCTGGCGAACGCCGTACCGCCGCCGGCCAGCTGCAGGTCGAGGACCCGCCGCTCCACGAAGGCGGCGGCGGGTGTCCGCGCGGGGGGCGGCACGTCCAGCGTCCGGCAGGTCTCGCAGTACCCCCGCGAGGGCGGGGCGCCGGCCAGCCACAGCGGGCCGTACGTTCTCAGGGCGCGCAGCACGCCGGACTCCAGGCAGCGTTCCCTGACCGTGTCCCAGTCGTCGGTGCCCGCGTGTCCCAGGCGCAGGTGGCCGGGGACGGGACGGTGGTCGACGACGTCCTGGTTGCAGCACGCGGTGATCGTCCCGTCGAACCCGACGGCAGGCCAGGCGGCCATCGCGCACGGCAGCGCGCTCCCGGCGACCGCGGTGGCGCCTGCGGTCGCGGTCGCGTCTCCGGTCGTGGTCGTGGTCGCGTCTCCGGTCGCGGTCGCGGTCGCGGTCGCGGTCCCGGTTCCGGGGGGCGGGCCGGTCCCGGGAGTCAGCGCCGCCCCGGCGGTCCTGGTCGCGGTCGCGGTCGCGGTCCCGGTCTTAAGAGCCGTCACCGCCTCGGCGGTCGTTGTCGCGGTCGCGGTTCGGGTGGGCGGGGGCGCGGTGGCGCGGGCCCGGCCGACGGGTTTCACCCGGCTCACCAGCATCGGCACCCGGTCGCCGAACTCGCGCCGGACCGCCGAGGTGACGTCGCGCAGGTAGGGGTCGCCGGGCCCGGTCCCGGTGACGTGGAAGCTGAGGTCCTTGCCCCGCGCCAGCAGCGCCCGCATGACCGCGAAGACGCTCTCTCGGGGCACCTCCTCCTCGTGGAAGGCGTCCAGGCTGGCGGAGAAGTGGTCGGCCGCGTCGATCGCCCCGGCGATCGCGGGAGGGATCCGGACCTTCTCACCGGCGGCGGGGGGCAACCGCGGGGCGAAGAACATGCCCGACAGGATCATCGTGCGGCCACCGCCCCGGGCGGCGGCCTCGGCCAGGGAACGGGCCAGGCGCGGCCGGAGCAGCGGCTCGCCCCCGGTGAGCATGACCAGCCGGGGCCCGTCCCCCGGCGCGAACGTCCCGGCGAAGCGCTGGAAGATCTCCCCGGGGTGTTCCTCGGAGGCGGGCAGCGAGCCGGTCGAGCAGTGGCGGCAGCGCAGCGGGCACCGCCGGGTGATCGCCATGAGCACCGCGGCGGCGGGGACGGGGCGCAGCGCCAGGATGTCCATCAGGTGCACGAGAACACCTCGGCGCGCTCGCCGGCCAGCTCGCGCAGCAGCTCGGCCGCCGCGCGCACGGTGTGCAGGGCGCTGGTCCCGACGGCGGCCTGCCGCTCCCGTACCACGGGCAGGCCGTCGAGCATCCGGTCGAGGTCGTCGCGGTGCCCGAGGTCCAGCGCGGCGTGCCGCCACAGCGTGCGGAACGCCGCCCGGGGGTATCCCGTGCTCCGCTCGATGTGTTCGATCAGGGCGGGGGAGGGCGCCTCGCCCTCCAGCACCGCGATGTAGCCGAGCAGGGCGACGGGGTGGTGGTGCAGCACCCAGTAGTACTGGGCCCCGACGAGCCCGGCCACCGACGGGGGCGGCGTGCCGCGCGTCGCGTCCCCGGCCGAGGGGTCGACCAGCGCCAGGTCCTCCAGCAGCCAGTCGTCGTGGCCGGCCTCCTCCTCCGCGTGCCGCTCCAGGTACCGGGCAAGCTCCGTCTCGCCCAGCTCCGCGGACCTGGCCGCCGCGACCCGCAGCAGCGGCACCGAAGCCCTGATGACCATGTGCATCGCGCACAGGTAGTCGCGATAGCGCCGTCGCGGGTCGGAGGCCCGCCACAGCGAGCCTCCGGCGCTCCGGAGCGCGTGGCCGGTCAGGTCGATCTTCGCCCGCAAGATGATGCTGGGGGGTGTCATCGGGCTCCCGTCGTCTGAACGAAGTGTCGGCTCGGCCGGTTCGATAACGGTTGGGAGCCGGTATGGAAATGCCTGGTACCACCTCCGGCCAGGGGGATCGCGGGGTCTCAAACCGGATTCCAACCGTTCCCAAGGCGCGACTTAACCGGGCGATCGCACACTGGCGCCACGTGCCGAAGAGGGAGCCGGATATGGCGGACGTCGCGGTCGAGACCAGCGAACTGCGCAAGACCTACACGAGCTCGTCCGGGGTGACCGAGGCGGTGGCCGGGCTCACCCTGCGGGTACGGGAGGGCGAGCTGTTCGGCCTCCTCGGGCCCAACGGGGCGGGGAAGACGACGACGATCGGGATGCTCACCACCAGGATCGCCCCGACGGGCGGCACGGCCAGGGTGAGGGGCGCGGACGTGGTGCGCGACCCCATCGCGGTCAAGCGCCACATCGGCGTCGTGGCCCAGTACAACAACCTCGACCGGCAGCTCACCGCGCACGAGAACCTGGAGTTCCGCGGCCGCTACGCCGGGCTGCCCGCGCGGGAGGCCAGGCGGCGGGCGGGCGAGCTGCTGGAGCGGTTCGGCCTGGGTTCCCGCGCCAAAGCCAAGATCACCGAGATGTCGGGCGGCCAGGCGCAGCGCATCATGATCGCGCGGGCGCTGATGCACCGGCCGGACGTCCTCTTCCTTGACGAGCCCACCTCGGGCCTGGACCCCCAGACCCGGGTGAACCTGTGGGACACCCTGCGGGAGATCCGCGACGGTGGCCAGACCGTCGTCCTGTCGACCCACTACATGGAGGAGGCGGAGGAGCTCTGCGACAGGGTCGCGATCGTCGACCACGGGACGGTCCTGGCCTGCGGGACGCTCGCCGAGCTCAAGGCGTCCACCAGCCTGCGGACCGTGCTGACCCTGACCTACGACGGCGACCCGGAGAAGATCGTCGAGCAGGCCGGGCAGCTGGCGGGCGTCGCGGAGGCCGAGGTCTCCGACAACCGGCTGCGCGTCTTCACCCCGGCCCCCGAGGGGGTCCTCGCCCTCCTGGTGAGCATGGGCCAGGACGCCGGGCTGTCGCTCGCCGACGTACGGGTCGTCCGGCCCAGCCTCGAAACCGTGTTCCTCGCCCTGACCGGGCGGGAGTACCGGGATTGAGCACCTCCCCGCGAACACCGGGATCGACCACCTCACCGCGCACAACGTTCCGAACCACGCGGGCACCGCGCCGCGGTTCCGCCCCGGAGCCGAGGCCCGGGTTCTCCACGCTCAAGGAGATTCGATGACGGCATCGACCATCGCGCCCCCGGACACGCCCCAGGCCGTGTCACGCCGCTACGCGCACACCTTCGGCGCGCTGCTCGCCCGCGACCTGCGGGTGCTGCGGCGGGACCTGCGCTCCTTCATGGCCCGCACCGTGGTCCAGCCCGTCCTGTTCATCTTCGTCTTCGCCGTGGTCCTGCCGCGGATCGGGTACGGGGCGGGCCAGGGACCCTCGGCGGACGGGAGCGCGGAGACCTTCACCACGATCCTGGTCCCCGGCCTGGTCGCCTCGGGCATCGTGCTCCAGGGCATCTTCGCCGTGACGACCCCGCTGGTCATGGAGCTCTCGTACACCAAGGAGATCGACGACAGGGCGCTCGCCCCGATCCCCGTCTGGGTCGTCGGCGTCGAGAAGATCGTCGCGGGCGCGATCCAGGGGCTGATCGCGGCGGTGGTCGTCTTCCTCGCCGTATTGTTCGTGCACGCGCCGGGCGAGGCCCCGAACATCGACTTCGGGCGCTGGCCGCTGCTGGTCGCGGTCCTGCTGCTGTCGTCCCTGCTGACGGCCTGCATCGGCCTGCTCATCGGCACGCTGCTCCCGCCCCAGCAGCTCAGCACCCTGTTCGCGATCTTCATCGTGCCGCTCATGATGCTCGGCTGCGTGTACTACCCCTGGGCCGCGCTGGAGGCGATCCCGTGGCTGCAGACGGTCGTCCTGGCGAACCCGCTCGTCTACGTGAGCGAGGCGCTGCGCGGCGCGCTGAGTCCAGCCGTACCGCACATGCCCGAGGCGGTCGCGCTGGCCGTCCTCGCGGTGGGGACGCTCGCCACGGGCGCGCTGTCGCTGCGGTCGTTCTCCCGGCGTCTGGTGGGCTAGCGGTGGGCGACGATCTGCCCAGGGACTGGTCCGGCGGCCCCGTCGGCCGCGACAACGAACTCGCCGGCCTGCGCGGGCTGCTCGGTTCGGCGCGCCTGGTCACGCTCACCGGCGCGCCGGGCGTCGGCAAGACCCGGCTGGCGCACGCGTACACCCGCGCCTGGGCCGACGCCTATCCGGGCGGGGTCTGGTTCCGTGACCTCACCGCCGGCCCTGTTCCCGGGCTCGCGGAGCTCGCGGAGCTCGGCGTCGTCCCCGGCGAGGGGCCCTCGCTGCTCGTGCTCGACACCTGCGAGCACGTCGCCGACCGGTGCGCCGTGATCGTCCCGGAGCTGCTCGGCACCTATCCGGGGCTCGGCGTGCTGGCCACCAGCAGGGAGCCGCTGGGCGTACCCGGTGAGGTGACGTGCCGCCTCGCCCCGCTGGACCTGGGGCTGTCGGCCCGCCTGTTCGCCGAGCGCGCCGCCGCGCAGGGGCGGCCCGCCACCCCCGAGACCGTGGACGCGGTACGGGAGATCTGCCGCCGCCTTGACGGCCTGCCGCTCGCCGTCGAGCTGGCCGCGGCGCGCTCGATCATGCTGTCGCCGGCGCAGATCGCCGAGCGGCTCGACGACCCGCTCCGGCTGCTGGCCGGGGGGAACCGCACCGCCCACCCCAGGCACAGGTCGCTGGAGGCGGCGATCGGCTGGAGCCACGAGATGCTGCCCGGCGGCGAGCGGCTGCTGCTGCGCAGGCTCGCGGTGTTCGAGGACGGGTTCGTCATCGACGACGTGGAGGGGATCTGCGCGGGCGCGGGCATCAGGCCGGACGCCGTCGTCGGCCTCCTGGCCATGCTCGTGTCCAGGTCACTGGTCGAGTGCGACACCAGCGGCGCCGTGACCCGCTACCGGCTGCTGCGGGTCGTGCGCGCCTACGCCCGGCAGGAACTGCGCGCCGCCGACGAGACCGGGACCGTGCGGGCGCGCCACGCCGAGTACTACGCGTCGCTGGCCGAGCGGGCGGCGGAGGCGCTCGGCACGGGTGCCGCCGCGCCGCACCTGGAACGCATCGAGGCCGCCTACGCCAACATGCGGGCGGTGCTGCGCTGGTGCACCTCCGGGGGGTCGACGACGGTCGGGGCCCGGCTGGCGAGCGCGCTGGAGACGTACTGGATCCTGCGGGGCCGCCCGCGCGAGGGGCGCGGCTGGATCGCCTCGCTGGTCTCGTCGGGCGCCGTGGACCGCGCGGAGGTGCTGGCCGCCGCGGAGCTGAGCGGCGCGGTGCTCTCCTGCGCCCTGGGCGAGTACGCCGACGCCTCGGACGCCTGCCGCCGGTCGCTGGCGATGTTCCGCGAGCTGGGGGACGAGGCCGGGCAGACGCGGGCGCTGGCGGTGCTGGCCGGCCTGCGGACGATGGGCGAGCCCGTGTCCGCGGGCCCCACCCTCACCGAGCTCGCGGCCCGGAACAGGGCCCCGGCGGGCCACGAGTGGAGCGGGGTGCCCCTCGTCCTGCTCGGCCGCGCCCTGCTCGCCTCCGGCGACCTCGCCGGGGCCCGCGCGGCCCTGGAGCGGTGCGTCACCGCCGGCCGCAGGCGCGGCTCGGAGCTCAGCCTGGAGATGGGCCTGCTCGCCATGGCGCAGGTGGCCGTCTACCAGGGCGAGTACGGGGAGGCCGAGAGCGCGCTCGGCCAGAGCCTGGCCGCCGCCGACCGGATGGGCGACGTCTGGGGGAGGGCCGCGGTGCTCAGGGGGCTGGGGGAGGTGGCCGCCTGCCGCGGTCACTACGGACCGGCCAGGGAGCGGCTCGCCGAGGCGGTCGCGATCGCCCGTTCCGCGGACTCCCCGCCGCTGCTCGGGGACTGCCTCGACACGCTCGGCAGGATGCTGCTCGACGTCGGCGAGTACGAGGCGGCGAGGGAGGTGTTCTCCGAGGTCGTCGAGGTGGGCGAGCGCACCGCCGCCCGGCTGGCGGCGATGGGGCTGGCCGGTCTGGGCGCCGCGATCCTGGGCTCCGGCTCCTCGGGTAACTCGGGCTCCTCGGGTTATTCGGGCTCCTCGGCCCTCACCTTCGCCGAGGAGGCCATGGCGCGCGCCCGGGAGACCGACGACCGCCCGCTCGCCTGGCGGTGCCTGTTCACCCTCGGCAGCGTCACCCGGCGCGACGACCCGTCCCGTGCCGCCTCCGCGCACCACTCGGCGCTGCGGGCCGGGGCCGCCATGGGGCTGCGCGCCCAGACGGCCGACTCGCTGGAGGCGATGGCCGGGCTCGCGGCCGGGCACCGCCGCCACGAGCACGCCGCGAGGCTGTTCGGCGCGGCCCAGTCGCTGCGCGACCGGCTGGGGCTGTCGCGGCCCCCGGCGGTGGCGCAGCAGCACGAGGCGGACCTGGCCGGGGTACGGGCCGCGCTGGGCGAGGGGGAGTTCGCCGCCCTGTGGGAGGAGGGCGCCGGGCTGGACGTCGGCCAGGCCGTCACCTACGCGGGACGGGGCCGGGGTCCGCGCGGCCAGGGGGTCGGCTGGGCGGCCCTGACCAGGGCGGAACGCCAGGTGGCCCTGCTGGCCTCCGGCGGGCTGACCAATCGCGAGATCGGCGCGAAGCTGTTCGTGTCGCCCCGCACGGTGCAGGCCCAGCTGTCCAGCGTGTTCGCCAAGCTGGGCCTGTCCTCGCGCAGGGACCTGGCCCGCGAGTACGACTCGCGCGCCCGATCCCTGCGCGGGCGTGACCTGGGCAGGGAGCTGGGCCGGGACATCGGCAGGGACATCGGCCGCGACCTGGGCAAGGAGCTCGGCCGGGACACCGGCCGAGATATCGGCAGGGACCTGGGCGGTGCTCTCGGCCGGAACCTCGGCAGCCACCCCGGCGGTGACCCCGGCCGGGAGCCGGACAGGGACCTGGGCCGAGACCTGGGCCGAGACCTGGGCCGAGACCTGGGCAGGGACATCGGCCGGGACCTGGGCCGGGGTCTCGGCCGGGAGCCCGGCCAGGGCTCAGCCCTCCCCGCGCAGCGCGACCACCCCGGTGGCGTGCAGGATCCTGAAGGCGGAGTCACACACCTCACGGGCCAGCTCGGTGGCTGAGCCCGCCCGCGTCTTGTCCCGCCACTCGCCGACCGTGATCCCCGGGGCCGCCGCATCGAAGGCCGCGAGCAGCGGCCCGCCCAGCGGGTAGCCCACGGCGCCGCCCCGGGGGAACAGGTAGCCCTGACGCTCCCGGGGCAGCGCGTCGAACGTCAGCGTGAAGTCTCGCAGCAGCAGGTGGACGGGGTGGTCCGCCCAGTGGACGGCGTCCGGCGTGACGCCCTCGACGAGCGTGTCGTCGGCGAGCCCCGGCGGGTCCTGCGCGGTCGTCGCCCGCTGGGCGCGGACCGCGGCGTCCCAGGCGAGCCCGTCGAGCAGCAGGCTCCTCACCTCGGGCGGCAGGTCCGCCTCCTCGACGCGTGGCACCGGGTCGGCCCCCGAGCCCAGGTCGAGGCGCTCGGCCCAGGCCGCGACGTCGCAGTCCGGGGCCGCGATGAGGCAGCGCAGCAGCGTGGGCGCGGCGTCCTGCAGCGCCTCGACCCGCCCGGCGAAGACCATCGCCCGCTGGTAGTCCTCGGTGCTGAAACCGCGCGACCTGACGACGAGCGGCGGCTGGAAGTCGAAGAACTCGATCCCGTACTGCTCCGCGTACTCGAAGTAGTCGGTTCCCGGGAAGGCCATCAGCGGTGCGAAGTGCACCTTCTCCACGCCGCTCTCGTAGGCGAACCGCACGCTGTCGCGAACCTTGTCCGCGTTGTCGCCCGGCATGCCGATGATGATGTCCGCGGCCAGGGCGTGGTTGTGGTGGCGGCGGATGAGGGAGGCGGCCTGGGCGAACCGTCCCCGGTCGAACCTGCGGGCCGCCAGCTGCAGGGTGTCGGCGTCGGACGACTGGATGCCCAGGGTGATCACCCGGCACCCGGCGCGGTTCATCGCCCGCACGTAGTCGAGGTCGACGTGCTTGACGTCCGGGTAGACGTCCACCACCGTCCCCCGGTTGTGCCCGGCGACGATCTCGAAGATCTCCATGGCCCGGTGCCGGGAGATGCCCAGGTGCGCGTCGCACATCCGCAGGTAGGGGATGCCCGCGTCCAGCAGGTAGGACAGCTCCCGCTCGACCCGCTCCATGGGGAACGCGCGGAGCTTCGGGGCGCTGTAGAGGCAGAACTTGCACTTCTGCCGGCACCCCCGGCCCGTCTCGTACGCCAGGACCGCGTCCGGCCTGCGCCGCAGGATCGGCTCCAGGGGGAGCCTGTCGGCGGTGAAGACCAGCGGCAGCGAGCCCAGGTCGACGTCGGGCGGGTCGTCGTTGTGCATGGGCTCGCCGCCGTCCCGCCGGGTGACGCCCGCCACCGCGCCCAGGTCGCCGTCCCGCGCCAGGGTCTCCAGCAGCTCCGGGTACGCCTCCTCGGCCTCGCCGCGCAGCACCAGGTCCAGCCACGGGTACTCGCGCAGCAGGTGGGCGGCCATCCGCCGGGAGTTGGCCTGGGCGCCTCCCCACACGACGCGGCAGTCCGGCAGGTGCCGCTTGACGATGCGCCCCATCCGGGTGAACTCGTCGTGGTTCCACACGAACGCGGAGAAGGAGATCACGTCCGGCCGGTAGTCGAACAGCCGCGCCATGAAGGCGTTGTAGTGCCCCAGGTAGTCCTCGGCCAGGCTGCCCACGTCCTCGTGGAACCAGACCCGGTGCTCGACCTCCGAGGGGGAGACCCGCTCGGCCACGGCCGCCCGGATCAGCTCGACCCCCAGCGAGAACCCGTCGTCGTTGGAGTAGACGAGTACGGCCTTAAGGGTCATGACGATCTCCCCAGTGTCACTCTCGGCCGAGCGGAGCGAAGTCCCTCGGCGAGCCGGTCGAAGGCGGCCCTCGCCCGCGCGTGGGTGTCGCGGTAGACGGCGGCCTCGATCGGGTCGTCGTCCAGCGCGCGCTCCACGATCCCGAGGAGGTCCTCGGCGGGGTGCGTGTCGTGGTGCGTCCAGTAGCGGTGCGCCATGCCCAGCTCGGCGGTGAGCTCGTGCAGCTTGCTCGTGCCGTTGCGTCGGCTCCAGAAGGGGTCGACCGCCACGAACGGCGTCGCGCCGCGCAGCGCGAGGATCGCGCTGTGGTAGCGGGAGACGAGGACGAGGTCACAGCGGGCGAAGGCCTCGGTGAGCTCGTCGGCCCCGGTGGAGGCGCCGATGGAGGCCCAGGTGGAGGCCCAGGTGGAGGCCCCGGTGCCGTCGCCGGAGACGCCGGGAAGGCGGATCTCCCGGACGCGGGCGCGCGGCACCGCCCGGGCGAACCTGGCCCCGGCCTCCTCGTCGCCGTAGATGTTGGGCACCGTGATGAACTCGATGTCGGCGAAGGCGGCCAGCTCGATCAGGGTCAGGCCCAGCTCCGTCACGAACCCCAGCGCCGCGGCGCGCTCGCCGGGCGCCGACGCCTCGGCCATGACCTGCTCCGGCGGCACGCACAGCGCCGGGTCGGCCGTGCCCCGCGAGGCGAGGTCGCGGCCGACGAGGTGGGTGACCAGCTGCGAGGTCACCCCCGGGGCGCCGACGGCGACGCCGATCAGCGGCCGGCGCCGCCGCCCGGACCGGGGGGCCCGGGTGGCACCGACGGCCCGGGGCGACAGCGCCTCCAGCGCCTCCAGCGGCTCCAGCGCGAAGGCCGGGTCGGGGACGACCGCCGTGCCCGGCACGCCCGTCGCGTCGTCCATCCGCCGGGCGGCCGCCCGGCTGCGTACGGTCAGGTGGTCGATCCGTTCCCGGACCGCCCCCAGGTAGCCGCGCCAGTCGTCACGCGCGGGCGCCGGGGTGTCGTCCTGCAGCCCCACACCGTGCCAGGCGACCCACACGCCCGGATCGAACGCCTCCGGGGCGGGGCCCAGGCAGAACACCTGCATGATCGGGTGCCGGAACGGCGGGCCGCTCCACAGGCCGCCCGCCATCACGACGGCGTCGAACGAGCCCGCCCCCGGCCAGCTCCCGTCCCGGTCCACCCGTAGCGGCGCGGGGCCGGCCGCGGTGCTCCACGGGCAGAAGTGCCGGAAGGTGGCGTCCGGCAGGCGGCGCGACAGCTCGGCCTCGGTCACCGCCGCCAGCAGACGGTCGCCGACGTTGGGCAGGCTGCTGCCCGCCCAGATCGCGATCCGCTGGGACATCCCGGTCACCCGCCGATGGGGGACGGCCGGCGCAGGCCGAACTCCTCCCAGCCCCGGCGCTCGGCGTACTCGTTGTAGACGCCGCCGCACTGCGCCCGCAGCGGGCAGCCGTCGCAGGGCGGCCCGTACGAGCGCATCTCGCCGTCCATGAACGCGTCGTAGTCGTCCACGACGCTGCCCTGGTACATCATCCGGATCGAGCGCGTCCCGTCCTCGATGGCCAGCTCCTCGTGCGGCGTGACCACGCACAGCGGGAAGCCCTCCAGCGTGAGCCGCGCCGGCGACGCGAGCATCATCTCGATCACCGGCATCAGGTGCGTCCGGGTCTCGGCGACCGTGGGCGCCTGCATGTCCAGGGCGAAGAAGCCGCTGCCCACCGGGTGCAGGTTGGAGATGTTGACGTGGTCGACCCCCAGGTCGACGCAGAGCTTGCAGATGTCCAGCAACCGCCCCATGTTCATCCGGGTGATGACGGTGTTGGTCCGCACCGCGACCCCCGACCGCTTGGCGTTGCGGATGCCCTCGATCGTCTCGTCGAACCCGCCCGGCGTCTGCGTCAGGCAGTCCTGGATGACCGAGGTGGAGCCGTGCAGCGAGACCACGAACAGCTCGACCCCGTTGTCGGCGAGACGCTGGGTGAACTCCGGGTCCCGCAGCCGCCGCGCGTTGGTCTGGATCTCCACGCGCGGGTACTCCAGCAGCCTGATCGTGCGCAGCAGTTCGAACAGGCGGGGGTGGATCGTCGGCTCCCCGCCGTGCAGGTTCACCGACTCGTAGCCCTGGCCGGAGTTCTCGACGAGGAAGCGGATCAGGTCCCCGTACTCCACGCTGTCGGACTTCGCCAGCGGCGAGCCCACGACGCAGAAGCCGCACTTCTCGTTGCACAGGTCGGTCACGTGCATGCTCAGCTGTTTCATGTCCACCTCACGCCAGGCCCAGGCGGCTCGCCGCCGAGGCGAAGACCTCGGGGGTGCCGGGATGATCGGTCAGCTTCTCCAGGTACGCGGCCCGCTCGCGCGCCAGGTCGTCCTGGACCCCGCGGTCGTACAGCACCCCGTGCAGCGCCGCCAGCACGGCGGGCTCGTCGAGCAGCTCGGCGTGGGCGAACGTCGACATGTAGGGGTTGTTCGCCAGGATGGGGTCGAGGAAGCTGTGGAACCCCAGCGGCCACATCCGGAACGGATACATGGGCAGGGTCCGCGACAGCCACGACCGCACGTCCTCCGACAGGCCGCCCAGCTCGGCCTCCACCCGGTCGATGTCCTGCTTCTCCGGTACGTCGAACCTGTTCGTCAGCACCAGCCCGGGGATGTCGGACAGCACCGCCCTGGCCAGGGTGGTGGCGGGCAGGTTGAGCGTCAGGACCAGGTCGACCGAGCCCAGCAGCACGTTGAACCGGTGCGGCGAGCACGCCGGGATGACGTGCGCGCGGTCGGCCAGGCCCGACAGCACCTGAGGCACGCTGCCCACGAACACGAAGCGGGCACTGGGCGGCAGCTGCCGCAGGTAGTGCACCATCAGCTCGGGGACCTGCGCGGCCATCTGGTCGCCGTTCTCGTCGGAGTACTTGTCCTGCTGCCACCCGGCCACCGCGAGCAGCACCATCCGGTCCTCCTGCGCCATGCCGAACGTCTCGCGCAGGTGGTGGCGGGTGCGGCGGCTGACCTTCTCGTTGCCCTCCCACAGCCGGAAGGGGTAGGCGTGCGGTTCCGGCTCGAAATGGCAGATCGGGGCCGGGCGCAGGTGGGCGGGCATCTCCATGATCTTCCGGCTGACGTCCATCGCCTTGCCGTGGAAGACGTCCACCGCGAAGTCGGTGCCGGACCACTCCCAGATGTCGATCGGCATGATCGGCAGGTCGTACCGCTCGATGAACCACGGGTCGACGCCGTAGCGCTTGGGGAACACGCCGCAGTAGGTGAAGTAGTCGGACAGGACGATCGCGTCCGGGCGGAACTCGCGGACCGTCTCGTCCACCAGCAGCGTCGCGAACCCGCGCATCGAGTTGTCGAGCACCAGGTACGGGAACCCGCTGCCGCGCAGCAGCCTCTCCGACATGGGCTCGACGATGAAGAAGCTCTCGATCCCGGCGGACTTGAGCTGGCGGGCCAGCGACATGCCGATGAGCGTCTCGCCGTACCCGGCGCTGCTCATCGCGAAGAACAGGAGTCTCACTGGTTCACCGCCAGAAGTGAGGGACCCTCCAGGGACCGGCGGACGCCGAACGGCGTGCCGACGTCCTGGAACGTGCCGCCGGGGAACTCGGCCGCCCGGACCCGCAGGCCGTTGCGGACCGCCAGGTCGAAGTAGTGCCCGAGCACCGGCTCGCCCCCGGCGTTGTTCACGGGGCTTTGGCCGATGTCCCCGGCCAGTTCCTCGTGCAGGAGCCTCGCGAAGGCGTCCCCCCAGATCGCCGCGCCCCAGGTGTTCATGACGGGCGGGTCGGCGGGCTTGTCGAACACCCGGTGCACGCGGTCCCCGTGCACGACCACCGGTCCCAGCCGGTGCGCGTCGGGGGTGGGGAAGACCGCGAGCGCGAGGTCCGCGTCCGTCCGCTCGTAGAGGTCGCGCAGCCGCGACAGCGCGTCGGACGGGGTGAAGATCGTGTCGGGCATGACGAACACGACGTCGCGTCCCCTGGTCCACCCGTGGGCCAGGTCGAGCGCGCAGGCCAGGCCGCGCGCCTCCTCCTGGAAGAGGTAGGCGACGTCGACGCCGAGGTGGCGCCCGTCCCCGATGTAGGAGACCACCTCCATCTTCCAGGGGGCCACCACCAGGATCGCGCTGGTGACCCCGGCCCCCGCCAGCGACTCCAGCGCGTACTCCGCGACGGGACGCAGCCGGGCGCCGCCCTCGACGGGCTCGTACACGATGGGCAGCAGTTCCTTGGGGTAGCGGAGCGGGGCCATCCGGGTGCCCCGGCCGGCGGCGGGTACGAGTCCGACGAGGTTCGTGCTCGTCACATGCCACTCCTTACTGGTTGGGGAGCGTCGATCAGCGGCAGGGGGACACCGACCAGGGATCCGGGGGCACCGGGCACGGGGGCGCCGGGCACGGGCAGGGGGGTGCCCAGGGCGGGACCGGGCGCGGGCCGCCGGGGTTCCGGCGCCCGCTCGCCGAACCGGACCAGCCGCACGGCGTCGATCAGGTCGCGCTGGAACGGGTCGGCGGCGATCTCGCGCAGCCGGGCCCGCCCGTCGAGCGAGCGGAGCAGCTTGTAGCAGAGGTCGCAGCCGTTGGTGAAGTTCGTCCCCTTGAACAGCTTGCGCACCGTGGGGGAGGACGCGACCATCCGTGCCACGCCCTGCGGCCCGTACACCCGCAGGAACTGGTACTCGTAGTTGTGGTCGGCGTCGTCGAGGATCTCCCCGAACGACTTCTCGTGCAGGTTGCCCATGAAGTAGGCCAGGTCCGACAGCGTGACGTAGGCCCCCGCCTTGCCGATGTGGCAGGCCGACAGGTCGCCGTTCGGATTGATCAGGGGGGTCTCCAGATAGCAGGAGGCCGAGAAGTTCTCCGGGTCGGGGGGAACGCCCACCTGGTGGGCCGTCTTGATGAACGGCGTGGGGATCACCCGGTCCACGTGCACCAGCACCCGGTCCTCGAAGCGCCGGTACAGGCTCCGGATCTGCTCCTCCTCGTGGTCCTCCGCGATGGTGATGCACAGGCTGATCTCCGGGATCCCCCGGGCGATCGCCCCCTCGATCACGTTGACCACGTGCTGGGTGGGCACGCGTTCCTGGTGGTAGACGTCGGTGCTGAGGAACAGCCGGGTGAGGCCGGGAAGCTGTTCGAGGATCTTGTCCACCGCGGCGGGCGAGCGTCCCCAGAAGCTGCTGGTGAACACCGAGATCCGCGGTGCGCCGGGATGGCCGGCGGCGGCCCCGACCCCGGACTTGAGCATCCGGAACCGTTGGAAGGGCTCGCCGCCGGTGAAGATGATCTCCGGGATGCCGCTGTCGCACGCCTGTGCCACCCAGCGCCCGATGTCGTCCGCCGTCGGCTGGCGGTCCCGCGTGGAACCGGTGAAACCGCAGTGCCGGCAGCCTACGGTGCAGATCTCGGTGACGCTGACCAGTATCGAGTTGAAGTGCACGACACCCCCTGGAGAGCTAGTAGTGGCCGTGCGGTTTAGTAGTAGCCACCACCACCGGGCTCCTTGACGGGAACCGTGTGCGCCTGGACGGCGGGCTGGAGCAGGCCGGCACCGGCCAGTTCCTTGATCTGGTCGATCTGGTCGGTGCCGAGGTTGTACTCGGTGGCGACCGACTCCGGGTCGCTGAGCAGCTGCTCGGCGAACGCGGGGTCGGATGCGGCGCGCTGCACGAGATCGCGGACGCGTGGAGACTCGCTCATTGGTCCCTCCCATGGGACGGGGTTCCGTGGGCCGTTCGGGCTTCCCACGCGATCAAGGTACGAATCCGGCGCTCCCCGAACCACCGCCTGGCAGGCGTATTCCGGGCCCGCCGGGGGACGAAGGGCCCGGTGCCGGACAGCCGATCGCCGCCCCCTCGCGGACAGACCGGCGCGGACCGCGGCCTACGCGTGCGGACGAACGGCTTACACGTATGCGCGAACGGCTTACACATACGTGCGAACGGCCTGCGCGTACGTGTGAGCGGCCTACGTCTGCGTGTGAGCGGCCTATGTCTGCGTGTGAGCGGCCTATGTGTACGGGGGAGCGGCCTGGATTCCCGCCGGAACGGCGTAAGCGGCCGCGCGAGGAGGCCTGCCCGGGCCGTTGGGCGGCCTGCCCGTATCGCCGTGCGGCCTGTCCGCGCCGCCGGGCGACCGTGGCGCGGCACGGGCGGCGTACCGTCGGGGCATGCTCAGGCTCGCCGAGCTCGACGCCCTGCGGCGGCAACGCGGGAGGTCGGCGCTGCTCATCGTCACCGACCGCTGCCCCGTCGGCTGCGCCCACTGCTCGGTCGACGCCCGCCCCGACGGCCCGCGCATCACCGACCACGCCCTCTTCGAGGAGATCGTCGAGGGGCTCTGCGCGGACGAGGACCTGCGGGTCGTCGGCGTCTCCGGCGGGGAGCCGTTCGTGGAGCGGCGCGGGCTCACCCACGCCGCCCGGCGGATCCACGAGTCGGGCAAGGCGCTCGTCCCCTACACCAGCGGTCACTGGGGGGCCGGAGGCGACCCCCCCGGGTGGGTCCGGTCCGTCCTGAGCCTGTCGGCCTGCGTCGTCCTGGGCGTCGACGCCCACCACACGAGCCCGCGCGCCGCCGTGGCCACCGCGGCCCGCGCCGTCGCGGACGCGGGCGCCTGGCTCGTGGCCCAGGTGCTGGACGACCCCGCCCAGATCGAGGACGCGCAAGATCTTCTCGTGGGCGCGCTGGGGGCCGGATGGCGCGACCACGCCGAGATCCACCCGGTCGCGCCCCTGCCGTACGGCCGCGCCCGAGGGCTGTTCCCCGGCCCCCGCCGGGTGACCGGCGAGCGGCTGGGCCGGTGCGCGATCGCGCACACCCCGACGGTCCGCTACGACGGGCGGATCACGGCCTGCTGCGACGAGAACGTCATCATGGGAGCCGGGCCCGCCGACCTGCACCGCCTGGCCGGCGACCGCGAGGGCGTGCGCCGGGCGCTCGCCGGCCTCGCCGCCGACCCGTTCCTCGCGGTGCTGGGCACCCTGGGTACCGGGGCGCTGACCGCGCTGCCCCGCTACCGCGACCTCGCCCACCGGGAGTTCTCCGGCATCTGCGGGATCTGCCAGCACATGCTGAGGCGCGCCGGCGGCGAGCGCGACGCGCTCCTGCACGCGCTGGCGCTGATCCCGGCGCCCGGCTCCCCGGAAACCTCGCCGCCCGGCCCCGCGGCCTTTTCACCCGCGGAAACCACGCCCGCGGAAACCATGCCCGTGGAGGCAGCGCCCGAGGGGCCCCCGTGAGTCCCGGCGCGGGACTGCCCGGGGACGCCGCCCGCCGCGCCCCTGGAGGCGGTGCGACCCTTGTCCACGGGGACGCGGCGGGCGGGCCGTCAGCCGAACAGGGCCCTGCGCAGCGCGACCAGCCGCTCGGCGGCGGCCCGGCGGCTGATCTCCGCCTCGGGGATCATGCTGTCGAAACCGTGGAAGGCTCCCGGGTAGAGGTGGAACTCGGTGGAGACGCCCGCCCGCACCAGCCGCAGGGCGTAGTCGAAGCACTCGTCCCTGAAGACCTCCAGCTCGCCGACGTCGATGTACGCCGGGGGCAGGCCCGACAGGTCGTCGGCCCTGGCCGGGGCCGCGTACGGGGAGACCTCGTCGCCGCCCGCCCGCTCGCCCAGCAGCGCTTTCCAGCCCAGCAGGTTCGCCCCCCGGTTCCACACGACCGCCTCGGCGAACTCGTGGCTGGAGGGGGTGGTGTTGCGGTCGTCCAGCATCGGGCAGATCAGGAGCTGGAACGCCAGGGCCGGGCCGCCGCGGTCGCGCGCCAGCAGCACCGTCCCCGCGGCGAGCCCGCCGCCCGCGCTGATCCCGCCCACCGCGACGCGCTCCGGGTCGATGCCCAGCTCGGCGGCGTTCTTGGCGGTCCAGACCAGGCCCGCGTAGCAGTCCTCGACCGGCGCCGGGTCCTGGTGCTCCGGCGCGAGGCGGTAGTTGACCGAGACGACCACGCATCCCAGCTCGGCGGCGTACGCGTTGAGGCGCGAGTCCTCCATGTCGACGTCACCCATGATCATTCCGCCGCCGTGGATCCAGTACAGGCCGGGGACCGCGCCCTGCTGCCCGACCGGCCGGTAGATCCGCAACCGGATGTCGGGATCGCCGTCAGGGCCCGGGACCGTCCGGTTCTCGATCGTGACCCGCTCGTCCGGCGGGGTCGGGGGCATCGCCGCGCGCGCCGCGTCCATCTGGATCCGGGCGCCGGGCAGGTCCTCCAGTCGCAGGGAGCCGAAGTCCGCGACGGGCAGGGGGTTCGCCTCGAGGACGGCGGCCAGGCCGGGATCGATGTTCGGATGAAGTGCCATGTGACTCACCTAATCAGAAGAGGGGACGCCGGTTCGCGCGATCGGCCCTTTCATCGATCATGTGTGAGCCCGGCCTCCCTCACAACCGCAAGGTGGCCGCGATGAGGGCCCCGCCGCCCGCCAACCGGCGGACGGCCGGCGCCGGTGACTCAGTGTCGATCGTACGGCCGTCGTGACCGTACCAGGTGAATTCCACATCGGTCGCGAGAAAAGCGCGAAGACACCGCCGGTGGAAAACATGGATAAAACCATTGGCATCGGAGGCCGCCTTTGCCTTTAAATGGAGAAAGGCCGGAGCGACCGCTCCGCACCCTGGAGAGGAACGACAGTGAAGCACGGCGCATCACCGGTGTGGCGGGAAGGGCTTGAGGTGTTCCCGCTGCTCGACGGCGGTGTCCTGGCCCCCGGACGGCCAGGTGGATAGCCCTCGCGAGGGAAACCGCCGAGCCGCCCGAGACACCGGTCCAGGCGGCTTCTCCATTTCCGGCACGGCGGGTGGGGGTTCGTTGTCCCGCCCTCGACAAATGAACAGCGCAGCACGTTGTGAAATCGAATCCGTTCACGCCCTCTCCCTGGAGAGCGCGAAAGGATTCACCCCGGAATATCCCGGGAGACACGCCGCAGAGGCCGAATCGGTAAGGCAGCCGGCTTCCACCCGGCAGGACGGGGTTCGAACCCCCGCTGCGGCTCTGCCCTCGCGAGAGCGGGGCCATGGGACTGGGACTCGGCGGAGGGAGTGGCGACCCCCGCCCGGTCGGCAGGCCCGCGACGCGTCCGGTACGGCCCACGCCAACCGGGCCGGACGCGTGACGGAGCGTAGCTCAGGAGGGAGAGCATCCGGCCAGGGACCGGAAGGCCGCAGGTTCGAGCCCTGCCGTTCCGACGACACGAGCAGTACAAGGCAGTGCGAGCAGTGAAAGTGACATCGTGACACCGGCGTGCCGTGAGGCGCGCCCGGCCGCTCTGGCCCAACGGCAGAGGCACCAGGTTCAGGACCTGGGTGATCAGGGTTCGAGTCCCTGGGGCGGCACGCGAAACGGCGGTGACCGGGCACCCGTGCCCACCCCGGTGGCCGGGCACTACTCGTCGAGGTGCCAGGGCAGCAGGAGGGGCTCGGCGGGGAGCTCGCCGGTGAGGAAGCCGGGCAGCAGGGTCCCCAGGTCGAGGGGGAAGATCGTCTCACCGGTGGTGAGGAGGTCGTGCCGGGACCACCAGCGGTGCGCCGTGATCGTCGAGCGCTCCAGCTCCTCCTGTCCCGAGGCGTCGACGGTGTGGCCGTCGACGCGCAGGAAGAAGAACGAGTCGACCGCGGCGACCCGGACGTCACCGAACCAGACCGGGCCGGAGGAGCGGGCCACGACGGACCCCAGGCGCTCTTCCGTGACGACCAGGCCGGTCTCCTCACGCAGCTCGCGGGCCGCCGCGGCGACCAGCGTCTCGCCGTCGTGCACCCCTCCGCCCGGCGTGATCCAGTAATGTTCGGCGGGCCAGTGCGCGGGGGCCCGATACCGGAACAGCAGGAGACGGTCGTCGGCGTCGACCAGCAGGATCCGGGCACTGGCACGTGAGATCGGGTCGGTCACGTCCCCGATCGTAGAAGATCGCGGAAGAGAGCACCCTGCCTGGGGGCCCGCCCCTTCGAGGCCCGCCCTTTCAAAACCCGACCCCTTCGAGACCCGACCCCTTCGAGACCCGACCCCGCACGGACCGGTTCCCGGCGAGGGTTCCCGGCGGAAGTCCTCAGCGAGAGTTCTCAGCGGGAGTTCTCAGCGGGAGTTCTCAGCGGGAGTTCTCAGCGAGAGCTCCCAGCAGGAGTTCTCAGCGGGAGAGACGGCGCGTGGTCTCCGCGACCAGCTGGAGCAGGACCGGTGCGAGGTCGGGCCGCGCCTGCAGCATGTCCTCCAGGCGCACCCGCCAGGCCGCGGTCTCGGCCAGCCAGGCGTCCTCGCGTTGCAGGCGCAGGCGCGTCATGGAAAGTCTCGTCTGGTGGGTGGCCCCGAGGGAGCGCCCGACGATGTCGCTGAGCCACCAGTAGACGTTGTCGTCGGCGGCGTTGACGAAGGCGCGCGCACCCTCCCAGGCCACGCGCGGATGGTGAACGACGGTCATGGCCGGACCGTACGCCCGGCCCCGCCGTCCCACAAGACCCCGGCTACCGGTCCGACCGGCCGGACCGGCCTCGGGGGATGGCGAGAACGGATCGATGGGTGATGATGGCCTGGTGGAGCGACTACCGGTGATCGATGTCAGTGCCCTGGTGCGGGACGGGTCCCGTGCGGAACGCGAGCGGGTCGCCCGCGAGATCGAGCGGGCCTGCCGCGACACCGGGTTCTTCTACGTCTCCGGCCACGGGGTGCCCTCCTCGCTGCTCGACCGCCTCGACACCGCCGCGCGCCGCTTCTTCTCGCTGCCCCCCGAGGTGAAGGCCGAGATCTCCATGGAACGGGGAGGCCGTGCCTGGCGGGGGTTCTTCCCGGTGGGCGGCGAGCTCACCTCCGGCCGTCCCGACCTGAAGGAGGGCATCTACTTCGGGGCCGAACCGGCCGAACCGGCCGAGCCGACCAGATCAGCCGAGGCACCTGGGTCAGCCAAGTCGCTCAGGTCGCCCGAGCCGCCCGGGTCGGTCAAGTCGCCCGGGTCAGCCGGGTCGCCCGAGCCGCCCGGGGGCGACCCCCGTGCCCGGTTGCCGCTGCACGGCCGCAACCTGTTCCCCGCCCAGGTGCCCGAACTGGGCGAGGCGGTCCTCGAATACCTCGACCGGCTCACCGACCTCGGGCAGTCGGTCATGCGCGGCGTCGCGCTCAGTCTCGGGCTGGCCGAGGACTACTTCGCCACCGGCTACACCGCCGACCCCACCGTGCTGTTCCGGATCTTCCACTACCCTCCGGCCCCGCCCGGCGCCGACGGGTGGGGGGTGGGGGAGCACACCGACTACGGCCTGCTCACCCTGCTGGCCCAGGACCGCAACGGGGGACTCCAGGTGCACGCCGGCAGCGGCTGGATCGAGGCCCCGCCGATCCCCGGCACCTTCGTGTGCAACATCGGCGACATGCTCGACCGGCTCACCGGCGGCTACTACCGCTCGACGCCGCACCGGGTGCGCAACGTCAGCGGGAACGAGCGGCTGTCGTTCCCGTTCTTCTTCGATCCCGCGTGGGACGCGGAGGTGCCCCCGCTGCCCTCGCGGGAGGCCGTCGGGGGCGGGCGTGCCCGCTGGGACGGCCAGGACCTGCGCGCCTTCACCGGAACCTACGGTGAGTATCTGCTGGCCAAGGTCTCAAAAGTCTTCCCGCAGCTACGGGAGGACGTGCTCTGACTCTTCCCGAAGGGGACCGAGGGCGTCAGGCGCCGGAGGGCTGCGGCGCGGGCCGCATGATCGCGGTGGGGTCGTTGACGATCTGGTTGATCACCACGTTCGCGGCACCCCGGGAGGCCGCGCCGAAGCCGTGGTCGGAGGCGACGAACCGGCAGCGGGCGGCGGGCCCCGCGACGACCAGGCGCTCCAGCTCCGCCTGCGCGAAGGGGAGCATCCAGTGGGCCAGGGTGGCGAAGTAGCCGCCCACGACGATCACGCGCGGGTTGAAGAGGTTGACCAGTATCGAGCCGCCGAGCCCGAGCCAGCGGCCGGCCTCCGCGACCGCGACCAGCGTCTGCCGGTCACCGGCGGCGAGGTCGCGGGCGATCTCGGCCACCCGCTCCTCGGGGTCGGGCACCGGGCCGGAGCCGGGTCCGTACGCCCGCTCGGGGGGCGCCGTGCGCACCAGCGCGGCCAGGCCGACCTTCGTCTCCCAGCAGCCGAAGCGCCCGCAGCCGCAGCGCCCGCCGCTCGGGTCGACCGGCAGGTGCCCGACCTCGCCGGAGAAGCCGTCCGCCCCGCGCAGCAGCCTGCCGTCCACGATGATGCCGCCGCCCACGCCGACCTCGCCGGTGAGGTAGACCATGTCGGCCGTACCGGCCGCCACCCCGGAGGTGTACTCGGCGAGGGCGGCCAGGTTCGCGTCGTTGTCGACCGTCACCGGCACGCGCAGCGGGCCGAGGGCGGAGGAGAGCCGGGCGGCCAGCGGCACGTCGTGCCAGTCGAGGTTGGGGGCGAAGGCCACCACCCCGTGGTCGACGTCGACCAGGCCGGGGACTGCCACCCCGATGCCCGCCGGGGTGGCCCCGGCGCGCGTCATCTCCTCGATGGCCTCGCGGGCCGTCAGGCCGAGCTCGCGGAGCGACTGGCTGGAGCCGCTGCCCGCCGCGTCGAAGCCCAGGCGGCGGTCGACCAGGACGTTGCCGCCGAGGTCGACGCCGTGCACGGCGATGTAGTCGACGTTGAGCTCCAGCCCGAGGGCGCCGATGTGCGCGCCGTGCAGCGCCACCGCCCGCCGGGGGCGGCCGACCGCGCCCGCGTGGTCGACGCCGACCTCCTGGACCAGCCGCCGGTCGAGGAGCTCGACCATCAGGTTGGAGACGGTGGCCCGGTGCAGGCCCGTGGCCTCCGCGATGTCGGAGCGCGAGGTGGACCCGTGCTCGCGCAGGTGGCGCAGGACCAGGGAGAGGTTCGTCCGGCGGAGCGAGGCGTGGCCCGCGGCCTGGGGCGTGCCGCCCACCGTGCGGGCCTGGTGCTGCTCCTGGATCACGCGGTCACCTGGCTTTTATTTGTCTCGGATAGAAATTAATTGGATTTGTAACACAGAGGTGTCCTGTCGCGCACCACAGGCCCGGTAACAACTCGATATCTGTCTCCAGCTGTGCCGTAAGCGGGCAAACGGGCATCCATGTTACAAAAACGTTACGCAGATCGAAACGTTTCGAACCTTGCGCCCACCTCGGAACTGAGCCTTTAATTCGGCCAGTCATGCAAATTAATTGAGGGGAGTGACGTGCACCGTAGCTGGACCGGCAGTCGCAACGGCGGTTCGACGAGCTCGAACAGGTCGGCCGGCACCCCCGCCGACCAGGCCACCGTGCGCCGGTCCAACCTGTCCCTGGTGCTGCGTCACGTCAGCGAGTACGGCCCGAGGTCCAGGTCGGTCGTCGCCATGGAGACCGGCCTGAACAAGACCACGGTCACCAGCCTCGTCGGCGAGCTGCAGGCTCGCGGCCTCCTCAAGGAGATCGGCCCGCAGCACGCGGGCGCCGTCGGCCGCCCCGGGCTCGCCCTGGCGTTGGACGGCGCCGGTGTCGGCGCCCTCGGCCTCGAGGTGAACGTCGACTACATCGCCGCCTTCGCCACCGACCTGGGCGGCAGGGTGCTGATCGACCGGCGGGTGAGCTTCGACGCCATGGGCTGCGACTCCGAGCGCTCCCTGACGGAGCTGGCCCGGGTGATCGGGGAGGCGATGGCCGAGCTCGACCTCCTGGAGGTCCGGATCGCCGGGATCACCGTGGCCGTCCCCGGTCTCGTCGACACCGCGACCGGCGTCGTGGACGTCGCCCCCAACCTCGGCTGGTACGGCGTCCCGGTGGCGGAGTGGCTCGTACGCGCCGGGGTGCCCCCGAACGTGCCGATAAGCGTGGACAACGACGCGAACCTGGCGGCCCTCGCCGAGTACACCTCCGGCGTGGCGGCCGGTACGGCCGACCTGGTCTACCTCACCGGCGAGGTGGGCATCGGCGGCGGCGTGATCTCGGGCGGGCGCCTGCTGAGCGGCGCCGACGGCTTCGCCGGCGAGGTGGGCCACGTCATGGTCGACCCCTCGGGCGAGCGCTGCGGCTGCGGCCGGATCGGCTGCTGGGAGACGAAGGTCGGCCTGGCCGCGCTGGTCCGGATGGCCACCCCCGACCACGCCTACGGCATGCACGACGGGGTGATGCGCGACCCGGAGGAGCGGCTCGCCGAGATCGAGCTGCGCTGGGCCGCCGGCGACCCCCGGGTCGATCTGGCCATCGGGGAGGTGGGCCGCTGGCTCGGGCGCGGCTCGGCCACGCTGGTCAACCTCTTCAACCCGCGCGTCATCGTCATCGGCGGCTACTTCGCCAAGCTCGCCGACCGGCTCATCCCGGTGGCGCAGGCGGAGCTGAAGCGGCTGGGCGTGGAGGGATCCGTCGCCCGCTGCGAGTTCGTCGCCTCCGATCTCGGCTTCGGCGCGGCCTCGCGTGGCGCCGCCGGGATCGTCACGGAGAGGGTGCTCTCCAACCCCACCGCCATCGACGTCCATCTGGCGGCACCGGCGTCCGAGAGGGAGCGCGAATGAGACGCCATACCTCGTGAGAACCCGGTATCGCCCCCCAAGCATCCCGTCCGTCCGACCGGAGAACCGGATTCGTGACGCCGTCGTTCACGCCGACCTCGGCGGCGCCACGCTGGTGCTGTCCGGCCCGGCCGGACGGGCGGGATCCCCTTCTTAGTCCCCAGTCCTCTCGTCGAAGTCTCTTCCCACGTCGAAATCTCTCCCTACGCCGAAGCCCGCCCCCTCATCGAAGCCCGCGGCGAAGTCCCCATCGAGACTCCGCTGTAGAGATCCACGGAGGCCCCCCATGCCGGAGCCGTCAACCGACTCGGCACCCCTCCTCGTGATGCGAGGAATCGTCAAGCAGTTCCCCGGCGTGCGCGCCCTCGACGGCGTCGACCTGGAGGTCCGCGCGGGTGAGGTGCACTGCCTGCTCGGCCAGAACGGTGCCGGGAAGTCCACCCTGATCAAGACCCTGGCGGGTGCCCACCAGCCCGACGAGGGGACGATCACGCTCAACGGTGAGGAGGTGCGGCTGTCGAGCCCGATCGCCGCGATCCGGCTGGGGATCTCCACGATCTACCAGGAGCTGGACCTGGTGGACGGCCTGAGCGTGGCCGAGAACGTGTTCTTGGGTCATGAGCCGGCCCGGATGGGGTTCGTGGGCCGGGGTGAGGCGGCGCGGGCCACCCGGGAGTTGCTGGAGCGGCTGGGGCACGCCGAGATCCGCCCGTCGACGGAGGTGGGCCGGCTGTCGCCTGCGGCCAAGCAGGTGGTGAGCATGGCGCGGGCGCTGTCGCACGACACCCGGCTGATCATCATGGACGAGCCGTCGGCGGCGCTGGCCCACGACGAGGTGGGCAACCTGTTCCGGATCATCCGGGAGCTGACCGCCCAGGGGGTGGCGGTGGTCTACATCTCCCACCGGCTGGAGGAGATCCGCGAGATCGGCGACCGGGTGACGGTGCTCAAGGACGGCCGCACGGTCGCGGTCGGGCTGCCGGCCAAGGAGACGCCGACCTCGCAGGTGGTCTCGCTGATGACCGGCCGCAACGTCGAGTACGTCTTCCCCGAACGGCCCGCCCCCGGCAGCCACGACGGCAAGGCGGAGGTGCTCCAGGTACGTGACCTGAGCATCCCCGGCCGCGTCTCCGGCGTGTCGTTCTCGGTGCGGGCGGGGGAGATCGTCGGGCTGGCCGGTCTGGTCGGTTCGGGCCGCTCGGAGATCATCGAGGCGGTGTACGGGGCGCGGCGCTTCTCGGGCCAGGTGGTCCTGGAGGGCAAGCCGGTGCGCCGGGGTGGTGGCACGACCGGTGCGGTGCGTCTGGGCATGGGGTTGGCGCCCGAGGAGCGCAAGGCGCAGGCGTTGCTGCTGGATCAGAGTGTCTCGCGCAACATCAGCCTGGCCAGTTTGGGCCGGTACTCGCGGCTGGGCTGGATGGACCGGCGCAAGGAGGCGGCTGACGCGCGGGAGATGGTGCGGGCCCTGGACATCCGGCCGTCCGATCCGGAGCGGCCGATCAAGACGTTGTCGGGCGGTAACCAGCAGAAGGCGGTGCTGGCCCGGTGGTTGCTGAACGACCGCAAGCTGCTGTTGCTGGACGAGCCGACCCGCGGGGTGGATGTGGGGGCTCGGGCGGAGTTGTACGCCGTGGTGCGGCGGCTGGCCGATGAGGGGATCGGGGTGTTGCTGGTCTCCAGTGAGGTTCCCGAGGTGTTGGGGCTGGCCGATCGGGTGCTGGTCCTGCGCGAGGGCCGGGTCATCCGTGAGGCCGGCGCCGGTGAGCTGGACGAGCACGCCGTCCTCGACATGATCATGGAAGGAAGTCCGGTATGAGCGAGCCTCGGCTGCCGTCTGTGGACGAGCAGGTGCGAGTGGACAAGCAGGCCCGTAAACCCGCCGAGGGGCCGGGGCCGCTGGCCCGGCTGGGCGACGTCCCGCACCTCGGCCTGGTGGTCGCGCTGGCGTTGCTGGCGGCGGTGGGCCTGTTCACGGTGCCCGACACCTTCGCCACCGCCTCGAACATGGTGAGCATCCTGTCGCTGGCGGCGACCATCGGCGTGATCACCGTCGGCGCGACGTTCGTGATCATCGGTGGGGGCATCGACCTGTCGGTGGGCGCGATCATGGCGCTGGCGTCGGTGTGGGCGACCACTTTGGCCACCCAGGCCT